>JAQWNW010000079.1 GCA_029246285.1 Paracoccaceae bacterium | reverse complement strand
TTATTTTGGCCAGATTTTTAAGGGTCAGGGTGGTTTTCGTGAGTCTATCTTAATGTTGGCTTGGTTTGATATTATTCATTCGATAGGTTTGGCTATTATCTTTATAGGTCTATGGATTTCTCCTACAATAACTATTATGTTTACCCTTTTGGGTACAATATGGTTGATTTGGATAGCTACAAATTTTATATTAGTATTGCACAAGTTTAGTAATATTATGTTTGTGTTTTTAGGTATGATTTTTGGTTATTTCTCATTGCATTTTTTACTAAATCTTGTCTTTTAATTGATCAATCTTAAAGTAGTATTTTTATATGTTTGGTTTTTATTTTCATATTATTAAAGTGTTTGTTAATCGATATGATTGACTCAGTTTTTGAACCAGGGGCATTGGTTCAATTGACCTCTGAATATGATTGGGGAATTGGTCAGGTTCAATCTGTAATTGGTGAAAAGGTTACTGTTAATTTTGAACATAGGGGAAAAGTTGTCTTAAATATAAATCGGGTCAACTTATCATTAATATCATTAGATGAATAATTCTAAGAGTTAAGGATTTACGTGTCATACAGTTTGTCTATTAAATTTGCTAAGACCAATAAAGAATTAGAGGCCGTTGCTAATTTAAGGTATAATGTTTTTAGCCACGAATTTAAATCAAAAGGCAAAACATTTAATAGTGAGAAAAAAATTGAATGGGGTGTTTATGATGAGGTCTGTAAGCATTTGATTTGTATTGCCGATTACCCAGATGGCCGAAGGCTTGTCGTCGGTTCTTTGCGAGTTAAGTTGGTAACAAAAACAAACGATACATTCCAGGCGACGCAGGAATTTAAAATAAAAGAAATTTTACGAAGTAAGAAGGCTTGTTGTGAAGTAAGTAGAATCTGCATTAGTCAAACTTTTCGAAACGGATTAACCCTTTTTAAAATGTGGCAATTCTTATTTAATTTTCTTGAGAATAGGAATATTAAAATTATGTTTGGATTGGGAAGCTTTTATGACTGTGATATTAATCTTCATAAAGACTCAATTTTATCCATTTTTAAAAGTTATGTTTCCCCTTTGACCAAAACAATACGCTCAGTTCAAGATAATAAGATTTACCTATTGAAGAGAGCTAATAATAACGAAGTGCAGGGTATTAAGAATATTCCAGACCTTATGAAAACTTATTTGCGTTTTGGTTGCCATGTTGCACCTGATTACTTTATTGATACTGAGTTCAATACTATTGATTTGTTTTTTATTTTGATGCTTGATGAAAGATCAGAAAAACGGAAAAAATATTTATCAAAGGATTTGAGCATTTGAATACATGGTTTAGCAAAGCCCCAGAACCATCTGATAAGAATTATAATAAATCAGAAATTTTTAGAATATTTTTTAATGCATTAATCTTAATTTCGTTAATATTTACAAATTTAATTGTTTTTATTCCTTTAAAATTTCTTGAATCTAAATTTAATTTGGATCGTCGTTCTTACCTTATCGTAAGTTTTGTAAGCCGATTAGCACTCAGATTTTTAAAAATCGATTACAACATATATGGCGAGCCAATGAAAGAAAATGGGTGTATCGTTTCTAATCACGTGAGTTGGTTAGATATATTTGCTTTAAGTGCAGTTCAAAACATTGTTTTTGTATCAAAATCGGATGTTTCTCAATGGCTTGGTATTGGCGCGTTGGCTAAAATAGTGGGAGTTCTATTTATTAATAGAGATAAAACTCAAATTATCGCTAACAATCAAAGTCTTGAAGATCGATTGTTTCTGGGAGAGAGACTGTTATTTTTTCCTGAAGGTACTTCGTCCGATGGTTTGCAAGTGCTGCCCTTTAAATCAACATTATTTCAAGCACTTATAGAAGCAGATAAAAAGTTACTTAATCTTTATGTTCAAGGAGTGACTATTCGTTACAGCGCACCTGAAGGTGAGGATAAGCGGTTCTATGGATGGTGGGGGAATATTAGCTTTAAAGATCATTTATTTAGGATCTTAAGTAATAAAAAGGGAGGAAAAATTGATTTGTTCTTCCATTCACCGTGTAAGGTCTCTCAATTTATGGGGAGAAAGGATATGTCTCGATCCTTAGAGCATGAAATAGCTTCAATTCTAGCTTAAGATTTTTACTATATTATCGAAATTACTTGTTTCGTTCCAATATATTGGATGAACCGATATAAAATCACATATAACTGATAACTCTCTGATTTTATCTAAAGATTTTACATTTTCTACAACCAAGGGAATTTCAATAGTTTCATGCCACCATGAAATTAAGTTGTCTGAATAACTATCTGAATTATCAGTATTTTTATTATAATCAAACTTGAATGATATATAATCTACTCCTAATTCAGCTGTTATCAGTCCTTGGTGTTTAGAATAAGAGCAATCAACACCGACAAGAAAATCTTTAGGTTTTAATGTTAGAATTTTTTGAATTTCGCTGGGCCGTTTGGTGAAGTGAACACCATCAAATTTGTGCGTGAGTGCTAATTCATAGTTGTCTTCCAATAGCACCGCTATATCGTTGCTATGACATAGCTCTTTGAATTCTTTTAATTTTTTCTTTTCGTGAACAGATGATTCAGTCACTCCGGAGATTCTAACACATCCAATAGGATTGTTTTTTAAAATATTTCTCAATTTAATATCTGACGATGTGATATCCACTATTAAGTATATTTTTGCAGTCAAAGTAGGCTCACTTTCTTGTATTTGAACTTATCAGACTATTTATTGCGGCGACGCCTACGAGGTGAGTTTCCATTTGTCAAATCTGTTTCAGATTTATTAAAATTTACACTGGGCAGAGTAACTAAAGATTCTAAGATCGGAAAAGGATCAGTCGAGTTTGGTATTGCAGAAGCGTTTACAAAATGCTCTTGAAATCTGGGCTCAATTGCAGTTTCAATCTTTTCAATTTTGCTGACAACTTCTTCAATGTCTGATCTAGCGGTTCTATTCAGTAATGCAATTCTTGCACCTGTTCCCGCTGCGTTACCAGCTGATGTTACCTTTTCGAGGGCACAATCTGGGATCATGCCAAGTACCATCGCGTGTAATGGGGAAATATGAGCTCCGAACGCACCTGCGAGTACAATACGTTCAACATTTTTTACGCCTAATTTGTCCATCAACAGTCTAGCACCAGAGTAGAGGGCAGCTTTAGCCATTTGTATTTCCCGAATGTCCTTATTTGTGACCGTAATTCTTGGCGTATCGGCGGAAGCAGATTCCCATACCAAATAGGAGTGTGTTCTGCCATCCAGAAAACATCTGTCAGTACCAGTTTGAGAGGGAGACCCAATTAAGCCTGGCGCATCTACGATACCTGCTAAACGCATTTCTGCTACCATTTCGATAATACCTGAACCGCATATGCCTGTAATACCAAAGTTCGCAATAGACTCTTGAAACCCATCTTCATCAGACCAAAGATCAGATCCTATAACTTTAAATTTTGGTTCCTTGGTTGTTAGATCAATTTTGACGCGTTCTATTGCGCCTGGAGCAGCCCGCTGCCCTGAAGATATCTGCGCGCCTTCGAATGCAGGTCCAGTGGGCGAAGAACAAGCTAAAACTCCTCTAGCTTTACTTCCAAGCATTATCTCAGCATTAGTACCAACATCTACGATGAGTACCAGGTCATCGGAATTGTTTGGAGATTCTGAAAGCGCTACCGCTGCTGCATCAGCTCCTACATGACCCGCAATACATGGCAGTATATATGTTTTTGCATGAGGATTTATTTCAAGGTTTATCTCTTTTGCAGAAAAATTTAATTGTTCCGAGGTAGCTAAAGCAAAAGGAGCCTGACCCAACTCAAAAGGATCAATACCTATTAATAAGTGATGCATTACAGGATTGCATACAAACACGCTATCTAAAATTAGATTTTTATCTATCTTTGCTTCTTCGGCAATTTCCTTGAATAATGAATTTAATCCAGCGATGACAGCTTTTGTCATCTCCAAATCACCCCCAGTATTCATCATCGAATAGCTGACACGGCTCATTAAATCCTCTCCAAAACGAATTTGCGGATTCATCGCTCCCGCTGAGGAAATAACCTCACCAGTTTCTAAGTTACATAAATTTGCCGCCATAGTTGTTGAACCTACATCAACTGCTACGCCATAAATAGGGCCATCATAAAATCCAGGCCAAATATTTATAATTTCTTTGGAGTCACGAGAGCTTTTACTATGAATCGCAACTGTGATATTCCACTCACCTTGCCGCAAGATTTTTTGCAGTGATCTTAGCGTCTCTATGTTTGCAATGACATTTTTTATTGACCACTGCTGGGATAAAGCATGCTTTAGTCTTTCTAAGTCTCCCGAAGGTTTATGCATGTCTGGTTCTTCAACTTCGATATAATATTTCTTAATTGTTGGTTCTAATATTATATTCCTGGCTTCAACTCTTTTTCTGACTACTTGCTTGTGAACCTGACTTTCGGGAGGAACATCTATTACAATATCTCCATTGATCCTCGCTTGGCATCCAAGACGTCGGTCTTCTTTTAATCCTCTTTTTTGTTTGTAACGCTCTTCAACTTTATTCCATTCGCTGAGTGCATCGTCTTCTACGAATACGCCGTGTTTTGGAAAGTCTCCATAGGATGGTGTAATTTGACATTTTGAGCAAATTCCGCGCATCCCGCATACACTATCCAAATCAACTCCCAAAGATCGAGCGGCGTGTAGGACCGGAGTGCCAACATCGAATGAGCCTTTCTTACCAGAAGGAGTAAAGATAACTTTTGCTTCTTTTTTTGGCATTTATTTGCTCATACTCATTTGACATATAAATAGAATTATTTTCAGTTTCATAAATAACAAACACGGCAATCAATACCAACTTAACGGCAAAATAAAAAGTTAAATATTATTGTGTCTACTATTTATTCTAGAGCAGTGAATGTAGTACTGTCTATTAGCTAAATAGAGTTTTCACGCTCTCATTCTTTCTTTAGGGCGAATACAGAGCCTTTTTTAGCTAATTCCTCTCGTGGGATATGACATGAAATTTTATGGCCATCTGTAACATCTTGATTTGGTGGTTCATGCACGTCGCATTTCCCAGGTATCATATATGGACATCTTGTATTGAACACGCATCCCGATGGAGGGTTTAAAGGACTAGGCAAAGAGCCTTCTAGTACAATCTCACGTTTCTCAATATCTGGATCCGCGATTGGCACAGCTGATAAAAGTGCTTCAGTGTAAGGATGATAAGGAGGGGAGAAAATTTGCTCTGTTGTTCCTGCTTCAGCAACTTTGCCCAAATACATAACAACGACCCTATCGGCAACATATCGAACAACTGAAAGATCATGGCTAATAAAAAGCATCGTTGTATCAAATTGTTCCTGAATATCTATTAATAATTCCAATACGGCTGCCTGAACGGAGACGTCGAGAGCTGATACGGGTTCATCCGCGACCACTACCTTAGGTGATCCAGCAAAGGCTCTTGCAATACCTATGCGCTGTTTTTGACCACCTGATAATTGCCGAGGCATTCTTCGAGCAAACTCACTTGGTAATTTGACGAGATCAAGCAGCTCATTCATTCTTTTCTTGCGGTCCTCAACTGTTTCTCCATCTCCTACTTTCTCCAAAGTTCTTAAAATTTGAGACCCGACGGAGTGGCTTGGATTAAGAGTATCAAAAGGGTTCTGGAATATCATTTGAATAGAGGCGACTGTTTCTTTCGCTCTTTGTTCTACACCTATATTGCCTATATTTGTTTTATTGAAATTAACTTTACCGGTAGTTGCATCCTCCAAACCTAACAAAATTTTTGCAAACGTTGACTTTCCACAACCAGATTCTCCCACAATTGCAAGAGTTTCTCCAGTATTGGCTTCAAAATTTAAATTAACGTTTGCCTTTATTGTACCTCTTTTTTTGCCTCCAAATATAGCGTTCGCTGCTACATCGTATTCTTTGCTTAAATTTTCAATTTTCAGAACTTCGGTTTTTGAGATTATTTTTTCTTTAGTACTCTTTTTTGAATTTTTTTCGGTCCAGTCAATTTTATCGATCTTTACACATCGACTTAAATGGGAAGATTGTTTTTCAATCGGCTTTATTTTTATTTCATGTTTATTACAGATATTTTCTTCGAAATATGGGCAACGAGGTCCAAAATTACAGCCAGTGGGTCTTTCATGGGGGAGCGGAAGTTGGCCTTGAATGGCCTCTAAAGGAGAATCATATTTATTTTTTCCGGGTAGCGGAATTGAGCGAAGTAACCCCTTTGTATAGGGATGTCGCATGTTTCTAAATACTTCTTGAATTTCTCCTGTTTCAACAGTTTCGCCAGAATACATTACCGTAATTCTATTACAGGTTTCCATGATTAGACCAAGGTTATGAGAGACAAATAACATTGATGTCCCGATTTCTTCACCTAAACCTTTCACCAAATCGATAATTCCCGCCTCAACTGTAACATCTAAAGCTGTCGTGGGCTCATCAAGAAGTAACAAACTGGGTTTCGACAGCAAAGCCATTGCAATGACGATCCGTTGCTGTTGACCACCTGACAGCTGATGAGGGAATGAATCCATAATCCTTGAAGCATCTGGTAATTTAACTTTTTCGAGCATTTCAACTGATCGTTTCCATGCTTCATCTTTTGTCACGTTTTCATGCAACATCGGGACTTCCATTAATTGCTTTGAAATTCGCATTGAGGGATTCAAAGAAGCCATTGGTTCTTGATAAATCATGGCAATCTCGGATCCCCTAAGTTTTTCAAGCTCTTTTTCCGACATAGTTGCCATATCTCGGCCACGATATTTTATCGTTCCTCCAACAATTTTACCATTTCCACCGAGGTATTTCATTATGGCCAATGCTACCGTTGATTTCCCGCAACAAGATTCTCCAACAAGACCCATTGCATCACCTTTATGGATACTCATTGAGAAATCCATAACCGCTGGTACATCAGTTAACCGCGTCATGAATGATACCGAAAGATTATCAATTTCTAATATTGTTTCTTGGGTCATTAGTCTTTTACCGATTCTTCTCTAAGACCATCGGCTAAGAGGTTAAGTCCTAGTACAAACGAAGCTAAAGCTAGGGTAGGAGGAAGCACAATAGTTGGTACAAGCCTTATGTAACTTCTTGTTTGGTTAATCATAGAACCCCAATCTGGACTCTCTGGCTCCATACCTAACCCAAAAAAACCTAATGTTCCTAATAAAATGGTTACGTAACCAATTCTTAGGCAGCTATCTACAATTAAAGGACCTCGGGCATTTGGTAGAATTTCCCAGATCATAATAAAAAGTCTTCCTTCACCACGTGTCATGGCAGCAGATACATAGTCTCTCGTTTTAATATCCATTGTGAGACCTCTTACCAATCTGAATACTCCTGGTGAGGTGGCAAATACAACTGCAGCAAAAATATTCAGTTCGTTTGGATCTATTGAAACTAAACCTAAGGGGTCTGAGTTAAAAGCAAGCCCTAGATATAGCCATGCGCCAATAATGAAAATAACAGCTAGCGATGGGTATAAAACATTGGGTCGATCTGAAAATCTTGAATATACTATCAAAACGGCAAAAGCTATTGGAAATAAGAAAAATACGCCTGCCATAATATTTGGCAAAATAGTTTCCCTAATACCTGGTGCTACTAAAAGGTAAAAGAGAAGGATAACAGGAAATGCTAAAACTAAGTTAGCAAGAAATGACAATACCGTATCAAATTTTCCACCAATATAACCAGCGGGTAGGCCTAAAGTAATCCCAACCACGTAGGCTACAAGGCTTGCGGCAGGGGCAATAAGAAGAACTATTTGGCTACCATAGATCATTCTACTGAATAAATCTCGCCCTAACGTGTCGGTTCCAAAAATATAAGGAATACCAAGGGAGCTATTTACAGTGCCAGGTGGTTTTCTTCGATATAATCCTGATTGTTCTAAAGGATCGAATAAGGCGATTAGGTCTGCAAAGATTGCTGCATAAATCCAAAACAATACAATAAACAAGCCAATCAAACCGACAGGATTATCAAACAGGTGACCAATGGCACCCAAATTTTTCTTAAAGCGATAAGCGACCGAGAACGTAATTGCTAGGGCAACCCAAGCTGGCCAGAGCCTCATAAAGAATATCTGCCATATTTCTATACTATTAATCGTTTCCATTTTTAGCTAAACCTAATTCTAGGATTTAAAAATGCGTACCCTATATCTGAAATTAATTGAGTGGTTAATACAAGCACAACTGCAACGACACCACATGCAAGAGTCACATCGATATCATTTTGATCTGAAGCAGATACTATTAAAAATCCGAAGCCTTTATAGTTGAATAATTTTTCTACGATTACAACTCCTGTGAGCAACCATGGAAACTGAAGCATAATCACGGTAAAGGGCGCTATCAATGCATTTCTGAGTGCATGTTTAAATACAACTGACATGAACGACATTCCTTTTAGCCTTGCCGTTCTAACATATTGAGCATTCATTACTTCGACCATTGATGCGCGGGTCATCCGAGCAATGTAGCCTATATCATAGACAACTATTGTTAACACAGGTAGTGCAAAATTTTCAAAAGTGATGTTGCCAGCTTTCGCTACTCCTTTAAACAAACCAAGCCAAGATGAGAGAATTATAGTGAATAAAATGCCACTAACGTATTGAGGTACAGAAGTCGTTATAATGGAGAATATGGATAGTGTGCGATCAGTTTTTGATCCTTCGCGCATTCCAGATAATACACCGATAAATAATGATATCGGAATTGTAATTATTAAAACCCAAAACATCAGGATTCCAGTATGACCTACTTTGGGCCAAATTACTTCATTAACAGGCTTTCGAAAATGAGTTGAATAACCAAAATCACCTGTTACGGCGTTGCCAAGCCACTCTCCATATTGCACAAGTAAAGGCCTTTTATATCCATGTTTTTCTAACCAAGATTGGACTGCCGCTTCTTCCATCCTCATATTAGCTTGGTTCAGCGCCAGTTTTTTCAAATTTGGCTCAATTGTTACAAGAGTAAAGACAATAAATGATAAGCAAATCATCGTTAAGAATAACACGATTATTCTTTTAAATATGAAAACGAGCATAAAATAAACTTTTCTGACTAAAGTTCGTTGAGGAAGTTAATCTACTCCCTCAACGAATATTTTGTTTTCAATTATGAAAGTGAAACTTTTTCAAAGTGCATTTCATAAGAGGCATGCATTCCCGTTATGCCCTTCACGTCTGGAGAGACTGTTCTATACAATTTTCTCCAAGTTGGTTGGATCATGATGCCTGAATCTTGAAGAATAGCTTCCATTCTTGCCATTAGTTTGCTTCTAGCACCAGCGTCAGCGACCTTTAGTGAATCCGCCAATAGAGAGTCAAACTCAGCATTACTAAAAGCTGTTTCATTCCATGCTTCACCACTGCGATAAGCTAAAGCATAGATTTGAACTCCAAGTGGTCTCTGGTTCCAGCTGGTTGTTGAGTAAGGATATTGTGTCCAGTTATTCCAGAAAGAGGATCCCGGTATAATTGTTCTCTTAACCTTTATACCTGCGCTTCTTAGCTCTTCAGCAACTGCGTCAGTAGCATCTCTTCTCCAAGCATCGTCAATTGAGATCAACTCGTGCTCGAAATCAGCCATCCCTGCTTCCTCCATTAATGCCATTGCTCCAGCTTTATCTGTTGCTTGGCCAGAGTTTGCACCTTTTTCAATAGCCGCATATTCTGGATGGATCGGACATACATGGTGATTTTCGGCTGCAGATCCTCGACCTTGGAAACCAATATCAGTAACAACTTGGTTATTACAGGCCATTTGAAGTGCATTACGAACGCGTTTGTCTGTATAAGGTTCAACACCAACATTCACTCTGGCAATAACTGTCGCAGCTGTAACAGCATCAACAATATCCATGCCTAATGATTCATGAACATCAATATAATCACCTGTAGTTTGATAGTTTACATGACAGTCGCCACTTTCAAAAGCTGCTATCTCACCGGCTGGGTCAGTACCATAATCTGTAAATTCAAGGCCATCCAAATGTGGTGCATCACCCCAATATCCATCTCTACGTGCAAATACTGCTGATTCCTCCACAGCGTGGGAGACTAAACTCCAAGGAGCTGTTCCAACTGGATTTTCTTGCAAATTTCTACCCATTTTGTCGAAATCTTTATGCACGATTAACGCAGGATAGTCAGTCATACCAGGTACGATCGTTATATCTGAGTTTGGAAGGTTCAACTGTACTGTGTAATCATCCAATTTTACAATTGCACCGGCTGCTGCTTTGTTCGTATTAGCATCAATAAGAGAGCCCATTCTTCCAGCCATTGAATTACCTTCAACGTCTTTTTCGCACCATCCATTGATGTTGTACACAACGTCATCAGCAGTAAAGTCGTCACCATTGCTCCATTTAACACCTTTTCTGACATTTAAAGTATACTGAGTGGCATCGTCATTAACTGACCAACTTTCTAAGAGCATTGGCTCAAACGTAGAGTCTGTAGTGTAGCGGATCAGTGTTTCACAAACCATGCGACCTAGGTTCCCCTTTTCAGACCAATCATAAATTCTTGGATCTTCAAATGGTCGAACACTCATTGATATTTTTAAGATACCACCTTTATTTGCAGCTGCTGAGGCAACTTTAGGCGCTGCAATTCCCAGTAGGCCATATGCGGTTGCTGTTGTTGCTCCAAAAGCTGTAGCCAATGCCAAAAACTCACGGCGTTCTAATTTGCCCTCTTTAGCTTCTTTAGCCATTTCAGGTATTTTCTTGTGAAGTGGTTTATTGTTAATTGTTTTGATTTTCATATATTTTCTCCAAAAATATTTATATTTAGTCATCACGACAATGAAACGAATGCAGGAATTCTGTTTCGATTCGGCAGTAATAAAGCATCAGTTTATTCATATAGCTATTAATTACAAACACTTTGTTACTTTGATCAATACGAAAATTTTATTTTTAACAAATTAGATATTGAGTATATTTTATTTTTGTACTGTTTAGATCGCATTGGGCAGAATTTTATTACCCCTAACTTAATATTGGTCAATTGTCAGACTTTGTCTTAGATAGGTGATTTTTGACGCTTTCTGCATCCATCATACGATCAGGAAATCCAGGTGCTCGTAATTCTGTGTGAATATTCTCTTCCATAAGCTTTACAACATTAGGTGTCCATTCTGAGGCGCCGTATTTTTCTTTTGCTTCGATAAACATCTGATCCATTAATCCCGTAAATTTCAACGGCACGCCGTAGTCTTTACCCAATTCCATCATTAAGCCAAGATCCTTACACGCAAGCCCTAATGTGAATGCAGTATTGAAACTTCCATTTAGTATAACGGGTGCGACAGTTTCAAACTCAGCGCTATTACCAGAACTGGCCTGAATGGCCTTATACGCTTCACGCAAATCAATTCCTGCTTTTTTTGCTAATAAAAGCCCTTCACCGGCACCTATTAGGTTAATAAAAGCTAACATATTTGTAATAACCTTTAAAATCGACGCCGTTCCCACGTCACCCAAATGAAAAATTGGCTCTCCAAATGACTCCAAAGCAGCTCTGTGCTTTTCCAACACTAATTTTTCGCCGCCAACGAGAATAGTAATTTTGCCGGCTGCCGCCCGGTGGATACCTCCAGTAACAGGTGCTTCTAGAGTAGATATTCCACGCTTTGCTGCTTCATCAGAAATTCGCTTAAGTTCAGTTACATTTGTTGTGCTGGTTTCAATCCAAGTTGTTCCGGGCCTCATTGATGCTAATGCTCCATTAACACCTAACATGACTTCGTTGGATATTTTAGGTGATGGTAGGCAGGTAATCACACAGTCAACCTGAGCGGCCAATTCAGTGGGCGCATTACACCAAATAGCCTTCAGGGATTCTATTGATTTAAAATTATTCCTATTTTTATCATAGACAAAAAGTTTAAAGCCAGATGAGATCAAGTTTTTTGCTATGTTTGTCCCCAAGTTACCTAAGCCAATTAAACCATATTTCATCTTAATATCCTTTTTTAAGTTTTAGGTGCCATCGCGCCATTGAAGAGCCGCTTTAAGTCCATCATTTTTTCTAATTCGATTGAATTCAATCCGTTCAGGGCTCAAATCTGATTCAATTTTGATATCTGCTTCTAATCCTTCCAGTAAAGCTTCTTTCATTTTTGCTAATTCGTAAGAGCGGTTTATTGAATTTTTTGTAATTTGGACAGATTTGGGGGCAGCAGAACAGATCGCTTGAGCAAGTTTGAACGCTATCTCTAAACCTTTCCCGTCATCTGCGAGTCGGTTGACTAAACCCATCTCATAGGCGCGTTGAGCAGAAACTTTATCGTTACCTGTTAATAATAGTTCTTTTGCATGTTTTGGATTTGCTACCCACGGTGCTAGTAGTGCTACAATGCCAGAGCCAAATCGCACCTCAGGCTCTCCAAATAGGGTTGATTTTTCTGCCACCGCAAGATCACAGGCCATTAAAAGCTCGAATGCGCCTCCAACACAGTAGCCATGGGCTACTGCGATTGTAGGTTTGATGGCGTTCCAAAATTGCATTATAAAATCAAAGTCTTCTTCTAAAACTTCCCGCCATTCATCTTCAGTCGAAATATTTCTTTGTGCGGATTCCTTCATATCAAAGCCTGCTGAAAATGCCCTGCCACTTCCATTTACTATTACACAACGGACTTCATCGTTTTTTTCAAAATCTTGCATAGCAATATGGGTGTTTTTCATAAGAGTGGTATTAAACGCATTTAGTGAAGAGGGTCTGTTAAATGTTATTATTCCAATATGGCCTTCAATTCGCGCTTCTATTACTTTTTCTTCCATAATTTCTCTTAACTCCAATTATTAATTTAAGAAATAATCGTATTTACAAAACTTTGTCTACGTATCATTTATTGGCTAATAGAAAAATGAAAGATTCAACTATCATGATAAGCAATTCCTTAGATTTCTTGCTTGCACCAAAAAGTATCGCGATTGTAGGCGCTTCACCAAAGAAAGATAGTAATGGTCTCGCTATGGTAGAGATGTGTAAAATTGATGGGTACTCTGGTTCAGTTTTCTTAATTAATCCAAATTACGACAAGATAAATGGTGAGAAGTGTTATGCTAAGTTAGAGGATTTAAACACTCGACCTGATCATGTGATTATTGGGGTGGCTAGTAGATATGTCGAAGATATTTTTGATCAATGTGTAAAAGTTGGCGCTCGTGCTGTTACTATTTTTGCTGCTTGTTATTTGGAAAATGATTTAAGGCCACAATTAATTGACAGAATTTTAAGTAAAGCAAATAAACACGATATCGAAATTTGTGGTCCAAACTGTATGGGGTTTTATAATCCACAGGCTAAGTTGAGGGTAGCTAGTTTTCCGTCATCTAAAAAACTGAGTCACGGAGGTATAGCGTGGATTGCACAATCTGGGTCAGCATTTGGTGCCTTATCGCGAAACGATGGACGGTTAGGTTTTAGTCTTTGTGTGTCAACTGGAATGGAACTTAAGACTACGGCAAGTGATTATATGAGATGGGCATTGCAACAAAAATCTACGCGGGTGATTGGTTTGTTTATTGAGGCAATTAGAGATCCTGCAAATTTCATTTCAGCCTTAGAAGAAGCGAAGATTAAGAAAATACCTGTTGTTATTCTTAAGGTTGGAAAGACTGAAAAAAGTGCAAAAATGGCTTTGTCACATACGGGTGCTTTAGTTGGAAATCATTTAGTTTATCAAGGAGTTTTTAACAAATTTGGAGTTATTGAAGTAAATGATATGGATGAAATGGCGGCTACTTTAGCGCTCCTTGATTTAAATAAAGTAATTTCAAAAGGCGATCTTGTAACTGTACATGACTCTGGTGGTGAAAGAGAGTTGATTGTGGATTTATGTGAAGAGTTAGATATTAATTTCGCGGAAATTTCTGCAAAAACAAAGAAGATGATAGATACTCAGTTGGAGCCAGGTTTGGTCGCTGAAAACCCAATTGATATATTTGGTACTAATAATAACTATATCGAACGGTATGCGAAAATAATTGAGTATATGGCAAATGATTCAAATACAGCGATATGTTTATTTATGGCCAATCCAAATGATAATTATTGGTATGCAAATGGTTACGCTGAAGCGATTAAAATCGCCTCACAAAAAACAAAGAAGGTTGTGGCGCTTGTATCAAATATTTCGTTGGTTGATGAGGAAAAAATCGCTTTAGACTTATCGGGGGTAGATGTTCCTTTAATTAGAGGTGCAAAAAATGCTTTACTTGCGAGTAAACACTATATCTCGTGGGCTAAGTTTATAAATTCCACAAAAAAAGTAAAAAAAGAAAATACTAATGATAAAGATAAGATTGATTTTTGGAATGCAAAACTTACTCAATCTGTTCAACTTACAGAATTTGAGGGCCTAAGTCTTTTTAAGGATTTTGGAATTTCCACTTCAAAATGCTTACTTATAAATTCTTTAGATGATTTGTCTGGAGCTGCTGATGAATTGAGTTTTCCATTGGTTTTAAAAACAGCTGAAAATATAAACCATAAATCTGATGTGAAAGGTGTGAAGCTTAATCTAACATCACTAGACTTAGTAGAATCTGCCTATCGAGATCTAAGTAATCGCCTGGGTAAGAAGGCTGTCTTAATGGAAATGGCAGGGGGATCAGTGGAGATTTGTGTTGGTGCAATTGTTGATCCTGCTTTTGGCCCTGTTATTGTTTTGTCGGCAGGTGGAACATTAATAGAACTATTTGATGACAATGTATCTTCCCTCGCTCCTATACATGAATCAAACGTCGAAGTATTACTTAAGAAATTAAAAATTTATAAATTGCTTGATGGTTTTAGAGGAGGAGACCCTATTAATATAGAAAATCTATGTCAGCAAATTTCTCGAATCTCCGAAGTTGTATTTTATTTAAGAGATTCCTTATCGGAAGTTGATATTAATCCTTTAATTTGTTCAAAAGACAAAATAATTGCCGTTGACTGTTTGGTTGTAAGTCGTAAATCTTTAGAGAATATGTAACTTTTAATTAGGATTGGCGTATGTCCTCATATGATAATATTAATTCTCTTTCTGAAGTTGTAGATGCCTTACCATCAAGCTGGTATTATGATAGGGAAATATATCAAAAAGAATTAACGTCTATTTGGTATAAGAACTGGATTTTTGTATGCCACTCTAGTGCTCTTTCTGAACCAAGGGCATATAAGACAATTCAAATCGGAACCCAAAACATAATTGTTTTGAAAGATAGAAAAAATAAGTTTCGGGCATATTATAATACTTGTAGGCACAGGGGTTCTGCCTTGTGTGAACATGGGCAGGGAGTAGTTAAGACACCAGTCTTACTATGTCCTTATCATCAATGGTCTTATTCTATGGAAGATGGGCGTTTAGTAAACACCTCTTCATTTGATGAACCAGAAAATTTCAAAAAAAATGAGTATTCACTTTTTAAAGTTCGTTTGGAGGAATGGCGCGGTTGTATTTTTGTCAACCTGGATATGAATGCAGAATGGAATATTGAGAATTTGTTTCACAGATCCGCCGCTGAATTAGAGAGACATCCGATTGAGGATATGAAAATCGGGTATAATTGGCAAAAAACGATAAAATGTAATTGGAAGTCATTTTGGGAAAACTTTAACGAGTGCCTTCACTGCCCAAATATCCATCCAGAATTAACAAGTTTGGTTCCATTGTACTCAAAGAGGATTATTAACCCAAAAGATCATCCTAATTGGAAAGACAAGATAGACTCTAGTGACCCAAAAGATCGTGGTGGCCTAAGTAAGGGTGCCGAAACTTGGTCTCAGGACGGATCTGCGCAGGGTCATGTTATAAGTTCACTAAGTGAGGCTGATATCGCTCGGGGACAATTATATGCTTCCTCTTGGCCGTCTGTATTCATCGGAGGTTACGCTGATCATATTAGGACAGTTAGAATCTTGCCGACTGGTTCTGAAACATTAGAATTATCTGTCGAATGGTTGTTCGAACAGAAAGCATTGAATGATCCTAAATACAACATCGATAATGTAGTAAATTTTGCTAAAACGGTAATGGAACAAGATGGCAAGGCATGTGAAATAAATCAATTAGGTATTTATTCGCAGATGTTTGATAAAGGCGTTTTAATGCCTGAAGAATACTTACTTAAAAGGTTTCAAGCTTGGGTTAAAAGTCAAATAACAGTGAATAAAAATTAAACATCAATTTGTGTCCAATTTTTCATTTTACTTCTAAACCACGTCCTTTGTCTTTTTGCATATTGCCTAGTGCGAATTATTGCTTTTTGAGTTGCCTCTTCAAGAGTGAGTTCTTCTTTTAAGTAACAATATATTTCTTGGGCTCCGATTGCTTTGAAAGCTGGATAATTCTTATTCCAGAATTTTATTTTTTTCTTCACTTCATCAATAGCTCCATATTTCATCATATTTTCAAAGCGATCACTTATTCTTTTGGTTAAAACATTTACTTCTATATTTAACACAAATGAGTTTTCTTTTGAAAAGTTTAAAATTGCTTTAGTGTCTGTTTTCTGCCAATCGGATAATCCTTTCCCAGTTTGAGAGAGAATTTCTATTGCTCTTATCGTTCTAGCAGGATTATTTGAATCAATTAAACTGAATGTTTTTGGATCATGGTCTTTCAGCCAAGATGCAAGAGCTTCATGTCCTTCCGATTTATACCAGTTATCGACTTCACTTCTTATTTTTGGGGTAGTTGATGGTATTTCAGCTATACCTTGAATTAATGACGTAAAATATAATCCAGTTCCGCCAACAATTATTTTTGGGGTATCGTTATAGTTGATCAAGATTTTTTCCAGATCTTTAAGCCAGTTACCAACAGAATATGGTTCATTCATTGGTTTTGTGCCATATAAAAAGTGCCTTACTTTCTTTTCATCTGATAAATTTGGGCGAGCTGTTAATATTCTCCAACCGTCGTAAATTTGAAGTGCATCTGCATTAATAATTATAGCCCCAATGTCATTCGCTAGGTTCATTGCAAGCTTTGACTTTCCCGAAGCAGTTGGGCCGCAGATTAAGATAGGTTCTAACGTGTTTATTTTTTTTAACATTCCATTCATTGACGGTATTTCTTCAAACTTGATATTGTATACATGGACTTGGGAATATCACTTTTAGTATATTATTCAATTAAAAGAAAATCTGCATTGTATAATTTTCTTTATTTGATAAGACATAAACTTAATAATTATTTGAAAGGCCACTCATGCCAGTCACTTCATCCGCTTCGCAAATAAAAGAATATAAGCGTGTGATGATTAAAATATCTGGAGAGGCCTTGATGGGTGATCAGGCCTACGGATTGAATCCTCCAACAGTTGAAAACATTGCTAGAGAAATCAAGAAGGTACATTCTTTGGGGACTCAGATTTGCATGGTAATTGGTGGTGGTAATATTTTTAGAGGACTTCAGGGGTCTGCTCAAGGGATGGAAAGAACGACAGCTGACTACATGGGAATGCTTGCTACTGTGATGAACGCATTAGCGATGCAAAGTGCTTTAGAAGCTCTCGGTATAAATACTCGAGTTGTATCTGCAATACCTATGGACCAGGTTTGTGAGCCTTATATTCGGCGTCGTGCTGTTAGGCACCTAGAGAAGAACCGTGTTTGTATTTTTGCTGCGGGTACTGGAAATCCATATTTTACGACA
>JAQWNW010000066.1 GCA_029246285.1 Paracoccaceae bacterium | reverse complement strand
TGAATCTTCATACGAACACCCCCTATCACAAGCCCTTTTTGCACCCTGGGTTCTTCATACTGGATTGACACCAGAAAGTACATATTCTGGCCAAATGGGGAAAGTAATTGCCTTTGCATTAGAAGCAGCAGGAGCTCCGATCGTTAAAGGCGGATCAGCACAAGCTGTAATAGCTTTTCGGAAATTAATTGAAGCCAATGGTGGGGAATTCATGTCCTCGACAGACGTAGATGAAATCATTGTTGAGAACAAGAAAGCGATCGGTATCTTAACAAGTGAAGGAAAGAGAATTGAGGCAAATAGTATAATTGCATCAGTCGCACCAGGACAGCTCTACAAAAGATTACTAAGAAACAACTTAACTTCAGAGAACCAAGAGATTAAATTTCGCCATGGTAGAGGAAACTTTCAGATACATTACGCTTTGGATAAAGCTCCAGAATGGCACTCAGACGAACTGAACAAAGTTGCCTTAATCCATTTGTCTGACGGGATAGATGCTGTGTCAAAATCATCAAATGAAGCGGAACGGGGAATGCTTCCACAAACCCCCACCATTTGCGTTGGTCAGCCAGCAGCTTTAGATCCAACGAGATGTCCAGAAGGAAAAAGTATTTTGTGGATACAAATTCCTGATGCGCCATCCTTAATTAAAGGCGATGCCGCCGGCCTCATAAAGTGTGAACCCGATTGGACTAATGAAGTGACAGAAGCATTCGCAGATAGAATAGAAGAAATATTAAAAATACACATCAAGAATTTTGATAAAATTAAACTTAAAAGGCGTTGCTATTCTCCACTTCAACTCTCAGAATTAAATATCAATTTAGTTGGTGGCGATCCCTATGGAGGTGCGTGTTCAATAGATCAATTCTTTATATGGCGTCCATTTTATAATTCCACAAACAACGATACATCCATAAAAAACTTGCATCATATCGGTGCGTCAACCCATCCAGGTCCTGGACTCGGAGGTGGGTCAGGATTTAATTTAGCTAAGAAATTAAGGGTATGAATAAAGCTTTAACAAATAAAGAAAAACAACAAGCTATACTAGGTGATCAACTTTTAGATGACTTTGCGCCATATTTGATGAACAGAATAATGGGAAGGTATAATGAATCTTTGAGGCAAAAAATGACGTCTTTGGATTTAACAACTCCGAAAATGAGAGCTTTGGCGGTTCTGTCAGCTCTAGACGGCATCTTTATTAATGAATTGGCAGTTTATGCTGTTGTCGAACAATCAACACTAAGTCGCGCTTTAGACCAATTAAGCACCGACGGTTTAGTAAAACGAGAGATTGATGCAATCGACACGAGAGCTACCCGGATTTATTTAACCAAAACAGGTTTAGAAGCATTTAAATCTCTTTGGCCAGATATGCTGAGCAATTATAACGAAATGTTCAAAAATATTGATAAAGATGAAAAATCACAATTCATAGTGACTTTGAGAAAAATATTAACGAATATTCGTAAACATGAGTTTTAGGAGTTAAAATGGCTGAAAGATCTTTTAAATCAGAAGTTAAACATCTCAGATTGGGAGAAGGTGATACATTTACTGGTGAAGGAATATTAGCAATAACAAAGGCACTTTTAGAAAATGGTGTGGGATATGTGGGTGGATATCAAGGGGCACCTATTTCACATTTAATGGATGTACTTTCAGATGCCGAAGAACTGTTAGATGAGTTAGGTGTAAGATTTGAGGCTAATGCTTCTGAAGCTGCTGCAGCAGCAATGCTAGCAGCGAGTGTCCACTATCCAATAAGAGGTGCTGTGACGTTCAAAGGACCAGTTGGCGTAAATGTTGCTTCTGATGCACTGGCAAACTTAGCATCATCAGGTGTTAATGGCGGAGCTTTAATAATAGTGGGCGAAGATTACGGTGAAGGCTCTTCTATAATGC
This sequence comes from Paracoccaceae bacterium, assembly GCA_029246285.1. Classification (GTDB taxonomy): domain Bacteria; phylum Pseudomonadota; class Alphaproteobacteria; order Rhodobacterales; family Rhodobacteraceae. The sequence continues at coordinate 9,400 of JAQWNW010000066.1, read as the reverse complement.
AAGAACGAACTCATGGGTTTGCAATGAAATCCCAATTTTGGCTCATGGACCCCCGCCCAAACCTACCATCGATAGTGGATTCTGTAAAAAATGGTTTTGAGTTATCTGAAGCATCGAATACCCCGGTAATGCTCATGGTAAGAATACGATGTTGCCATGTTACTGGCAGTTACAAAACAAAGGATAATTTAGTACCAAAACTAAGTGTCAAAGAAGCGCTGGCAAACCCAAAAAGAGATTTTGCACGCGTAGTTTTGCCTCCCATGTCTTATGCCCATGAGATCGATAAAGTAAAGAACCGTTGGCCCGCTGCAGAAAAATTTATAGTTGAAAATAAGTTAAATGAGATATTTGGACCGACTACTTCAAAAATTGGCATTATCACTCAGGGTGGCATGTACAATGGTGTAATAAGAGCTCTTCAAAGACTTGGCCTTGCTGATATTAATGGAAACTGCAAAATACCACTTTATAACCTAAATGTAACTTATCCATTAGTTCAAGATGAGTTCCTCTCATTTTGTGAAAATAAAGAGGCGGTTATAGTTGTCGAAGAAGGACAGCCCGAATTTATTGAGCAAAACCTTTCCTCCTTCCTGTACCGTTCCAAAAGCTCTGTTGCATTACACGGTAAAGATATTTTTCCAATGGCCGGGGAATATACAGGACAAATCATGTTAGAAAGTTTAACAAGTTTTATTAAAATGACTTTGCCAGATATTCTACCGAGCCAAATACGCTCTCCAAATACAACGCCACCACAAATACCGAACCTTACCGAAACCGTACCAATAAGGCCTCCTAGCTTTTGCACAGGCTGTCCAGAAAGACCTATTTTTGCAGCCATGAAGCTCGTTGAGAAGGATCTTGGTAAGCATCAGATAACTGGAGATATAGGTTGCCATCTTTTTGCTAGCTTACCGCCATTTGAAATTGGTGGGTCGACTATGGGATACGGTCTTGGTCCAGCTTCGAATGCAGCTTTTGATGGCGGTGGAGAAAAGAGAGCAATTTCTATATTGGGAGATGGCGGTTTTTGGCATAATGGATTATCATCATCTATCGGCAACATGGTTTTTAATAAATCAGATAGTGTTGCACTAATAGTCGATAATTATTACTCAGCAGCAACTGGTGGACAAGATGTAATGTCCTCACGTGCTGAAAACAATTCAAAATCAACCCAGAATCCCATCTCAAATGCCTTGAAAGGTGTTGGAGTTGAATGGATACGTCAAATTGATCGCACTTACGATGTGAAAAAAGTAAAAGAGGTTTTAAATGAAGCCTTAACTACCGAATATGATGGCCCAAAAGTTATCGTAGCATCATCAGAATGCATGCTAAACAAGCAAAGACGTGAAAAACCAATTAGAAACAACAACATAACAGCTGGAGTTAGAACTGAAATACCAAGATTTGGGGTAGATGAAGATATCTGCACGGGTGATCATGCCTGCATCAGATTATCTGGGTGTCCTTCTCTGTCTCTAAAAAAACTTGATGATCCACTGCGAGATGACCCAATTGCAAGTATAGACCATACCTGCGTTGGTTGTGGTAATTGTGGTGAAGTTGCCGATGCAGCCATTCTTTGCCCATCATTCTACCAGGCAGATGTAATACACAATCCGAGTGGTTTTGAAAAATTATTATCAAATATACAAAAGTCCTTGATTAGAACCTTCCAAAACAGACGGCAGAAAAAGCGACTTAATTTTATTGGAGCATAGTTTGAATATTATTGAGACAGAACTAAAAGCGTCAAAAACTGATCCAAGAGTAGATCAAATACTCAAACTCGCAATAATGGCTGTTGGAGGACAAGGAGGTGGCGTTCTCGCTAATTGGATCGATAAACTATGTCGCTCGCAGGGTTATGCTTGCCAGGCAACCTCTGTGGCTGGAGTTGCTCAACGAACTGGAGCAACAATCTATTATATCGAAATGGCTCCGCAAAGTGACGGAAACCCAGTATTCTCACTAGCACCTGCCGCAGGTGACGTTGACATATTGATAGCATCAGAAATGATGGAGGTAGGACGCGCCATCATGAGAGGCTTTGTCACTCCAGATCGCACAACCTTAATTGGCTCGACACATCGCGCTTTGGCAGTTTCAGAAAAAACAATACCAGGAGATGGTATAGCAAAATCATCAGAAGTTTATGCAGCAGCAGAAATTGCCGCAAAAAAACTTATCCTAATGGATATGGATAAAATAGCTGTAGAAGCAAAAACGGTCGTGTCCGCAAGCCTTTTTGGTTCATTAGCGGCGTCCAATACCCTTCCATTTCCTAAAGAAGCATTTGAAGAATCTATACGTTCCTCAGGAAAAGGTGTTGAAGCCAGTTTAAAAGCTTTTCATGAGGCGTACCAAGCAACAATTAATCCTGATCTGCAGAACCAAGATACCACCAATAAACAGAACGACGAAAAGAAACAGGTCAAAGGCCCTAAACGCTTGATGAAAGAATGGGAAAAACTTGTCAGTGAAATCAACTTGATGCCCTCTCAAGTCCAAGAAATGGCATCATTAGGCTTACAAAAAGTGGTTGATTTTCAGGATGTAAAATATGGTCAGCAATACTTAAATTATCTAAAAGAGATAATAACGTTAGATGAAAATAAAAAGTATATTCTTTCAATTGAGGCTGCCAAACATATTGCTAATGCTATGGCATATGATGATATAATCAAAGTTGCAGACTTAAAAACGCGAGCGAACAGAACAGATCGTATTTTGAATGAGATGAATGTTGATAAAAAGTCAAAGTTAAGAATTACAGAATATTTTCATCCAAGAGCGGAAGAGATCGTGGGACTTTTCCCAAAAAGATTTGGTAATTGGTACGAAAAAAGCTCCAAAAGGATGAAAAATTTAGATCGATTATTTAACAAAGGTCGTCGCATAAAATCAACTAATCTATCCCCATTTTTTTCATTATTTTTACTCGCGGGATTGAGAGGGTATCGAGTTAAGACCTACCGACACCAAATTGAGTTCTCTCATAGGGAGAAATGGATAGAAACATTTAAATCCTTATCTTCAGATCAGTATGACTTAGCTGTCGAAATTGTAAAATGTCGAAGATTAATAAAAGGCTACTCAGATACACATTCTCGAGGTTTATCGAAATTTGATAAGGTTATGAATGCCGTAAATTTAGTTTCGGGCAGAGCGGACGCCGCAAAATGGATCGAGCGATTGAGAGAAGCGGCACTCCTGGATGAAAACGGCGAAGCATTGGATGGTGCCATAAAAACAATAGAAACTATCGCTTAAGGATCTGATCTAGTGGCGTAAACCAAGTGATTTACCAATCTGCTTTGGCAACTGCACTCCCTCTTGATTGGATATCATCTTATCAAATTTGGCCCTGACCCAATCAGGATATTGATTAGCTTTTCGTTTGATCAAATCGACATTCATAGTAATCTGCTCACACACAGCAGCCACTTTATAATCTTTTTCGCTAACGATCTCCAGGGCTGCATGAAAACATTTATCACTTACATCAACGAGAAAAATTTTAACTCTAAAATTCTCACCCTCTAATAGTTCACTCAAATAATGATAGTTTGCTTGCAGAGCATATGGTCCATTATGATTGGTTTTTACGTAAGATTCTCCGATACCAATTTCATCTAAAAAGTCATCCAAAGCCTCATCAAAGACCATGGTATAATAAGCAACATTCATATGACCATTATAATCTATCCATTCAGGTAAGACACATTTGATATCAGTTACAAATGGCGACTTATTTTCGTTTGAACTATGATTCTTCAATTCATGTACCTCAACTTAAATTTAAACTTTTAATTATCAGTTTAAATTATATTATCTTAGTACAAACACAAATATTATCTTTAAGCTGCACAAAATAAATACAAATAGGAACAGATCAAGAAGATGCAAGAAATTCCAATCATCAATGTTGGAGGCTTATTTACCAATAATGATAAGGAAAGAATATATATCGATCAACAAATAGCAAAAGCTGCATTTGATATCGGGTTTATGGTAATAAAGGGATATCCAAAAGATTTAAGAGTTAACCAAAATGAACGAGACATTATACTAAAATTATTCAGTATACCTGAAGACAAACAAAAGCCCTATTGGAAGAGAAATTTTCAACCTAACAATTCACATATTTATCGTGGCTGGTTTCCCCTTAAATCCAGTAAGGCCCGCAATAGAGAAGGGTTTGAAATTGGACCTGATATAGTACGTAAATTACCTAAAAATTCTGCGAACGATATACTTTATGAACCAACACCCATACCAAATTCTCATGATTTACCCCCTAATTGGCGAGAAGTTACCAGAAATTATTATCTTGGAATGGAAAAAATAGGTAATCTTATATTAGACTCGCTTTCACGAAGCCTAAATATTAGCCAAAATATTTTCCAAGATGCATTTAGAGATGGAATTTCAACATTAAGGCTTCTTCACTATCCAAAAAATACTGCGCAGCTCAACAAAGAGGAAGATATTCCTGATCGTTATACACGTTTTAAAGGCCAGATTTATGAACAGACTGCAAGACCACATGTAGACAGCGGCTTATTGACCGTATTAGCTCAATGTGGCGTTAGTGGACTACAAGCCCAGAATAAAAAAACAAAGTGGATTGATGTTCCAATTATTGAAGATAGTTTCTCAATTAATTTTGGTGGGCTTTTAGAATTATGGACTGGAGGCAAAATAAGAGCGACAAAACATAGAGTAATAGGCCGAGGAGAATCTCGATTTTCAGTTCCATTTTTTTTCGAACCGCGCCCTAACACAGTTATAAAGCCACTCCCGATAGACGGAATAAGGAAATTCAAACCATTTTTTTACGGTGACCACTTATGGGCCACAACAACTAAGTTTCCCGAAAATTTTGGACTATTATCATTAAGGCCTCATCAAGGGGAATATGAAAATCCTAATTAAAATCTTCCATTTGTTAAAATATAACAAACTTGCAGATTTAATTCTTAAACGTTAAGTTTTGAGAAAGAGGATCATATATGAAAAATATTCTAATAGCTTTTGTTTTTTTATCAATGAGCACATTGTCTTCTCAGGGAGAAGAATTTTCGCGAGAGCGATCAAGTGCTGGTGATTTTATCAATTATAAAACATATGAACACGCCGAACAACTTGTTGGCCAAAGTAGCAAAATTATTCAAGGTGATCAAAGTTACGAATTTACTGTAATCTATAGACGTCAAATATGGTCATGTATCATTGGTTATATCCAAGCAGGTGTTCCTAAATGTGAACGAGCTACCAAATCAAAACCAATGTTTGATTTAAGTCCCTAATTAAAAATTTTTTATCAAAAACTTACCAATGAAAAATTCACATAATAACTATGGTGAAAACCAAGAGCAAGGAGCTCATTGGAATAGCTCAATGGGTCGGGCCTGGGTAAATAATGATAGCAAAATGAATGCTCAGTTACAGATTATTACGAATGATCTCTACAAAGAAATTAAGATTCAAAAAGGATCCAAGGTGCTAGATATTGGTTGTGGGTCAGGTGCACTATTACCATTTCTATCGGATAAAGTAGGCAATAGCGGTTTAGTACATGGGGTGGATATTTCCAATCCGCTATTGGAGTTAGCGAAAAAATATCACTGTGCTAAAGAAAATATCGCTTTCCTAAATGCTGATGCACAATCTTATAACTTTAAGTCATTAAATTATGATAATGTAGTGTCTAGATTTGGGGTAATGTTTTTTGAAGATCCTATGGCAGCATTCAAAAATATACGAAGTTCCATGAAAAATAATGGAAAATTAAATTTTGTTTGCTGGTCAAAATTGGAAGACAATGACTTCTTCGTGACGCCTCTGAAAATTGTGTTAAGACATCTAAATAAACCTTTACCAACGCCCTCAAAATCGCCTGGGCCCCTTTCCTTTAGCGATCCTGATCATACTGAGCATATTTTGAAATCATCAGGCTTCAAAAGTGTTGCTATAAAAACAGTTAAGACGAAGATGATTAATTACGATACAATAGAAAATCAAATTCAGTTATTTAATAAAATTGGCTTAGCTGCACGCATTAAAAAAGAAGCATCATTTGATAATTTAATTAGTGAAAAAATTGATAATGAACTAATAAGCGAATTAAAGGACAGGACAACTTCAAATGGCACAACATTAAAGGCGGTAGTGCATTACGTTTCAGCAAAAGCATAAGCCCAAATATTGTAGTTTTTTCTATATTATATTTACTTTATAGTTTATTTAATGATCATCAAAATAATGTTCTAAAATGATAAAAAAATATATCTGGCCTTACGTAGAACCTATCTTTCAAAATGAAAAGCTCAAATTGCTTCTCATTATCCTAGGCTTGATAATTTTTGTTTTTTGCTTAGGCTTTACTGTAATTGATTATATGTTCATTTAAAATAATCAAAATCCATTAAGGCAGTATTTTTCTCAAGAAAGGGGCAAATATTTATGACAGAATCAGTATTAATTGTTGGCGCTGGTCCAGGCTTAAGTGCTTCGTTAACTCGGCTTTGCTCAAAACGAAATATGAAGGTCATTTTGGCAGCTAGAAACATTGAGAAACTAAAAAATCTGTCTGAGGAAACAGGGGCAACCCTAAAAATATGTGATGCAAGCGAAATTGACAGCATTAATAATTTATTTAAAGAGTTAGATCAAGAAATTGGAACGCCTAATCTTGTAATATACAACCCTTCTGCTCGAGTAAGAGGCCCCATACAAGATCTAGATCCAATCGATACAAAAAAAGCCCTCGAGATAACGAGTTTTGGAGCTTTTCTCGTTGCACAACAAGCAGCACAGCGGATGTTAAAAAGAGGAAGTGGTAGTATTTTTTTTACGGGCGCGTCAGCTGGTGTTAAAGGTTTTGCAAATTCGTCAGTATTTGCAATGGGTAAATTTGCCTTAAGAGGACTAGCTCAAGCGTTAGCCAGAGAACTTCACCCAAAAAATATTCATATTGCTCATTTTGTTATTGATGGTGGTATCAGATCAAATAATAGGCCAGAACGAGTAGGCAATGGTCAAGATAATATGTTAGAGCCAGATGCAATAGCGGAAACATACTTACAATTTTACGATCAACATAAGAGTGCTTGGGCTTGGGAGACAGAGTTAAGACCCTGGATCGAAAATTTCTAAATTAGGTTTAGAAATAAATAGAACTTGTAAATGCCAATAAAACGATTGATAAATTTTCTGTTAGTATTCAACGAGAAATCTTAGGCCTAATATGCAAGTCGAGAATACACCTATAGACTTATCAGGAAGACGTCGTGCCATTATACTGATGATTTTTGGCTCTGTGTGTATTAGCTTTGGTGCATTGGTCATAAGATTTATCCAAGAAGCAGACGCTTTTCAGATCAACTTTTATCGTTCAATATTTTTTATAATTGGTACTTTTACGATTCATTTCTTTCGTCACAGAAGATCTTCTTTTCTAAAAATAAGAGAAACGGGAATATTTGGCATTGCTGCAGGTTTTTTATTGGCATTTGCAGGTATAAGCTTTTTGCAAGCTATAACAAACACGACTGTAGCCGCTACTACCTTTACCTTAAGTGTGATACCTTTTTTAACTGCGGTGCTGGGCTGGACGCTATTAAAAGAATCTCTGCATAAGAAAACAATTTATACGATGATTATTGCTGCTTTAGGTATTATAATCATGATTACAGACTCTATTGATACTGGTTCTCTTTACGGAAACTTTATGGCGATATTATGCGCTATTTTTTTCGCATGCTACGCAATTTTAGTACGTTATAAAAGAAATATTGAAATGCTACCTGCCCTTATGATTTCGGGGGTTATTATAATGGCTCTAGTTCTAATATTTTATCCGGGAAATTTAAAAATATCCTTTCTAGACCTATTTCTATGTTTTTTATATGGGGCCATTTTATCAACTTGTGTCAATGTGACTTTTATTCTTGCTTCAAAATTTCTTTTTGCTGCCGAATTGACGCTTTTTATGCTCTTAGAATTTGCCTTAAGTCCAATTTGGGTTTGGCTTTTTATTAGCGAAACACCAACATTGTATACAATCATCGGGGGATTGGTGGTAGTTTTGGCGGTTGGATATCGATCCTTTTCAGAATTAAATATCTACTCCAAGAATCGACGAAAAATACCACAAAATCCATTATAAACTTAAATACAAACTTATTTTAAGCTTAAAATGTTTAAACTTGTAATATATAAAAAATGAGTTACCTTGATCTCTAAATCGTTGATTATATAGGAGATCAAATGTCTAAGGTAGCAGTAATGGGCGGCGGTCCAGCAGGATTGTATTTCGGGATATCTTTAAAATTAAAAAATCCCTCAACAAATATCACGATAATTGAGCGTAATAAAGCAACTGACACTTTTGGCTGGGGAGTCGTGCTATCGGACGAAACTCTAGATAATTTAGAAAATAATGATCCAGTAAGTGCGAAAGACATTAGAGAAAACTTTGCTTACTGGGATGATATAGCGCTGCATCACCAGGGGAAAAAAACGCTATCAACTGGGCATGGATTTTGTGGTATTGGGAGACATAAACTTCTACTTATATTACAAAAACGCGCAATCGAATTAGGTATAAATTTAAATTTCGAAACTGAGGCAGAAGCTGCCGCAAATTACATGGGGAGATATGATATTGTCGTGGCAGCCGACGGGTTGAACTCAAAAACCCGTAATGAATTTAATAATGTCTTTAAACCAGATATTGATATGCGAACGTGTCAATTTGTTTGGTTAGGAACTCATCAGAAATTTGACGACGCTTTTACCTTCATTTTTGAAAAAACTGAAAAAGGTTGGGTTTGGGCTCACGCGTATTCATTTGATGATGATACATCAGCTTTTATTGTTGAATGTTCACAAGAGACCTTTGATGCATTTGGTTTTGCGAACCTTTCCCAACAAGAAAGCATAACAATTTGTGAGAAAATTTTTAAAAATAATCTAGGTGGAAATAAGTTAATGACAAATGCCAATCACATACGTGGTTCAGCCTGGTTAAGATTTCCAAGAGTGTTGTGCGATAATTGGTATCATAAAAATATAGTGCTTCTAGGAGATTCTTCTGCAACTGCACATTTTTCGATTGGATCCGGGACAAAATTAGCTTTAGAGAGCGCCATCTCTTTAGCAAAACACATAGAAGCTGAAAATAATACCACCGAAGCATTCAAAAAATATGAGGATGAGAGAAAACTTGAAGTGTTTAGATTGCAATCAGCAGCAAGAAACTCCGTAGAATGGTTCGAAGATGTGGAAAGATATTTAGATCTAGATCCAGTTCAGCTAAATTATTCCCTTCTGACCAGATCTCAACGAATTAGTCATGAAAACCTACGAGAACGTGACCCCT
>JAQWNW010000064.1 GCA_029246285.1 Paracoccaceae bacterium | reverse complement strand
CCCAAGCATTTGTTTCCCGATGGTACTAGAAGACCGATGGCCCGACTCAGCTAGGATGTGCTTTAAACCAGAAACAACTAGTCCGCGTACTACTCCTGGCTCCCTAAAACGAACCTCTGCTTTTGCTGGGTGAACATTCATATCAACTTTTTTAGGGTCACATTCAATAAATAAAGCCGCCGCAGGATATCTGTTACTGGATAATAAATCTGAATAAGCTGCTCTCAAAGCGCCAATTAAAAGTTTATCCTTGATGGGTCGTCCGTTGACAAAGAAAAATTGTTGCACAGCTGCCCCTCGTGAATAAGTTGGAAGTGCCGCATAACCAAATAACTTAATTTCCTCTCTCTCTGTATTTATCATGATACTATTGTCTGTAAAATTTGTTCCTAAAACTTGCGCTAACCGGCTCTTCATTGCCTTCCAAGGATCACCTAAGTCTGGATCATATTTGAATATAAGGCGTCCCTCCCCACCTTTCGATATATCTCTAAGAGTAAAAGTTACCTTTGGCTCCGCTATCGCTAGACGCTTAACAACATCTGCAATTGCCCGACTTTCTGCCTTATCACTTCGCAAGAATTTTAATCTTGCAGGAGTTGCGTAGAATAAATCATTTAAGTCAACGACTGTCCCGGAAGCAAATGCTGCAGGCTTAACTTCCCCAATCTTACCCCCTGTTACACTAATTTCAAATGCACAATCGGCATCAGAAGTTCTGGAGGTAATTTTTAACCTTCCAACTGCGCCTAATGAGGGCAAAGCTTCTCCTCTAAAACCAAAAGTATGGATATTTAGTAAATCCGTACCATCAATTTTTGAAGTGGCATGCCTAGAAACAGCCAAAGATAAATACTTAGATTTAATCCCATTCCCATCATCAACCACTCTAAGTAACGTCTTGCCGCCGTCAGCATAAGTAACATCAATACGAGTAGCACCAGCATCTAGAGAGTTCTCAATCAGCTCTTTAACAGCTGAGGCAGGCCTCTCAACAACTTCACCAGCAGCTATCCTATTAATAGCTTCATCCGTTAGTTGGCGAATTTCACCAACCGATCTTACTGAAAGTGCATCTATCTGATTCATAGAAATAACCTAAAGTACTTTTTCTTAAACTTCTATTATTTTTAAATACTATTCATAGTCCTTCAGGTTTCCCCACGACGACGATTGTAAAATCCTCGAACGATAATAACTTTTTTGCTACTAACGCTATATCTGAAGATTTAATTGCTCTAATTTTATCGTTTCTCGATTTAATGTAATCTTTACTTAAACCCATAAATTGCATACTCGCTAATATCTTAGCGATCCTAACATTTCCGTCAAATCTTAATGGATAAGCACCTATCAAAAACTTCTTAGCCCCTAATAATTCTTCATCACTAACGCCATTTTCTGCCATATTTAATAATTCTTTCTTAAGAATATCTATTGCTATCGATACTTTTTCATTAGACGATTGGAACATACCCAAATATAATTCAGCATTATCATACTGTGTCAAACTTGTGCTTACAGAATATGTTAAGCCTCGCTTTTCTCGAATTTCTTTCATTAACCGAGAATTAAATCCAGCCCCACCCAGTATATGGTTCATAACAAACGCATCAAAAAAATTTGGATCTGTCCTTTTTATACCTTGAAGAGTAAAAAATACAACAGATTGGGGACTCGGGTAATCAATCACTTTCATGCCTAAATTAAATTTGGAAGCAGCCCGGCCCGGCAGGGCTTTGGTTGACTTTGGTACGTCTCTTAACAGCTCCTCTAACATTTGAATTGCTTCTTGCTCCCCAATATCACCTACAATAGCTATTGAGACACGATCACTGTTTAGCGATATTTTATGGGCCCGAATTAAATCATCTCTTTTCAAGCTGTTTATTGTCTTTTTATCGCCTAGTTCACTCGAAGAATACAAATGATCTAAAAAAGTTAATTTTAATAGCTCAGATTGTGCTATCTTCCTGGGGTTTTTCTTATCTGATTCAATTACAGATATGATTTGCTTTCGAACTCTTTCTGTTGCCTCCATATCAAAGCGAGGCTTTGTTAAAGCATTTCGAAGTAATTCAGTAGCCTTTGGCCTAGTTTCACTTAGAAACTTGGCCGATACAGACAAATCATCACGTCCTACATCGAATTCAAATGAGGCGGCTATACGATCTCGTTCTTGCGAGAAAGACATAGCGTTCAAAGATCCAGAACCTTCTTCTAAAAGGGAAGTCATGAAATTTATAGCTCCACGACTTTCATAATCATCCATAGAAGTTCCACCTCTAAACCTCATCTCCAAGCTTATAAATGGAAGGCTTCTTTCTTCAACCAACCAAAATTTTATTCCATTCTTAGTTGTTAATTCCTTGATATCCAAATCAGCGTACATTGGCTTTACGCCAAAAAATACTAGCATCAAAACGATAGCCATTAAAAATTTCAATTTTCCACCTTTGCTGGCCTTCGAATCCAACCTGTTACCGATTTTTCTTTTTTGAATAATAATTTTGCGGCTTTCAAAATGTCTACGGAATCAATTTCCTGCAATTCTGAAGGCCAAGCCAAAACATCTTCAACTTTCAGCCCAGATGTCAGTGCTGCCCCAAATCTTCTCGCTTGGGAGAAGGCGCTATCAAGTGCATAAATCTGTTGAGCCTTATACTGAAATTTTATTCTATTAAGGTGCTTCTCATCTATCCCATTTAGCAATAAATCGTCAATCACTCTATCCAATTCGATTTCAATTTCTTTCAAAGAGACCTCATCCGATGGCACAACAATCAAGCTAAAATGTGTGTCATCAAAAGAGCGACCATTATAATAAGCGTTAGTATAAATTGCTTTTTTACTATTTAGCTGCAACTCTTTTCCCAGGATAGATTGAATCCCGCCTGAGCCAAGCAAATCAGCCAATAGAGTAAAAGCTGCAGCTGCTCTTTGTTTGCCAGTATCTCTTTCTTCAGCGATATAAGTCCGAACTAAATATGACTGAGCAACTCTTTCATCTGCAAATATCAATCGACGCTGCACAATTTGAGGTGGTTCTGATGGTCTGATACGATCAGTTAAATTATTATTTCTTCCAATCTTTCCATAAAACTTTTCAGCCAATAATTTAACTTTTTCTGGCTCTACATCTCCCGCCACAATTAAAATTGCATTATTAGGAGCATAATAATGGTTGTAAAAATTAATAACATCCTTTCTGGTTAGATTATCTAACTCATGACGCCAGCCCACAATCGGGATTCCATAGGGATGGTTCAAATATAATGATGCCATATTCTGCTCATTAAATAGAGCACTTGGATTAGAATCTGTTCTTTGATTTCTTTCTTCTATTACTACATCTAACTCCGTCTTAAAATCTTTCTCAGATATCACTAAATTTTTCATTCTATCTGCTTCATAATACATGACTAACTCAAGATAGTCACTTGATACCCGCTGGTAATAACCTGTGTAGTCTTGTGAAGTAAACGCATTGTCAGAGCCACCTAAAGACTCCACTTTTTTACTAAACTCGCCTGTTTTAACGTTTTTTGTTTCTTTAAAAAGTAAATGCTCCAGCAAATGGGCCACTCCAGATTTACCCAAATTTTCATCGGCTGCCCCAGTTTTATACCAAACCATATGAGTGACAATGGGGGCTCGATGATCCTCAATAACCACCACTTCCATTCCATTATTCAGAAAAAAAGAACTAATCTCACTTCTTGCTTCTGAGTAAAGTAAAAATGACAATAAAAAAAATGTGGTAAAGAAACTAAATTTAAGCATTACACTACTTGGAAACTGGAGGACGTGCTAGAATTTTGACGCCTAATTCACTTAAACGATCCATTTCTTTTTTACTATCGAGAGTCATTGATGAATAGGCCCTAAAGTAAACATTCATATCTATTAAACGTTCGAGAAAAAGGCCCTTATTTTTTTCTCTAAACTTCTTATCGGCCAAAGATAACTCATCCTTTATATTATCAATTAATCCAAAACGAGTGATAGCTTCTTCTAATGATTTATCATTCCCAAAAGTATCATCATTTACCTGCAAAACGCCACCTAAAGCGGTTATTACATCTTCTTGTGGACTTATATCAGTTAAATTTGAACCCCCTAAGGTTGGCACAGGCAAAGTTGAAAAGTCACTTGGCATTTCAATCTCTCGAAGAGTAACAAGTGCGAATTCGTCTGGGCCATTTCCAGAATTCCTTAAAGTTAAAAGATTAGGATCATTATCTCCACATGAAACCAACAACATGGCAAATAAGAAAATCTTGAGGAACAAATTCATTGAATGCCTATATTTGTTTAAAATTAGTCTTCTCTTTACAATATATATTAAAATACTGCGCTAGTCACAATTACTTAAACCTTTTTGTTAGAAAAGAAAATTATAGAAAAAATACCCAAAAATATTGCCACATCTGCTACATTAAAACTATATCTATTTACAATACCACAACATGACATATTTAAAAAATCTACTACTGCTCCATGAACAAAACGGTCAAAAACATTACCCGTAGCACCACCCAAAACAAATCCTGCCATAGTTCTTTCAAATTTTGTGGTTAATACTTTGAAAGTGTAAAGAGTTATAAAAAAACATATTGATAATGTTATAAAAATAAGAACCCATTTTACAATAGCTTCATTTGAAGAAAATAAACCAAAATTTATTCCCTTGTTCCATGCAAATTGAAAAGTTAGATAAGGGGAAAATACATCAAAACTCCTCAATTTCTCCAATTGTAAAACATAAAGTATCCAAAATTTTGTTACTTGATCTATTATTAATAGAAAAATTGCAGTTAAAAAATAAATACGCATGGATAAATTCCTAATGTTTAAAATGGCGAATTTTTGTGAATGCCATTGAAATTCCAGCGTCATCAGCTGCCTTAATTACTTCGTTATCCCTTATTGACCCTCCAGGCTGGATAATTGCTGCTGCACCTGCTTCAATAACCTCAGAAATCCCATCAGCGAATGGAAAAAAAGCGTCTGAAGCAACAACAAAATCCATGTAAAATTCTTTTTCTAAATTCAAAGAATTAATCATATCATTTAATTTTCTAACGGCCACTCTCGAACTATCTACCCTGCTCATCTGTCCAGCACCGATGCCAATTGTAGATTGATCTTTTACTAGAACTATTGCATTTGATTTTACGTGCTTAGCGACTTTCCAGGCAAACATTAAATCGACTAATTCAGTATCTTTTGGCACCTTGCGGGTTACGACTTTAATATCGTTAAGTGAAAGAGAATTGTTATCCTCTTCTTGTAACAAGGCGCCTCCATGAACTTTTTTCCAAGTCAAAGACGAATTATTTTGTTTTGGTAAATTACCAGTTAATAATACCCGAAGAGCTTTATTTTTTTGTAATATTTTTTTACTTTCTTCCGTGCAATCTGGAGCAATCAATACTTCTGTAAATGTATTTAATATTAACTGTGCTGTTTCTTTTTCAATACAAGTATTCAAGGCAATAATCCCTCCAAATGCTGAAGCCCGATCACAATTGAAGGCTTTTTTGTAAGCTTCGTTTTGGCTTCTTCCCAACGCGACACCACATGGATTTGCATGCTTTACAATCGCACATGCACAAGTACCGCCATCGAATTCCGAAACCAAATCAAACGCCGCATCAACATCGTTAATATTGTTATAGCTTAATTCTTTTCCTTGAATTTGAAGCATTAAATTTGCCTCACTATCCTTATAGAAACCAGCTTTTTGATGCGGGTTTTCTCCATACCTCAAAGGGATCTGCAAGTTCCCGATAAAACCAAATGAAGAAGGCATATCATCATTGCTAAAGTCGCTCATCCAATTTGAAATTGCCAAATCATATGCCGAAATCGCAGTGAATGCTCTTGCTGCTAATTTCTTTCGAAAATCCTGATCAATCGTAAAATCATTCTCACTTAAATGATTTAATAAATTATCATAGTCATTCGGGTTAACAATTACAGTCACATAATTATGATTTTTTGCTGCCGACCTGATCATCGCAGGGCCACCAATGTCAATGTTTTCTATACATTGATCATAACTCGCCCCCTCTCTTACGGTCTCTTGAAAGGGGTAAAGATTTACCACCAGTAAATCAATTTCAGGGATATTATTTTTGAGCATTGAGCCTAAATGATCCTGATTATCACGTAATCCTAATAAACCCCCATGTATTTTAGGATGGAGCGTCTTTACTCGACCATCCATCATCTCTTCAAAACCTGTTATTTCAGAAACCTCCGTTACTGCGTAACCAGCCTCACCTATGGTTTTTGCTGTACCGCCGGTAGAAATTATCTCAACCCCTAAATCATCTAATTTCTTTACAAAATCTAGTAATCCAGTTTTATCAAATACTGATATGAGTGCCCGTGATATTTTTCGTGTTCCTGGTTTCATAAGTAGCCTTTTAATAATCGATCGAAGCTCCAAATAACAACAAAATACAAGATAGAACTGTGAACAGTTTAATGGTCTTATTCTCGTAATCTAAGCTTATCTTAGTTGGTAAGTCGAAAAGATAAAACATTCTGTTTAGTCGCAGTTCTCTCTTTGCCAAATTAAAACAATCAATGCTCCCATTAATTTTTATTAGCCAACAGATCTTTTTTTCTCAAGTGTGATATAAAAAAACCATCCATGCCGCCATATTCAGACCAGAAATCTGGTCTCGTACGTATACTTTTATTCAGACTTTCACATTCCTTAGATAATCCGACTGAAACATAATCAATTTTGACCGGATAAATATCTGAGTTATTTAATAAAAAGTCTTCAATTTGATATTCCCCTTCATCATATAATAATGAACAAGTACAGTATAAAATATGGCCCCCAGGCTTAACAAACTCTCTTGCACGACCAAGCATTTTCTTTTGCAATGTAACAAGTATATCCAACTCCTCCTGACCTTTTAAAAATGGTAAATCTGGATGTCGTCTAATTGTCCCAGTTGCACTACAAGGCGCATCTAGCAGAACAATATCGTATTCTTCACCCACTTTATAACTGAAGATATCTGTAGTTACTAAATTTGCGTCGAGATTAACTCTTTCTAAATTTTCTTTGAGTATTTTCATCCTATTTCGAGAAATATCTAAGGCAGTTACATTCGCTCCCGCGTCTAATAATTGCATTGTCTTACCACCTGGTGCAGCACATAAATCTAAAACGCTTTTCCCACGCAGATTACCTAGTAATTTGACTGGAATTGAAGCTGCTGCGTCTTGAACCCACCATTGACCTTCTTCGTATCCAGGATATTTCGCTATCGCACCTTTCCAAACTCTTAAGGAGCCGTTAGGCAATTTTTCTTCATTTTTTTCACCGCCCGCTTTAAATGTGAGATCTATTGGCGGAATTTTAGAATGCACTGCTTCTATTTTCTTTTGGATAATTTTTCCGTGTTGTTGCTTTAGTGGCCTACCAATCCAAATTGGTAAGCTTTGTGGTCTGATGCCGCTCCAAACATTTATCCCATCTCGCGATATCTTCCGAAGCACCGCGTTAACCAATCCAGAAAAAGATGGCCCTCTTTTTAATTCATGAGCTAGCTTTACTGAGTCATTTACAACACCATGAGCAGCAGCCTTATTCACACATAATTCAATCACTCCAATGATTATTATTCTTAACAATGGTTGCGGAGGCATTTTCGTCAAATACGATTTCAACAACATTTGAGAAGGTTGATAATTCCTTAAACAATCCATAGAAAGCCGAACTGCTGCTCTTTTTTCTTTAGCATTACATAACCGATAGCTTTCGATATTTTCCTTTTTCGCAGAAGTTATCATAACACCCTGGTCTATTACCATGGCTAAGAGCGATAATGCAGCCCGCCTAGAGTTAATGTTATTCATTTAATTATCTTTGCAATTTTCTAATTCTAAATTATGTAAGGCTTATAGATATTGGAATTATACAAATGTTTAAAAAAAGCAATGAGAGTTTATCAGCGGCAGCAAAGCGTTCTTTATCAGAAGCTGAAGAACGCAAAAAACAAGAAAAGAAAAAATTCATTCCGACTGAGTTGGGTGGTCGAGACGGACCTGAACCCACCCGATATGGAGATTGGGAAAAAAAAGGTATTGTTTCCGATTTTTAAGGCATTTTAACTTAAAAATTTAAGCTCAATCGAGTCCCAATACATCTTGCATATCATATTCTCCAGGCTTTTGATTTTGACCCCAAATAGCTGCCGTCAAAGCTCCGCGTACAAATATGTTTCTATCAGTAGCAATATGTCTAAGTACAATTCTTTCACCAGGTGCTGCAAAGACGATGTCATGCTCTCCTACAACATCACCACCACGCGCAACTGAAAACCCGATATCACCACGTTTCCTAGGCCCCGTTATGCCATCTCTGCCACGATCCGCAATTTTCGATAATTCTTTTCCTCTGCCTGTGGCAACCGCCTCTCCTAACATCAGCGCCGTACCTGAAGGCGCATCAACTTTCATACGATGATGGGTTTCTAATATTTCAACATCAAAATCTTCATCCAAAGCCCTCCCTACTTTCTCGGCCAAGCGGGATAAAAGATTGACCCCCAAACTCATATTTCCAGCTCTGATGAGCACAGCGTGTCTCGCGGCAGCACTCAATTTTTGAAAATGTTTTTCCGAAAATCCTGTTGTTCCAATAACATGAACACATCTAGCTTGAGCTGCAAAATGAGCATATCTAATACTTGCTGATGGAGTCGTAAAATCAATAAATGCTTGAATTTTTGAAAATACCTCCAAGGGATCATCGGAAACAGACAAACCAAAACTCTGACCACCTGTCATTTCACCTACATCAAGCCCTAACCAGTCATGCCCAGAATTTTCCAAAACTCCGGCAAGTGAAAACCTGTCATCCAATATCAAGCTTTTTATAAGCATTTGCCCCATTCGACCAGAAGCTCCAGCAACACCAATTTTTAATTTTTCTGACATACCAATCTCCTCGACCACTTATCACTCAATAAACAATATATACATCTAAAGCAAAGGGTCTGTTGCAGAATAAAGTGATCTACAATAATGATGAGTTTGTGACGGGAGAAAATAATGTCAAATCAATTCGAACAAGGTCATGGTCCAAGCCAGCGTCAACTAAGAGTTGGTGAATTGGTTCGTAGAGCATTAGCTGAAGCTTTTTTAAGAGATCAAATTTACGATGAAATTTTAATTGGCGTATCCATTAATATTGGGGAAGTAAGCATGTCATCAGACTTGAAAATTGCTCATGTTTTTGTTTCTCCGTTAGGGGGAAAAAATTCTAAAGAAATAGTTAAAGCACTTAATAATAATAAGATAGAACTCAGAAAAATAGTAACAAAAAATGTTAAATTAAAATTTTCACCTGAGCTAAGATTTTTGTTAGACAAGACTTTTGATAATATGGATGCTATTCGAAAGCTTTTTAATAAAGCAGAAATAAAACGTGACATTCAGGATGAGTGATCGAAAGAAAAAAGGCAAAAATATATCGGGATGGATATTAATTGATAAACCTCGAGGTATCTCATCAAGCGCAGTTGTAAATAAAATTAAATGGTGCTTAAACGCAAAAAAGGCTGGCCATGCCGGAACTTTAGATCCGGAAGCAACGGGCCTATTAGTTGTAGCTTTAGGTGAAGCAACTAAAACAATTTCTTTTATAACCGAGGCATTTAAATCTTATGACTTTACAATTAATTTGGGAAGTCAGACAACTACTGATGATCTTGAAGGTGAGATAATAAAAAGCTCAACGAACAGGCCAAATAAAAAAAATATTCAGAAGGCTTTAACTAAATTTCATGGTGAAATATCCCAAGTACCCCCTCAATTCTCAGCTGTGAAAATAAACGGGGAAAGAGCATATAAACAAGCTCGAAAAGGTCATCATTTAAAATTAAAACCCCGATTATTGAAAATAGAATATCTAAAATTAGCAGAAATCCACGATAGTCACTCGATTTCTTTGAAATTGAGATGTGGTAAAGGAGGCTATGTTAGATCTATTGCTAGAGATCTAGGTATCGAACTTGGCTGCTTCGCACATGTCAGATCTTTGAAAAGAACAGCTTCAGGACCATTCAAGATAGAGAATGCTATATCATTTGACATTTTCAAGAATAAGGGTCAGGACAGCTGCCTCAAAGAATGGATCTTGCCATTGGAGTACGGTTTAAAAGAACTGAGTAAAATCAAAATTGATCACTTGAGTGTAAAAAAATTAAAACATGGTCTACCGATCGAATGTCAAAAAAATGACACAACTGAAGAAGCTAATGCCTGGGCTTCTTTTAATAATAAAGCAATCGCAATCGTTAATTGTAGAGATGGCATTTTGCACCCATCAAAGGTTTTCTTAAATAATGATTACTAAGAAACACATCAAAGATAATATTAATAGTGAAGCTATCTACTCAGACTGTGAGAGCTATCGCTACTCTTTAAGTAGAATCTGGGATTCCAATAAGCAAAATATTTTATTTATAATGCTGAATCCATCGACAGCAGATGAGTTTAAAAATGACCCAACAGTAGAGCGATGTGAAAGACGTGCTCGAATGCTAAATTTTGGTGCTTTCTGCGTATGTAATATCTTTGCTTGGCGGGAAACAAATCCATATGATTTAATGAAAATTTCTAACCCTATAGGAAAAGATAATAACTTACATATTCTCAGGGCTACTCTTTCAGCAAATCTTGTTATTTGCGCTTGGGGAGTACATGGAAAACACCTAAATCGAGATAAAGAAGTTAAAAAGCTATTGCTCGATAATAGCACTACGCTACATCATCTTGGTTTAACTAAAGAAAATCACCCAAAACACCCACTATACATACCGTACAGTCAGGAAATTATTCCTTGGTAAGTGAAAAATTAAAATAAGAAACAGAATGAACGATCAAACTAAAGGCATTATGATAACGGGTATTGGGGTTATAGCACTAATACCAGATAGTCTAATAATTAGACTAGTTGACGAGGCAACTATGACCGTAGCATTCTGGCGAGCTGGCTTATCAGGAATAGCAATTACAATTTTCCTTTTAATAACTCGCGGGCCACAATCCTTAGTAAGTTTTTCATGGCCTACTCTTTTTTTTGCTACTTGTTACGCAATAAATACTATTCTTTATGTCATTGCATTAAGTTTAACTTCAGTAGCTGCTACTGTGTTTTTACTTGCAACAGCCCCAGTTTGGGCTCTCATTATAAGTCGTATCTTTCTAAAAGAACCTTTTACCACTCGAATGACACTTACTGTAATTTTTACTATGTTCGGTATTACCATAATTTCCGCCGGCTCCAGCTTAAATTTTGGTGCTTTTTTAGGAAACCTAGCCGCTCTAGGAGTCGCAATATCTCTTGCCATTGCATTTACGATAGCTAGATCAGCACCCCAGATCTCTATGATACCGGCAACAGCATTATCTTATATTGTAGCAGCTATTGCAGTCATGCCTTTCGTCTCCTCTTATACAATGGAAGCAATGGATTGGCCTAAAATGTTAATTTTAGGTGGGGCTCTTTTACCCCTTGCAACATGTTTTATGGCAATTGGACCAAGGTATATCACATCTGCCGAAGTAGGCCTATTCCTAGTCTTAGAGAGTATTTTTGCACCTATTTTAGTTTGGTATGTATTAGGCGAAAATCCTGGCTCAACAGCCATTTTTGGCGGTTGCATTGTCTTAACTGTCCTAACAATATCAAATATCATTGGACTAAGAGCAACAAGGAATAGTTAAATAATATTCAAATTATTGTTTAAAATTTTGTCTTTTTAACGTAAAAATTCCAGCACAAATTACTATGAGCGATCCTACTAAAATGTTCAAACTAAACCTTTCATCAAAAATCAAGATCCCTACAAGAGAAATAAAAATTAGATGAAAATAAGCGAACGGTTGTACAATCGAAACTGCTGCAAAATCATAAGATTTTATTAAAAGAAAGTGCCCTAATGTTGAAAAAATACATAATAGAATTAACCAAGGCCAATCACTCAAGGAAGGGGTCTGCCAATACAACAGGCCAATCACTGTCATAGTAATGGCTCCAGTTATACCAGTCCAAAAAAAACTCGTCTCAGGATCATCCTCTTTTGAAACATATCTAGTCAAAATCCCATAAATAGCAAAAGTTATTGCTGAACAGATCGGTAATAACATGTAAGTCGAAAATACACTTATTCCTGGCTGTAAAATCAACAATACGCCCAAAAACCCACAAAAAATTGCAGCAAATCGCCTCCAACCAATTATTTCCTTTAATATCGGGATTGCTAACAAAGTTGCGATCAATGGATAGCTCGAAAAAATTGTAGATGTATTAATTAATCCTATAAGTACGAATGCCTTTACTGAAATAACAATCTCAAAAGCCAAAAGAAGACCTCTTATAACCTGTATTATTGGAAATTTTGTATACCCTCTTTGAGCCAGGCCACCGTCAGAATAAAGCGCCAGTAGAACAACAAAAACAAATAAGAACCAATATCTTATCATTACTATCATATAGACGTTGTAAGTTCCTGCCAAATATCGTGATAAACCATCCTGTAAAGCAAATATCAATGTCGCTAGTATCATCATTATAACGCCAAGTTTGATATTTTTATTCTCAATCAATTTTTTTCCCTAATAGCATGTGTCGCTTCTTTCCAAATCCAGAGATTTTACTAACTTCAAACCCGACTTTAGTTAAACTTCTACGGACTGCACCTGCTGAAGTATAGGTTGCAAATGTCCCCCCAGCTTTAGTTTTTTTCTGCACAGCCACTAACAATGACTCTTCCCACATTTCCGGATTTTTTATTGGAGAAAAACCGTCTAAAAACCATGCATCGACATTATCGTGCCAGAGTGAAATGGTATTTCTCACATCTCCATAAATTAATTTTATCTTAACGTTTTCAATTTCAAAATTTGTTAAATTAGCTTCCAATGCAGGAATTAATTGACTTGTTGATTCTTCCAAAATTGGGAAGTACTTCAAGGCTTTCTCAACATCCTGATATTTTGCGGGGTAAGCTTCAAAACTTGTAAAGGATATTTTTCCTCCCCTATTTAAATCATTCCAAACTTTTATTAAGGAAAGTAAATTAAGACCGATACCAAATCCCAATTCTGCAATTTTAAACCCGCTGGCTAATCTATTTATTAAATTATTTCCTTCAATAAAAACATACTTCGCCTCAGCCATTCCATCATCAATTGAAAAATAAGTATCATTAAAATCTTCTGATATGGGAATTGAATTATTTTTCCAAATAATTGAAGCAGCTTTACATTGACTTTTTTTCATTACACTACCAGGAAAAATATTAAGCATACAATGAAAGACATATTTAAAAATGGCAACGCCTGATATTACAATTTATGGTGCAGGAATCTTTGGCCTTTCAATAGGGTTCGAAATTCTAAAGCGAGGGTTTAAAGTCAAAATTGTAGATATTTCTAAACCTGGGTTTGGCGCAAGTGGTGGTCTTTTGGGGGCTCTAGCCCCACATACTCCAGATAATTGGAATGAAAAGAAAGAATTTCAATTATCATCATTGTTAATGCAGCAAAAATTTTGGAACGAAGTATATGCCATAAGCGGAGTGGACGTGGAATATTCCAAAAATGGCCGTATAATCCCACTTAATGACGATCGAGCCGTAAAATTATCCTTAGGTCGAACTGAAAGTGCCAAAAAACTCTGGAAAGGTTTTGCCTCTTGGGAGACTATAAATAAAATTGACAAGAACTGGTATGTTCCTAGTCCTACTGGGCTATATTCTTACGATACAATGTCAGCTCAATTAAACCCAAGAAAAGCCTGCAAATCTTTAGAGTTAGCGGTAAAGAAATTGGGCGCGACAATAGAAGAAAACATCAACAATAGGGTTGACAAGAATGGCTTGGAAATTTGGGCGACAGGACATCAAGGCCTCAATACTTTATCAAAAGAGTTTAACAAATTAATTGGGGATGGTGTTAAAGGTCAAGCGGCGTTACTAACCTTAGATCGACGCAATCATCCACAGCTATTTACTGACGGTATCCATATAATTCCACAGCAAAACAATCTGGTGGCAATAGGCTCAACATCTGAAACAATATGGACCCACGAACAAACAGATACACGATTAGATCAAATTATTCAAAAAGCCAAACAACTTTGTCCAGCACTTATCAATTCTGAAATAAAGGAAAGATGGTCAGGAATCAGACCACGGGTAAAAGGTAGATCACCCCTATTAGGCCCACACCCCTCTAAGGAAAATATTTTTATCGCGAACGGTGGCTTTAAAATTGGTATAGGATTGGCGCCAAAAATAGCAGAAGTTACGGCTAATTTTATCCTTAATCAACAAGATATGATACCAAAAAGATTTACTCCTGCCCACGTACTTTCTCTTATTTAGCAAAAGCAGTCATACATAATTTATTTTCAGAATTTTTTACCCACAACTCTACACCTTTTTCAGTATTTTTTCGACACAAAATAGCCTCTTCAAAATCAAATAAAGGACTTATACCCTTAAAGTTGAAATCTTTAATTGGACCGATACTGTTTTCTGCAAAATCAATTAAATATTGTGCCAGCAATGGACCATGGACAACTAAACCTGAATAACCTTCAATATTTTTGCTATAATCCTTATCATAATGGATACGGTGACCATTGAAAGTTAAACCCGAATATCTATACAAATCGGTTGTTGTAAACGATACTCTTTTTTCTTCATCTGCTTTTTTAATAATTGTCTGAAAGTTGATAATTTCTTTATTTTTTATAAACTCTTGGCGATAAACAAGCTTTTTATATTCTCGAATGCAAAGTCTACCTTTTTGCATTATTTCAATTTTCTCTGTAACAAAGGCAAGATCACCACTTCTACCAATTTTCCTTTCCACGCTATCAATAGTTGATACTTTCTTTGCATTTACCCCCAAAATAATATTATTAATAAAATTGATTTCACCACCAGCCCACATCCGTCTTGGCAATCCTAAGTTTGGTATAAATTCTCCTAACTTTGGATGTCCATCTTTTCCTAAAAGACTTGGTGGATGAATATCCCAAAAGTATATTTGATACCAAAACGGTTTTAGCACATCATGAGTTTTTGGGCTCGGGCAAGGTAAAGAGAAGAGGCTATGCATCGCAACTGCTCGAGCAGGGTCCATAATATCATGATATACTCTTGTTTCAGTTATACTGTCGCTCATGACATAAAGAAATCAAAACTATAAAAAACTTACAAGGCTCAATTTACGTTATGGTTAATCTATTGAAGCTTA
>JAQWNW010000035.1 GCA_029246285.1 Paracoccaceae bacterium | reverse complement strand
TATCAATTTTTAAGGAGGGCTTTACGAAATGTTTGAAAATCTATCTCAGCGCCTTTCAGGTGTTTTTGATAAGCTTACTAAGCAAGGAGCGTTATCTGAAGATAATGTAAAAACAGCTTTGAGAGAGGTGCGTGTTGCCTTGCTCGAAGCTGATGTTTCTTTACCAATTGTACGGGATTTTATAAAAGCTGTTCAAGATAAGGCCACGGGACGTGAAGTGACAAAATCGGTTACTCCGGGTCAACAAGTTGTGAAAATAGTTCATGACGAATTGGTCAATGTACTCTCTGGAGATAATAAAGAGCCTGGTCAATTAAAGGTTGATAACCCACCAGCTCCAATTTTAATGGTGGGTTTGCAGGGTTCAGGAAAAACGACTACTTCTGCAAAATTAGCAAAACGTCTGAAAGAAAAGAATAGTAAGCGGGTGCTGATGGCCTCACTCGATGTTAACCGACCAGCCGCAATGGAACAGTTGGCTATCTTGGGTATGCAGGTTGGAGTTGATACTTTACCAATAGTTAAGGGTCAAAAACCAGTCGAAATTGCAAAAAGAGCTAAACAACAAGCGACATTAGGTGGTTATGATGTCTTTATTTTAGATACTGCTGGCAGGCTGCATATCGATGAAGTTTTGATGGATGAAGTGCAATCAGTTAGGGATATAGCTAAACCACGTGAAACGATATTGGTAGTAGATGGTCTAACTGGACAGGATGCGGTAAACGTCGCAGAAGAATTTAATGGGAAAATAGGTATTTCTGGTGTTGTCTTGACCAGAATGGATGGCGACGGCCGAGGAGGTGCGGCACTTTCAATGAGGGCCGTGACAGGGCAGCCAATTAAGTTTGTTGGTCTTGGAGAAAAGATGGATGCTCTAGAAGAGTTCCATCCTGAGCGAGTAGCAGGTCGTATTTTGGGCATGGGCGACATTGTATCCTTGGTCGAGAAAGCCCAGGACACTATTGAAGCCGAACAGCAAGAAAAAATGTTGAAGAGATTTCAAAAGGGTCAATTCTCAATGAATGACCTTAAATCTCAACTTGAACAGATGATGAAGATGGGTGGTATGGAAGGTGTTATGGGCATGATGCCAGGTATGGGAAAAATGGCAAAGAAAGTAGAGGAAGCTGGGTTTGATGATAAGATGATCAAGAGACAAATAGCTTTAATACAGTCGATGACTAAAAGGGAAAGAGCAGTTCCTCAAATTCTTCAGGCTAGCCGCAAAAAAAGGATAGCTGCTGGCGCTGGACAAGAGGTGTCAGAGCTAAATAAGTTAATCAAAATGCACAGGCAGATGTCTGACATGATGAAAAAAATGGGTAAGGGAGGAATGCTTAAACAGGCTATAAAAGGAATGTTTGGCAAAGGTGGTCAACCCACAATGCCAGACGGATTAGATCCCAATAGCATGGACCCAAAAGCCTTGGAAGCAGCGGCAAAACAATTGACAAGTGGTAAAGGTGGGTTTCCTGGTCTAGGGGGTGGTTTGCCATCAGGCCTTTCAGGTTTTGGTAAGAAGAAGTAAATCATTTGAACTTAATCATGAATTTTATTGATATAATTGGATGGGAGATAAGATGACTGACTCAGTTAAGCGAGCAGCTGAATTATTAAAGGCACATCGAGAGAGTATTGATCGATTGGATGCGATCTTGGTTAACACGCTTGGAGAAAGGTTTTCTCATACAAGGGCTGTTGGTAAATTGAAGGCTGAACATGATTTACCTGCATCAGATCCATCTAGAGAAGCAGACCAAAAGAGGAGAATAGAAAAACTTTCCTCTGATGCTGGATTGGATCCCATTTTTGCAAATAGAATTTTGGAAACTGTAATCGATGAGGTGGTTTCTCAACATAAAAAGATAAATCGGAATCAATAGTTTTTTTTAAAATAAAAATTTAATGTCATTTAAAGGAGAAATATAATGGCCATGAAAATTCGTCTCGCCCGTGGTGGCTCAAAGAAAAGACCTTTTTATAGGATTGTTGCTGCTGATAGCCGCATGCCAAGAGACGGTCGTTTTATTGAAAAATTGGGGACTTATAATCCTCTTTTACCAAAAGATAGTGAAGATCGAGTCAAAATGAATATGGATCGAGTTAATTATTGGTTGGGAGAAGGAGCACAGCCTACAGATAGAATATCTAGGATGCTTGAAGCTGCTGGTGTGCTCGACAAGAAAAATAGAAACAATCCTCAAAAGGCAGAGCCTGGACAAAAAGCAAAAGACAGAGCTCAAGAAAAAGCTGATAAATTGAAAGTTGCAGAGGAAGCCCCAGCTGAAGAAGCTGTTGCAGAGGAAGCCCCAGCTGAAGAAGCTGCTGCAGAAGATGATCAGAAAAAATAACTCAGATTTTAGAGATCATAGACATGGTTGATAAGCAGCTTTGCTTTTGAGGCTGCTTATCTTTATAATGATTAAAAATTGCCTTATCTTAAGAAGTAATTTGTAATGGATAAAAATAGAACCTGCGTAGGTGCAATTTCTGGTAGCTATGGCGTTAGAGGTGAAGTCCGTTTAAAGAGTTTCTGTTTAGAACCTCGGGATATTGAATCTTATGGAACTCTTACTTCGGAAGATGGTTCAAGTAGTTTTGTTTTAAAAATTACGAACCAACTAAAGATGGGGTTTTCAGGTAAAATTGATGGCATATCTAATAAGGAAGATGCCGAAAAATTAAAAGGTACTCGCCTTTATGTTGCGCGGGATAAACTTCCAAATTTGAGCAATGATGAATACTACCATTCAGATTTGATTGATATGAAAGTAATTGATACTCAGGGGTGTGAAATTGGA
>JAQWNW010000029.1 GCA_029246285.1 Paracoccaceae bacterium | reverse complement strand
ATCTATGTTCCAGTCAAAAAAATGAAGGAATTAGATCCTTTAAAAGTAACAAAAGTCGCTGAAGGAATATTAGAGGGTGAAAATATTCTTCCAATACGTGTTAGATCAGGTGATAAAAGATATGTTTTAATAAAGGGCCTTCATACACTTGAAGCATTAAAAGCACTTGGAGAGGAAGAAATCGAAGGCTATTTAACTAGAGCTCAATTACATTAAATCTATTATTGAGGGTGAAAATTATGAAGATTCTTGTTGTCCTTTGTCATCCGAGAGAAGAGTCATTAACAGCGCAGGTTGCAAATGCATTTATTAAGGGAGCCATATCTACTGGCAATGAAGTTGAACTTGTAGACCTTTATAAAGAGAATTTTAACCCAGTCTTGAATATTAAAGATGAACCCAATGATGGTAACTTGCTAAATTACTCCCAAGAAGTTCAGTTTGAATTTAATCGATTGAACAACAATGAAGCTGTTGTGATGATTTTTCCACTGTGGTGGTGGAGCATGCCTGCAATGCTGAAAGGCTGGGTTGATCGAGTTTGGAATTACGGCCTGACTTATGGTGAAGCTTCTCACAACATAAAAAAAGGGTTATTAATAAGTCTTGCAGCACATACTCAGGAAGAGTTAGAGAAAAGAGACTATTACAGTGCTATCGATACCAGCTTAAATGTTGGAATTTTCGACTACAACAACATTGATGAAAGAGAACTGCTCATATTAGGAGGTACCGATTTAGGAGATGAGCATTGCGCAAAACATATTGAATTGGCTTTCAAAAAAGGCTGTTCTTTTTAGGTTAATAATTGTACCAATTTCTTAAAAATATTTTTTAAAGAGGATAAAATGACTATAAAAAGACTTCAAACTAATGATCGAATGAGCCAGTGTGTTATTCACAATGATACCGTATATTTGGCTGGACAAGTTGCTCTCTCCGCACCTGGTCAAAGTGTCGAAAACCAAACAAAAGCAATATTAAGTCAAATTGACGAATTGTTAAAAACAGCAGGCACCGATAAATCAAAAGCATTATCGGCTACAATTTGGTTATGCAGTATGGATGACTTTGCTGAAATGAACGCGGTATGGGATTCTTGGGCTTCAGGTGGTAATGCACCAACACGAGCTTGTGTGGAATCCCCTCAGCTTGCATCGCCTGATTTCACCGTGGAAATTGGTATTATTGCCGCTCTGTAGTTAAGCAAACAGATAAAACTAAATTTGGGCGATTATCATGAACAACCCTAACACCGATAAAAGTAACTCTCAGAAAACGTTAGTAATAGAAAACCTACCGTTCCAGATAGAGAAAATGATTGGGAAACGTGCAAGAATTGGGGTTGTTGTGTTATCTACGGATTACACTTTAGAACATGAATTCAGAAACATCTTAACCATTCCAGGCGTTGATTTCTATCATTCTAGGATAGCGAACTCTGTCACCATCACGACAAAAACCTTGTCAGATATGAAGCCATTGATAACGCAAACAGCTGATTTAATACTGCCTGGAGACGATCTTGATGTAGTAGCTTATGGCTGCACGTCTGCTTCAGTGGTATTGGGTGATGCTGTTATTGAAGGCTTATTGAATGCGGCAAAACCAACTGCAAAAACTACTAATCCTGCTTTTGCAGCAGCGGCAGCTCTTAATGCACTTGGGGCCAAGAGAATTGCCATCCTGACCCCTTATGAGAGAGAGGTTAACGAGTTAGTTCAAAAATCTATGGAAGAAAAAGGTTTTGATATTCCTATTTTTGGTTCTTTTAACGAAAATCATGACCCCACGGTAGCTGCGATTAATGAGACGAGTCTCTTAAACGCAGTGTTAAAGTTAACATCACTCTCTGAAGTAGATGCGGTATTTATTTCATGCACTTCAGTCAAAATAGTAGACTCGATAGTAAAACTTGAAAACAAAATCAAAATACCAATTACTTCATCTAATCACGCACTAGCTTGGCATTGTTTGCGCTTAGCAGGTATTGATGATAGTTTTCCAAATTTAGGAAAACTTTATGAGCGTAATTTAAATACAAAGTGACTTTAAATATTAAGTTAAGAGGAAAGATATGACTATATCAGGAGGATGTTACTGCAAGAGAATTCGTTATATTTCAACAGGTGATATTCAATCTTCTATTCAATGCCATTGTAGAGAGTGTCAATACATCACGGGTGGAAATCCGAATACATTAGTTGTAGTACCAATAGATCAATTTCAATTTACTAAAGGCGAACCAAAGTCTTTTAAACGAACCGATATTGAAAGCCCAGTTGAGCGATACTTTTGCGAAACATGCGGAACCGCTATCGGAACTAAATCACCCAAGAGACCTGGATCAATGATAATCAAAGTTGGTACTTTTGACGATCCCTCCGTCTTCAAGGCAGATTTTGCAATTTTTACAATTGATAAACAACCTTTCCATCATATTGATGAGGACATAAAATCATTCAAAAGACGCCCCTAGAAAATATACTCTATCATAACTTTGATACATCAATCTCTGCAGAAGGGAGAGTCCAATCCTCTGATTCTGCTCCTCTAACCCATTCCGCCATTGGAAAAAAGTTACGCATATTTTCACAATAATTCTTAATATCATCTGGTAATTTTATATTGTACGTTACAAACCTATTTACCAAATGGGCAGACATAGCATCAGCGATAGTAAAATGGTTGAACAAAAATCCACAAGATCCTCCATACTGATCTAATAAAGTTTGCCAACGACCCACAAGATAGTTAACACTTTCCAAAACTTGACCACTTGGATCTATTCTTTCTGTACGTCGTCTAACATTAGTATCTAAAGAATAAATAATGTGTCTAGGAGCACCTGGAAAGGCTCCTCCAGTAGCATGCATTTCAGCCGCAAATGTTCGTGCTTGCGCTCTCATGCTCACATCACTTGGCCACAACTTTTCTGAAGGGAATAAATCACTTACATACTCACAAATTGCTAATGAATCCCAAACTTTAAAACCATTATGAACTAAAGCTGGCACACGACCAGTCGGCGCATATTCAAGCATTTTTTCTCTAGTATCCGACTGACCAAAACGAATAAGTTTTTCTTCAAATGGCATTCCTACTTTTTTCATGCAGAGCCATGGAGCTAAAGGCCATAAGCTATAGTTCTTATCTGCAATTACTAAAATTGTTTCTTGCATAATGATTTCCGTTAATTAAAAGATCCGCTACAATAATTATTTTTACTCAATTAAGCTTCCAACCAAGTCGTCAACTGAAGTGAACATTGGTGAATGACTAAATCGTGATTTTTTAATCTTAAAGTTTGGAAATTCTCTTGTCATAAAGGTTATGACTTCCTCGATCTCGATAGTAACAGCAAATCTACCAATGCAAGAAAAAATTCCACCTCCAAAATTCAAATGAGCTGGTTTCTCCGGACGATATATGTCAAAATTCTCAGGATTAGGAAAATAATTTGGGTTCCAATGAGCAGCCCCAATATTAGGAAATATTGCCTCACCTTTTGGAATAAAAAACCCCTCCAACTCAACATCTTCTAATGTTTCTCTTGATGTTGATAAAGATCTTGGATGATATCGCATGACTTCCCGTAAAGCTTGAGGAACTAAATCTGCATTACCTCCAAGTAATTTCCAAATTTTTGGTCGAGATGCCAATTCAATAATTGCTATTGCGATCTGATGAGACGAATTGTCAGTATTCGCTTCAGCCATCTTTACTATCCAATTACGCAACTCATCATCAGTCAATGCCCCAGCATCAGTAGCTCTAATAAGATCAGACAATAAATCCTCACCCAAATTTTTTCGACGAATAAAAATACGTTTATCTACATAATCCAACAGTTCCTCGAAGCCTTTTGAGACAGCCATTGAAGTCTTGGGGTCCCTAGTATGAACTTGTTGAACAATATGCGATGTTTTAGAAACAAAATCGGCATCTTCTAACGGCGCATTTATCCAATAGCAGTAAACTCTTGAAGGTATTTTGTCACACAGGACTTTGATCAGATCAACTTCTTCATTTGTTGGTATTTCACTGAAAGTTTCTCTAACAACATGTTTTATATCATCTCTAAATCTCTCAGAACCTTTAGGTCCCATTAATTTTGTTATTGGTATCCTAAGCCTTCTTCGTGTTTCACCTCGATCATGAAAAGAAATCGAGTTCTTTTTATAATTTAATGCGGGCCCTTCTTCGAGGCCCAAAACCTTCATTAGTTTAGGATGTCCCGTTCCAAACCTTCTATCCAAGATTGAATCTCGACATAGATTATAATCCAGGATTTCAACCCCTCTTTTGCTTCTCCCAACTTTTATTACTTCAGATAGTTTAGCTAATGTTTTTAGAGGCTTTGCAAGATATTCTTTTGATTGAAAATTAATTTCAGGCAAGTCAGATATACTTAACATTCCAGTGAACCTTTTACTGATACATAATTTATTATACGCTACTTAAATGTCTTCAATACTGTCTAGTGCGTCAACAATTAGTTTTAATTAGTTTTTAAAAATAAATAAATTCTTAATGTTAAAAAAATTTTTACAACTATTTATTTTAAAAGGGGGTATAAATTACGCCATCATATTGTTACTATTCGCCATCTAAGCTTTTCCAGTCTGTCAAAAAGGTCGTTAAATGCGTCGGAACATAAAAATTATACTAGTGCCAGGCTTTTCATATTTATCGCTGGGAGCAATCTTGGAGCCATTGCATACCCTGAATAAGTTATACCCTGATCTAAAAATCGATTACGAATTAGTTTCAATAACTGAAGATTATATCACCTCGGAATCGGGAGTTAAAATTTATTGTGAAAATGTTCTTCAAGACGCCATCAAA
Source organism: Paracoccaceae bacterium (assembly GCA_029246285.1). Lineage (GTDB taxonomy): Bacteria > Pseudomonadota > Alphaproteobacteria > Rhodobacterales > Rhodobacteraceae. Next base: position 3,894 of record JAQWNW010000029.1, on the reverse strand, counting down.
GACATAAAAAGAAAAGCACAATCAACAGTGTTATTTCTTTGTTGTGGTTTAAAAACTCCTTTTGATGTCCAAGGTTTATTGAAGAGAATTTTACGAACCTGTAACCAACACAAAATTTTAACCTTCGGGGTTGGGGCTTCAGGTTGGAAAATGGCTGATGCCGGTATTCTAGCTAATGGTGAAGGCACAGTTCATTGGACAACTTTAGCCGCCTTTAGAGAGCGGAACCAAAATATTTTAGCTCACGATGCACTATTTGTTTCCTCCGAACACATTACAAGTAGTCCTGGGGAAGCAGCCGCCTTAGACATGACAATAAATTTCATCAAAACCGAATACTCTGAAGAGCACGCTGATAGAGTTTGTGATCACTTAATGATAACTTTCACAAGAAATGGCGATCTAGAGCAACCCAAAAGCAATGCTCAAAGACTACGGGATGTCCCAAAGAGCCTTCAGAAGGTTATCTCTATAATGGAGAAAAATCTTGAAAATCCTCTAACTTTAAAAATAATTTCATCTGATGCGGGCTTGTCTTTAAGACAGATTGAGAGGCTCTTTGCTAAACATTTCAAAAAATCGCCAAAAAAATACTATATTTCTCGAAGACTTCTTCATGCCCGTCAATTAATAGAACAAACTTCGTTATCTATATTTGAAGTTTCAATCGTAAGCGGCTTTGCTAGTCGGCAAATTTTCTCAAAATATTACAAAAAAGAATTTGGATTTACACCCTCAAAAACACGAAGATCACCATAAAATAACATTAATTTACTATCGAACTTTAAGAATATAATTATATAATAAACATAAATAACTACTCATTTCTTAGGAAGCAAAATGTCATATGATGTAAAAACTCCAATTACTCAAGCCATGGAAGAAGGCGTAATTACAAGAAAAGAATTAAAAGCTTTAATGACTAGGTCAAACAAGCCAGCTTTTTTAAGATTGTTAATTTGGATATGTCTGCTGATATTTACGAGTTCACTCATATATTTTTCTTATGACAGCTGGCTCGTTATACCTTCTATGTTTTTGCAAGGTGTAGTATTCGTTCATCACTTTTCGTTACAGCATGAGTGCTGTCATTACACGGCTTTCAAAACTAGAAAACTTAATGACATTTTCGGGCATTTATGTGGTTTTTCAATAATGCTGCCCAACCAACACTTTCGCTATGAACACTGTGACCATCATACATACACACAATTAAAAGGAAAAGATCCGGAACTAATTGAACTTCCCATTTCAGTATCAAAGTACATCTGGTATATTTCGGCCTTTCCTTATTGGAAAAATAAGTTCTCAGAGATTTATCGACATCTTTTGGGAGAATTAAGTGAAGATGAAAAAAAATTCATACCTCATTTAGAACAAAAAACAATATTTCGTGAAGCAAGACTAATGTTTCTATTATATCTGTTATTGATTACAGGGTCCATTTTACTGAACAACTGGATTTTATTTTGGTATTGGTGGTTACCAGTTATTTTAGGTGAACCAGTAATGCGGGCTATAAGATTAACCGAGCATGTGGGAAGACCCAACACAGACGACTTAAAAGAGAATACTCGAAGTAGCTTGGTGTCTCTTCCTATGAAATTTCTTTCTTGGAATATGAACTATCATGCAGAGCATCACTATGCATCCTCTATACCATTCCACGCACTTCCCAAACTTCATAAGAAGCTCAAGGGTTACATTTATATAGAGGAGCGTGGTTATCTAGGAGCCCATGTGGATATCATTTCCCAATTGATTGGGCGAAAGCCTAGAAGTGATAGTACTTAAGCTCCATGAAGGTTCAAAATTGGCAAAATATAATAGCACTTGATGAGATCGAAAAAGGTGACGTTACGAATGTAAAGTTTGGAACTAAAGATTTAGCGATATATGATGCAAAAGATGGGATTTTTGTTAGTTTATCTCGTTGCACTCACGGCGCAGCAAATCTATGTGACGGTTATTTTGATGGTACTTACATTGAGTGCCCCCTACACCAAGGTTTGTTTGATGTTAGAACGGGCGAGGCGAAAGCCGTGCCAGCCAGAGTGAACCTCAAAATGATAAAGTGTAGAGTTCTTAATGGTATGATACAAGTTTATCTTTAGGAATTATTTAGTTAAGTCAACCGCGCTAATTTCTGACTTAAATACTCGGTAGGCGACAGTTACTGACAGCACGCAACCGACAATAACACTTGTTACAGCACCAAACCACACACCCAAATAATCGAATCCAAGATATGATATAAAAAACCATATAAAAAGTATTGCGCAAACTCCTTGCCTGAAAAATCCTATCCAAAATATTCCAGCTGGACGTTTCAAACCCTGCAATAAAGAATTTATAGAAAATAAAACTGCATAAATTGACAGAACTAAACCGTCCACCCTTAAGTAACTTACTCCGACATCAAGAACTTTTTTACTATCAGTAAAAAGCATCATTACATATGAGCCAAAGTACCAAATAAATGGATAAGCAATGAGCATTGTAAAAATTCCAATGCTTACACATAAAAATAATGCCTCACGAACACGATCATACTTTCCGGCTCCAAAATTTTGGGCTACTAAAGGTAGCAAGGCATGAGTAACACCCAAAATTGGCAAAAGCACCAATTGCTCAATTCTAACAGCAATACTATAACCCGCGATCGCCTCTGCTCCAAAACTTTTAAGTGCAAACTGCATAATCAAAACCCCAATAATTATCATCTGAAAAGACATAGTGGGCGGTAACATTTGTCTGAAAAGGTCTCGCAATATTGTAGCATTAAAGGTCCAATTAGAAATTGTTGGAACAACCTGACTGTTAAAAATACACAAAAGCATATAAAACATAACGAAATAATTACTTGCAATAGTTGATAAAGCTATTCCATCAAAACCAAAACCCTCCCAAAAATTTGGCAAACCAAATATAAGTAACGGATTCAAAATTAAATTTAGGAAAAATGCAAAAACCATAGCCTTTTGCATTGAAATTGTATTTCCTTGAGCCTGCAAGATTCCATTGCAAGCATATGAAATCAAAAAAGCTGGAAGCGAAATTATTAACCAAAAATAATATCGATGCGCAAGATTGCTATATAAACCTGGCTCAGATACCACGTTCAATATTCTGTATCCCAGACCCCAGCCAAATATCATCAAAATCAATGAGATAAAACCTGCAAAAATCAAACCATTGAATGCTAGTTCATTAACATTCTCATCTTTTCTTCCCAAAGCATTTCCTAGTAATCCAGCCATTGCAGCGCTTATGCCAAACCCAAAAGCGGCTATAAAAAAATACACTAGATAGCCTAACGATAGTCCGGCTTGAGCACTTGTAGATATCATGCCAGCAAAATAGACATCAACAATATTATACAAAGTATGAAAAAGCATTCCTAATGCAGCTGGAATGGCAAGACGACTTAAATGTTGAAAAATAGATCCTGTCGTTAGGTCCACAACACCTACTTTGATCATATTACAATCTCTTGAACTATTTTTACTCTTCTTCGATTTTACGTTTTAACATTAATCTAAATTGCTTAGCTCCAGAGTCTAATCCTAAGTCAATATTTGGCGTCCTTGGATTTTTCATGCCAAGGTGTACATCCTCTAAAACAGCCCTGTCTTCCTCAAAGGCCATCACAGCACCCGCATTCATTTTTTCTGAAATTTTCTTATTATTTGGGTCTGTATTACGATGCTGAAACCAAAAATAACGCGTATTATCTTCATCTATTGGTGTCATGAAATTGTAAGAAATATTTACATAGGTATTCTCAACATATGGCTTTCCAGGGCCTCCAGTGCCTTCGGGTGTATATATGGACTTATTCAAAGCAATCGCGGGGAGGCACATTTCATAATGCTGTAAACGATCGCACTTACC
>JAQWNW010000057.1 GCA_029246285.1 Paracoccaceae bacterium | reverse complement strand
TTCAGCGATTCTTCGAAAGTTTCCGCCTAATATTCCTTCAACCTCTTTTGTTTTTAGGCCCTCCGAAAGTAAAATTCCAGTTATCTCATGGATTTGGAGGGGGCTAGCACAACTAACTGCACCACCTGGATATTGCTCAGGAGGCCAGAAATCTGGATTATCTGCTAATGTTTCGTCAAATGTTTCGCTTTCTTTATCTTTGTGAGACAAGCTACTCAATTCATAATCAACGCCAATGCCAACATGTTTAGCGCCAATTAAATTCACATAATGAAGAATATGCCTTGCCATATTTGCGCTGCTTATATCGTCTTGACCAAGAAAAACGCCAATCCCGTTGACGCCAACAATCCCACCCGTTGCTGCACACGCTATTGCCTGGTCGTCCCATATATTTCGTTCATGGTTATGAATAACCCGAGAATTTGAATGTGAGAAGATAACTGGTGAGTCCGAAACCTCCATTGCCTCCATGGTTGTCGTGTAGCTAGCGTGAGAGCAGTCAATGAACATGCCTACTCGGTTCATTTCGCGTATTACGTCTCTACCAAAGTTTGTTAAGCCAATATCCACGTCATGACAGCCTCCACCAGCTGCGTTATTTAAGTTATATGCAAAAGCTATCTGTCTAACACCAAGATCATAATAAAGCTGAACCATTTCAATTGACTCATCAAATGCGCACATGCCCTCAATATCAAATGTTACAGCTAAATGTCCTTTTGAGCGCGCTAAATTAAGTTCTGAAATCGTTCCAATAAGATCAATATCTTGCTGCTTATCTATCCATCGTCTTGCTAGGCTTAAGTTCTTAATAGTTGTGCGCCAATCTCTCACATCGTACCCAACGTTAACAGATAGGTAGTTTATTCCTGCATCTTTCCAGACTGATAAGGTTTCAAGGTCCCGTTCACTGGTTAGTTCAAAACCAGCATGTGCATCCCAGATTAACGCGTTCGAATAGATAGAATCGCTTATTTGATTTTTCTTACCCATAATAAGTTCCTTTAATGTCTTAGATTAACTTAGGCCAAAAAATTGTATTTGAGCAAGTGATCCGTTGCTAACTCTATTTTAGTAATCTCCTCATTATGTAAACAAGGGATAGGAATAAAAAATGTTGGAGAATTTGATTAAAATATTCATAAATAATTCTGCTAAATGTAATTTTTACTTGTCACATAATTATGACTAGTACACTATTAGTTTATTACCGTGTTTACCTGTCTGATGGATTCTTACTGTGACAAAAATTTCAGAAATGCCTGCTGTCGCCCGAGGCTTTATTTCAAATCTTGAACTTCCTGTATTTGAAGAACCAGCTTGGACATTGCCGTCCCCTTCTGGGCAGCGTCGGGTATCGGTTGTTACCACTGCCGCAATCTCTAAGCGTGGTGATAAGCCATTCTCTTGGCTTGCTCGAGACCATAGGGTCTTTCATAAGACAGATCGCGACCTTGTAATGACTCATGTGGCGGTTGAGTTTGACCGATCCGCTTGGCAACAAGATTTAAATGTAATTGTCCCACTTGATCGACTTGAGGAGATGGCGCAGGCGGGAGAGATTGGATCTGTTGCAGATGAGCATTATTCATTTATGGGTGCAGCGGATCCAGTAACCATGGAAAAATCTGCTCGTGAAGCAGCAAAAAGAATGAAACATGAGGGTGTAGACACAGTCTTTCTGATACCTATATGACCTTTTTGTACGCGCGCCGTGTGCGGGCTTGCCCATTATTTTGAATCTGAAGGTTTAGCGACAGTTCTTGTAGGATTTGTGCGAGAGCAAATGGAGGCTATAAAGCCAGCTAGGGCATTATTTTTAGATTTCCCAATGGGTCGTGGAATGGGAAAACCAAATGATCCGAACTTTCAGAAAAAAGTTATCCGTGCTGCTTTTGATCTATTTAATGAGCCAAATGGCCCAGTTATTAAGAACTTTCCAGAAATCATTCCGGTCAAGAATGGGCGCATGGGGTACGCACTACCACCCGAACTAGTTCTAAATATTAGTGATATTGGAGATCTTAATAAGCTTTTAGATGAAATACGCGTCGAGATGGACACTTTGCGACCTGCCTACGACTTTGCAGTTAAATCACGGGGCAGAACAACAGTTGGGGCAAGTGAACTTAACGTCAGTGATTTGGCACCGTTCATCGCAGAATTTTTTTCAGGTGAGATACCTAAGAGTCCGAGGAAGGGTTTGCCCGCAATCCCCTTATTAAAATTGGTGGTAGAGGATTTAGAGGCTTATTATACTGAGACCCGTACTCATCGAGATAATATTGATGATTTAGAACTCATGGGAAAGTGGTTCTGGGAGGAAACAAAGGCTGGTAGGTTGTTGCTTTTACTTGAGGCAGTCTCTATTGCGTCTGATAATAAAGTCATGTTGCAAATTGTAGAAATGTCTTTAATGGCCCCTAGGTTTTGGTCGGAGGGTCCACTACCGGGAACATCGGCAGCTGGTTGGTAAAGTAAATAACCGAACTAGACCACATTATCTAATAGATAAAGATTGATCTAACACAAGCTCAAAGCTAAAATAAAAAATGATAATAGGCATTACTTTTGCCGTTAAAACGCCAACTCTTTGAAACTTTTGGTTTTTATGACTATTTTATTCCATGACAGTGAGATAAGTTAGATGGAGAGTTTTAATTATTTTAGTTAGGAATAAGTTCCATGTGTAAAACTCCTTCTTTGACCAGCTTAGCAAAATCAGCAGGGTGTGCCGCAAAAATAAGGCAAGCGGATCTTGCTGAGGCACTGGCTCATTTACCCATTTCAAGTGATCCCAATCTAATGGTTGACCATGCAGGATCAGACGATGCAGCAGTGTACCGCCTTTCTTCAGAAATCGCATTGGTCGAAACAGTCGATATTTTTCCACCAATTGTTGATAATCCATTTGATTATGGGCGGATCGCCGCTGCAAATGCATTAAGTGACATCTATGCTATGGGAGGGAACCCTATTAGCGCCCTCAGCTTTGTTAGCTGGCCAGTAGAAGTTTTAGGTGTGGATCAGTTGGGAAAAGTATTAAAAGGGGCAGCAAGTATTTGTAGCAAAGCAGGTATTTCAATCGCTGGTGGGCATTCTATTGTCGATCCAGAGCCAAAATTTGGTCTTTTTGTAAATGGCTTGGTACATCCAGACAAAATTATTGATAACTCTGGTGCTCAGGTTGGAGATTGTTTGATACTTACAAAAAAAATTGGCACTGGTGTCTTAACAACCGCAGCTAAAAGAGGAGAGCTTTCGGTAAACGGCTTAGACGAGGTAATTTTATCTATGAGTACACTCAATGATGAGGCGGCTTGTGTAATGAAGGAGCATTCTATTAAGGCTGCTACTGATGTTACTGGTTTTGGTTTACTGGGTCACTTGGGAAATATGCTAAGGGCGTCCTCTGTTAAATTTAATCAACCACTCCTCGCAAAACTATATTTTGCTAAAATTCCTCTTTTTAAAGATGTAGAATTTCTTCTAGAAAAGGGTTTGTGCCCTTCAGGAAGTAAACGTAATCTTGAGACTGCGGCATCTTTAACAACTTTCTCAACCGATTTAAGTAGCGAGCAACAACTTCTATTAGCTGACGCGCAGACTTCTGGCGGATTGCTCATGGCGGTCCCTAAGGAAAAAGTCGATGCTATCCTCAATGATTTAAGATCAAAAAATGTTTTGGAAAGCGCTGTAATTGGTGAAATTGAGATTGGAAGTCAAGCTGGTAGCATTCAGGTGGAGTTATAAATATTAATAACACGAAATTTGTTAGACTGTTGCTATTAATCAATTAAGGCATATTCTTTTCTGGCGGAAGAGCGTGGGAGTCGAACCCACCAGGGACGTGGTACGCCCCTCACTAGATTTGAAGTCTAGGCGCCCCACCGGGGTTCGTTCCTCTTCCACATTATTTGCTACTTTCTACCTTTTTATGATGCTTTGTGAAAAGTCGAATTTCTCTATAATCGCCAGTACGCGACGTAAAGCCTACCTGATCAAAATACTCTAGTAAAGCAACAGTAAAATTTCTACTTAAACCACTGGCATCCCGATAATCTACAATTGTAAACAATCCATTAGCTGATGTTGAGGCTAAGGTTTTGGCAATTGCTTTTAATTTATTGATTTGAGTATTGGTTATGTAACGATTTTTTCCAATCAACAAAATTTGTCTTTGTTTTAAACACGCTTTTAAAATTCTCTCAAGTTCTTCCGCTTTAATTGCTGTTAGATGCATAAGTTGATTAAAGCTTGGGGGAGTTCCAGAATTGGGCGACAATGCCGTCAAAACTTTATTTGCATGGTTTAGGTCATTATTAGAAATAGCGGCGTTATATGACGGCAGCCGAAACCTGCTACCCTTTTGGAGCAATTTCTTTTTTAATAGCAATTCTCTCAAAACATCTTCAAGAATTACTGAATCAAGATAATCAGTAAGGAGCGTTTGTACGTCTTTAACGCTTGCTCCAACAGACGAAGGTTTTAATTTATGAAAGCTAGTAATGCATTTGACCACTTTATCCAGTAATTCCAGCCATTTTTTTTCACTGAACAATCGTTGCTCTGTAGATTTTCCTACCAGTCGTAACGATAGCAATGAAATAAGATTATCAATTTCGGACTGTTGTACGTTATGAGACACCGTAAACTGTTGTAAAGGCACGCCGGTATTACTTCGTTCCGTTAATGATTTAAGGACTTCTTTCGTACTCCCTTTACGAATTGACATCAAAGTGGCTATACGGGTTGGTCTAGAGCGCCCACGCTTAGGCGCAAATGGGTCAATAACACGCCCACCACCGATTGTTCTTTGCGTAGACTGATCTCTTAGCACAAAACGATCTCCATACACAGCGTGAATGTCTCTTGGCAGTACTAGTTGAGCTAAGCTAGATTTACCAATGGGAATGTTTCCTCCAGATAAAACTGCTACTCTCGCGCTAAGATGATCAGAACCAATATGTAAATGTGTTGGTGTCCAATGTTTCAAAGAATTTGGCTCAGTTTCTAATAGTTTTAAATCTACATCAATGCGTTTTGTGGGAGCATTAAGATTGGGATGGGTGAGCCAAGTACCCCGCTTGACAGATCGTTCATTAATACCACGACCTGTAATATTAAGAGCGCAACGTTCTCCAACTTTAGCTTTATCGGTAACTTGATTGTTAGCTCTAATTTCGCGCACGCGAACGGACATACCATTTGATGAAAGAGTGAGTTTGTCAGAAATACACACTGAACCAGAAAAGATCATTCCCGTTACAACTAAACCAATCCCATTCAGGCTAAACGCTCGATCAATGGACATACGAAAATAGGAATTTGGATCTTTAGAAACACCTCTATGAGCGCGTTGGGTGAGTCCATTTCGTAGCGCCTCAATCCCAATATTCTGTGGAGCACAAACAGAGTACAACTCACAATCAGTAAATTCAAATTTCTTCAGGAGTCTAATTATTTCTTTTTCTGCCTCTAACCTGCGTTCTACTGAGGTCCGATCAATCTTTGTAAGTGCCACTACACAATGGTTAATTCCAAGAAGGCTGAGGATGGACAAGTGTTCAATAGTTTGTGGCATTACGCCGTCATCTGCGGCTACAACTAATAGGCCCAGATCTATTCCAGCCACCCCTGCTAGCATATTACGTATAAATTTCTCATGACCCGGAACGTCTACAAAGCCTAATCTCGTACCATTGGTTAACCTGTAATAAGCAAAGCCCAGATCTATAGATAATCCCCGTTTCTTTTCCTCTGGCAGTCGGTCGGTATCAATGCCGGTAATAGCTTTAATAAGCTCAGTTTTACCATGATCTACGTGCCCGGCAGTTGCTACAATCATTTAATCTTCAAGTGTTGTAGATTTTTTATAAAATGTTCTTCATTCTCAAGGCACCTTAAATCAAACCATAAGGCATCGTCAGTAATGCGACCTATTACAGGTACTGGCAAATCCCTAAATGCCTTTCCTAATGTGTTTAATGCTTTTCCTGGCCGTCTTCTGTTTGGCATTGTTATTTTTAAAGCTATACTTTCTAATATATCAATGGGAAGTGCACCACTTCCAACTTGGCTGTGTGTAGGGGCAATGCAAACTTGAAAATCATTACACTTATCTTGCACGCTCTTGAGTAAAGAGTCTGCTAACGGCTGTAACTCTGATATGTCTCTGGATAACCATCTGAAGGTTGGTAGCTCATCTGCCAAACGATCTGGGTTTGTGTATAATTGTAGTACTGCGTGCAAAGCCGCTAAACTTAATTTATCGGGACGCATTGCTCTCATTATAGGATTGTGTCTGATTTTCTGAATGAGATCATTTCGCCCTGCGATAATGCCTGCTTGCGGTCCACCCAGAAGTTTGTCTCCACTAAATGTCACCAAATCAGCGCCAGACTTCAGAGCTTCTGTTACTGTAGTCTCATGCGGTAAATTATAGGTTCTTAAATCGACCAAAGTGCCACTGCCCAAATCAGTGATGAATGGTAACTTATGACGGCGAGCGATATTGGAAAGTTCTTCTTCAGATAATTGCTTGGTGAACCCTTTAATCTGAAAGTTGCTGGTATGTACTTTCATTAACAGGCCAGTTTTAGAGTTAATTGCAGACTCAAAATCAGTGACGTGTGTTCGGTTTGTTGTGCCCACTTCAATCAACTTACAACCTGCTCTAGACATTATATCAGGCATTCGAAAGGAACCACCAATTTCAATTAATTCACCTCGTGAAACTGGAACCTCTTTTCGTTTTGCTAAACTGTTTAAAGTTAGCAACACAGCAGCAGCGTTGTTATTAACTACAAGAGCCGCCTCAGCACCAGTTAAATCACAAAACAAACCTTCACAATGTTTGTGACGATCACCACGTTTTCCAGTAGAAAGATCAAACTCCAGATTACTTGTCCCTCTTGCAACTTCATTCATCGCCTTGATGGCAGCTTCTGGTAAGACAGCTCTTCCAAGGTTGGTATGAAGTACTATACCAGTGAGATTTATGACTGGTATTAATGACGGAGAGATAGCACGTACTGTCTCATCCCAAAGTGTCTCTATGATTTTTTCATAATTGGTTGGATTTCCAATTAATACCTGCTTGCGAGCTCCAGAAAGAACATTTTTAGCACATTTGGTTACTAATTGAGCTCCATAATTACCTATTAAATTATTTAACTTTTTATCTTCTATTAGGGTATGAACGGCTGGAAGATCTTTTGGCGTATTAATTATTTTCATTACACAGCCATTGGAGCTTTTATACTTTCAAAAGGACTGTAATTTTCCAGTAGATAATCACTTGGCTTTGTCTCTAACAATTCATCTAGAGTTTTAAAAAGTGGCATTTGTAAATTTGGTAAGTTTTGTGGTTTTCTCATTAGCTGCTTGGCTACTTGATTTGTATGGTTTTTATAAATATGACAATCTCCTCCAGCCCAAACAAATGTACCTAATTTTAAATTACATAATTGTGCTAACATATGGGTAAGCAGGCTGTAACTTGCGATATTGAATGGAACGCCCAGGAACATATCAGCACTTCTTTGGTAAAGTTGACAGCACAATTTTCCATTCATAACCCTAAATTGTGCTAATGTATGACAGGGCGGTAAAGCCATTTCATCTATTTGATTTGGGTTCCATGCTGATAGTATCAGTCTTCTACTATCAGGATTTGTTAATATTTCACTTATTAGCCAATTTATCTGATCAGTTTTCTTTTCTTTGTTTCCCTCAATTCCGTCAAAATGCCTCCATTGGTGGCCGTATACCGGACCCAATTCCTTTTTCAAATCATTATTAACGTACCCGAGTGCTTTACCTTGCGCATCTGCATTTGCAGTCCAAATCGTATCTTTACCTATAAGTTCAGAGCGATCTTTTGCAAAAGTTCGCTCTGCCAATCGTCGTTCATCAGTACTACCCTCTAGGAACCATAAGAGCTCTCCTACAACGCTACGCCATGCTAGTTTTTTTGTTGTAACTGCTGGAAAACCATTTTGAAGATCAAAGTGCATTTGATATCCAAACACGCTCCGTGTTCCTACTCCCGTTCGATCACTTACATCTTCGCCATTATCAACAATGTACCGCAAGGCATCTAAATATTGCTTCATTTCTTACACCATACATTAATACTTAAACCATCAGCCTTGTTACTTCTTGTTAATAAATAACTTTCCTTAATGAGTTCTTTTGGCAAAAAAGTATCACAATCATAAACTCCTTTTATCTGACTTAAATGAAATTCAGTTATTGAATCAAGGAGGCCTTCGATTAATTTAGCACCACCAATTACCCAGATCTCTTTAGTTTCACTTATTTTTAAAAGTTGCTGTTTGATTTCTGAAAATTTAACAAATTGATAGTCAGTAACACCAGGCTCCAGCTTACTACTCGTCACAATTAAATTTTGCCTTTTTTTTAGCGGTTTAAAAGGTAAACTATCCCATGTTGATTTACCCATTACAACAACACTTCCAATGGTTTTTTCTTTAAACCATTTAAGATCTGCGGAATTGTGCGGCCAAGGCATATCTCCGTCCTTACCGATCCCCCAAGTTTCATCGCATGCCAGAATTGCCTTAATCATGTTTACTAACCTGCTCTCTAATTTTTTTACTTAGCGGATATATGTCATTTGATAGAATTTTTTTAAATGTTCAATGGTTTTGTTTTTCCGCAAAAGTTCCTTTTTCGTTCTTGACGCTTGGTAATGTTAAAATTTGCTATTCATTAAAATTATTCATGGTTATAATATAACAATTATTCTAATTAATGTTTTTAAGAGTATTTAATATGACTTTAGTTATTAGAAACACTTTTTGGCTAACCTTCTTTATAGTTATCTTGCTTTCCTGGTGGTGGCTTTACTCCATGAGCTTGTCCATGAACATGGATTTTTTTGGACGTATGTCGATGGACAATTCAATGTCTCCAGTAGAAACAATGTCATCTGAAGACGTCTCTTCCGAGATTTCCAATGATCAAAGCATGTCGTCCATGGTTTCGATGCAGAGCAATGAAGACATGGCATCGATGGGGCAAATGTCAGACGGTATGAAAATGAACAATTCAATGACGCGTTTTTTTCCACTTCTTGGCATGTGGTCAGTAATGATGGCGGCAATGATGTTTCCAACAATGGTTCCTACCCTAAAGAGTTACGAAGACCTAATGATGAGTGCAGATGGAACACGGATTGGTTGGTTAGGACTATTGGTTGGTTATTCTCTGGTTTGGGTCACTTTTTCGATTGTAATAACGTCTGTGCAATTAGGTTTACTATCTATCAATCTTATAGATATGATGGGTAAAGCTAAATCTATTTGGGTTTCTTCCGTTTTATTGATAATAGCCGGGTTATTCCAATTTACTCGAGCAAAAGAAATCTGTCACGGCGTGTGTCACAGCCCAATGTCTTATTTTTTAGGTAATTGGAGGACAGGCTTTCAAGGTGGCACAAGAATGGGATTAGGACTTGGGGCTTACTGCGTAGGTTGTTGTTGGCTATTTATGGTTCTTGGGTTTGCCGGTGGAGTAATGAATTTTCTTTGGATGGGCTTGGCTACCTTATTTATGGTTTTAGAAAAATTACCTGCTATTGGACACTATGTTATAAGACCAATGGGCCTATTAATGATAGTTGCTGGTGTTCTTTTATTTGTTTTTATTTAAACTTTAAAAATTACTTCGGTTTGAAAGTAGCAAAGAATGTCTCATCTTCCTGGGCCTTTCTCTTGTCTAGAAGTTCAACGGCGTCGGCTCCTGCCCGATACCGCAAGGTGTCTGTTCCGTCTGTCACAGCCTCCCAAATTACATCAGCAACCACTTGAGGTTCTGATGGGCTGATACCTGCGTTTCCAAAAGAAGCGAATAAGTTCTGTACTGTTCCCTGATATTCCGAAATCGTCTCATCGTTTACGAAGTCGAAAGAGCGTCCGCTAAAATCAGTCTTAATCATGCCAGGTTCAACGATCTTCACCTTAACCCCAAATGCTGCGAGTTCGTAGTGAAGTGACTCCGATAACCCTTCAACTGCAAATTTGGTACCGTGATAAAGTGTCCCCAATGGAAATGTCATTTGGCCACCGATAGATGAAATATTTACAATAAAACCGTTTTTTTGTTTCCGCATATGGGGTAGTACCGCCTTGGTGACTGCTAGTAATCCGATCACGTTGGTATCAAATTGGCGTTTGACCTTTTCCATTGAAAATACCTCGAGGGGACCATAGGCTCCATAACCTGCATTGTTTAACAACACATTAATCTGACCAAACTGTGCGATTCCATTTCCCACCGCGCTTACGATGGAATCCTCATCAGTGACATCAAGTCTGACGACCATAACATTAGGCAATTTAGTTAATTCTTTTTCGTTCTGCGGTGAACGCATGGTAGCAATCACATTCCAGCCTTGCCTGTTAAAGTGCAAAGCTGTCGTGCGTCCGATACCAGTTGAGGCGCCTGTGATGAAAATGGTCTTCTTGTTCATCGTAGTTCTCCTTATTTTAACGTAAAACTTGACGACAAGTTTAGTTAATCAAGATCTGGATTACCAGATCGATGCATCACTTTTTCAGTTATCTATCTTTTGTTTCCGCAAAAGGAAACGCTGTACTTTTCCGCTTGGGGTCTTGGGAAGGGCGTTAATAAACTCGATAATGCGGGGGTAGGAATGACTAGAAAGCCGGTTCCGCACAAAGAGCCGCAATTCTTCCTTTAGCTCTTCACTTGCAATAACTTCCTGGTTAAGAACCACAACCGCCTTCACCAACTCAGTACGCTCGGGATCCGGGACACCCACAACCGCTGTTTCGACCACGGCAGGATGCTCGAGAAGTGCGCTTTCGACATCAAAGGGCCCAATCCTATACCCTGAAGACGTTATCACGTCGTCGCTACGGCCCACAAAAGTTACACATCCGTTTTCGTCCTGCTCGACCATGTCACCGGTTCGGTAATAACCACCTGTTATCGCTTTTGTCTCCATATTCAGATAGCCAGTAAACCAGAAGGCTGGGGATTTGGCGATATCCACTACTAGTAAACCTTGTTCATTTACCGGGGCAATCCTATCATCTTCAGTAAGAACCGTTACCGAAAAACCCGGCATCGCATATCCGGCAGAGCCATCGCGGACCGGGTGGGATAAGGCATGGTGATTGTTCACGATCATGCCGGTTTCAGTTTGTCCATAATGGTCAAAGATCGGAGCATCCAAACACTCTCGGAACCAACGGATCACCTCCGGGTTCAGCGGCTCACCGGCACTGCTGACAACACGCAGCTTCCCCTTGATTCGTTTGGCGGCCTCGGGGCCAGCTGCGATCATAACCCGATAGGCTGTTGGCGATCCTGCGAGATTTGTAATCTCAAGTCTTTTGAGGATGTCATATGTGCCATCTACAGTAAAACTACCTTCGAAAAGTGTTGTGCAATGTCCCAATAAAAGCGGACCCAGAACGGCGTAATATAAGCCGTATGCCCAACCTGGATCGGCAATATTCCAATAAGCATCTTCAGGGCTCAGATCTATAGCATCTACCATATAGCTCCTAAACGATAACAACGCTCTCAAAGGCACTGGCACACCCTTGGCTGGTCCGGTTGTGCCGGACGTTGACATCATTAGCATTAAATCTTCACCGTTACGCATGACTGGCTCAAACTCGGTCGTCTGTTTTTCGACACTGGATAGATAATCAATATGGCCCTCTTTGGAAGGATCCTCCGTAGTAGAAATAACTGCGATCGCCGGGCAATTCTTAATCGTGTTAAGCTTACTGTGATTTTCACCGTCTGTAACAATCATTTTTGACCCACAAAGCATGATCCGGTGTTCGATTGCTTTCGAGCCAAATGCCGTAAATAGCGGTTGGTAAACCGCACCAGTTCGTAGCGTCCCAAGAATTAAGGCCACCAATTCTGGCGTTCGCGGAAGTAAACCTGATACAACATCACCAGGTTTGATTCCCTGAGACACCAGAAAATTGGCGACTTTAGCGGACCTCAACTTCAGTTCCGCAAAGGTGAAGCTTTTGCGCTCACCCCGCGTAGAAATCCAATCAAGCGCCTTTGCATGGTCTATCGCGTATCGATCGCAGCACTCGATGCAGGCGTTTACGCCAGTGTCAAGATTTCCCGCAAATGTTTGTTTAGCAACTTGCAAATCGTAGCTTTCATAGGCTTGGGCATAGTCATGGACCGGATCTATATTTGTCATCATATTTTTCTCTATATAAAGGCATGTTTGTCGATAAATGGTTAAACGCCAAATAAGCAATATCGATAAGTTACGTGATGCAGGATTGATGTCAACAGCACCATTTTGTTTGCTGTGTTGTCTGCTAAACTCCACATATATATCTGGAGTGCTACTCAGATCGTGTTTAGCTAACGGTTACTAGTACAGGGGCATGAGATGGGATGAGAGTAATGTCGGATAGGATAAAGTGGTCATAATCTTAGATCAGACTAAATTTTAAAGGGTAAGCAAGACGGTATTTTAAAATGCTGAGACCACGTTAAAGAGTTTGTCGGATCAATCCCCTGTCCGCATAAAGCTTTAGCGTGGAATTGATTGCAGGGGGATATTTTAGTCTTAGATAGATTTGACTATTCTTTGGTAGCAGATCCTAGGTTAGTATTTCACCACTTTTAAAAATAAATAAAAGTGTTAGTCTGAAATTATATATACACGAAACAAGTGAGAAAATTATGTCTTTTGAGGATATAATTGTTAACAGACGAGGCAAAACTCCAGGTTCCTTTATGATCACAGAAAAGGTTATTGGCACTGTTTCTAATAAGAAGAGTTATAAGATCGAACTTAAAGGCTTATTAGAGAGAAATAAGAGAAATTTAGAATATAAAATAACAAAAGTTGACAGTCACCCACCTAGGGCGACCTCATTTGAGGGACATTGGGTCCAGGATAAAGCTAATAATACGAATAATGCAAATCTATTGGGTGGATTTGGAATTCTTAGAATTAAAAATGATATTTTAGATATCCCAGAAAATATTGCGACATATGCTAATCTTGACTATTACGGTGCAAAATTAGTTAAAGTTGGAGATTTTGTTAATTTTGAAACAGAAGCTGAGCTGCCAGTTACTATTATGAATATTGGTAAATCTTACGTGAATGATTACTTAAAGATCGAAAATTTAGGGGGTGGTTCATATATTGAATACCATGATCGTCCTCATTTTCATCTTCCCTTGGATTCGAAAGCTGAGGGTCACATGATAATAGGCTGTATAAAGAATCGTAAATATACCCTGTCTGCTTATAAAATACCATTTGGTTATGGGATATACACACCACCAAACCTACTACATGCAGATGCTTATTTAACTGGCAGATATATTGTCGTTTATTCTGTGACTAAGCATTTTTCAACAGTTCTATTAAAAACCAAAAACAATGAGTTAGTTGACGTAAATATTTCTAAATAGGCGGAATTACTGAATTTTATATCAAATAAATCCTAATACACGCAAACCCAGCGCCAATGTCGACAACGCTGCAAGAGAAAAGCTTAGCGTCCTTAGCACGGTAATCCCAATCGCATAAATGACGTAATGCGCAAAGATACCGATGAAAAACGTCATCG
>JAQWNW010000052.1 GCA_029246285.1 Paracoccaceae bacterium | reverse complement strand
GATCGACACTCATATCGAAAAACATGGTTTAATGGAGATGAACACACCTGTCTTAGTTCGTGATCAAGCCATGATTGGAACAGGCCAACTGCCAAAATTTGCTGACGACAGCTATAGAACAACCGATGGAAAATGGTTAATTCCCACTTCCGAAGTGACATTAACAAATTTTGTTTCAAACAAAATTTTACCAGAGGATAACCTGCCTTTAAGGATGACGGCTCATTCACTATGCTTTAGATCAGAGGCTGGAAGTGCGGGAAAAGACACCACTGGCATGCTTCGACAACATCAATTTGAAAAAGTGGAAATGGTTTCAGTCGTACATCCTTCGGAATCATTAACTGAGTTGGATCGTATGACTAAATGTGCAGAAAATATCTTAGAAGCTCTGAAATTACCTTACCGAACTGTTGTTTTATGCACAGGCGATATTGGAGCTGCTGCGAGAAAAACTCACGATATAGAAGTTTGGCTACCTGGTCAGAACCAATTCAGAGAAATTAGCTCCTGCTCTACTTGTGGCGACTTTCAGGCACGCAGGATGAATGCTCGATTTAAACCATTTAAGAAGGATGAAAAACCTGAATTCGTTCATACACTCAATGGCTCGGGATTGGCAGTTGGCCGCTGCCTAATCGCCGTTTTAGAAAATGGACAGTTGATAGACGGCTCCATAAAATTGCCTTCAGTTTTAAGTTCTTACCTTGGTGGCAAGTCTATATTAAGTAAATCTGGACAGCTAAAGTGAAAATAGGGATTTTGAAAAATAACCTTTCAAATACTCTGCTAAACTTTCAAAAAAGGTAAACAATGAAAATTTTAATTACAAATGACGATGGGATCAATGCGCCAGGACTTTCTGTACTTGAAAACATTGCACAAATAATAGCCGGACCAAACGGTGAGGTTTGGACAGTCGCTCCTTCATCTGAGCAATCAGGAGTTGCTCATTGTATTAGTTTTACAAAACCAATGCAGATATCAAAAATTTCTGATCGAAAGTTTTCTGTAGACGGCTCTCCAGCAGATTGTGTCTTAGCTGGAATTTATGATGTTATGAAAAGTGATAAGCCAGATTTAATATTATCTGGAGTAAACCGTGGTAATAATTCAGCAGATAATGCTCTTTATTCTGGCACAATTGGAGCAGCCATTGAGGGCACAATACATAAAATAAAATCAATTGCTCTTTCGCAATATCTCGGCCCTCGAAATATCAACAATAAAGACCCATTTGAGGCTGCAAACTATTATGGTGCTGAAATCATTAAGAAATTATTAAAACATAACGAATGGGGGACTGGTGATTATAGAGTATTTTATAATGTTAACTTCCCTCCGGTTGGGGCAAAAGAAGTATTAGGGAGCAAACTAACTCCTCTTGGTTTTAGAGAAAACTCCTCTTTCAGCGTCGAGCCAAGTCTTTCTCCTGGTGGAAAACGATTTCTATGGATTAAAGGCGGCCCCCAAGATATTCCTACTAAAGAAAATACTGATGCTGCAGTTAACCTTAATGGATTTATCTCTATCACACCAATGAACACTGATTTAACTGACTATTCGTCCTTAGAGAAATTGATAAAAAAATTTAGACAACATGACACCTGAAGAAAAAATGCAATTTTTATATGCTATCCGTCGTAGAGGCATTACTGACAGTAGAGTATTAAATGCTATGGAAAAAGTAGATCGAAAAGATTTTTTAACAGGCATTTTTAAAGAAAAAGCTTATGAAGATATCCCATTACCAATAGCATGTGGTCAAACTATTAGTCAGCCGTCTGTTGTAGCCCAAATGACCCAAAGTCTAGAAGTAACCTCTCGATGCAAAGTACTAGAAGTAGGTACAGGTTCGGGTTATCAAGCAACTATTTTATCACATCTTGCAAGAAGGGTTTATACTGTTGAACGCCATCAAGATTTAACAATTAAAGCGCAAAAGATTTTTGATGAGCTTAAACTGACTAATATCACAGCTATGCGATCAGATGGATCTCGAGGACTTACAGCGCAAGCACCATTCGATAGAATTTTATTAACTGCCGCCGCAGAAGATCCACCGGGCCCACTCTTAGATCAGCTTAAGCTAGATGGAATAATGGTCTTGCCCGTCGGACAATCAGATTCAGTACAAACTATGATTAAAATTGAAAAAACAGAACAAGGTTTAATATATCATGAAATAGGTGAAGTTAGATTTGTTCCCCTAATAGAAGGTGTTGCAGATAACTACAAACGCGAGTTATAATGCAGAAAATAAAATGAAACGATTTAGACCATGCGAATTTTTTACTCTTCAAATGCACTACGCTTAATTTCTATCACATCTATAATCTTAATTTCGGGATGTAATACAAACTTAAATTATTCTCAATATCTTGATTTGCCAAAGAATATTTTGCAATCTGTGAGCGCTTCCGGCCCAGCCCCAAAAGAAACAGGAATTATAACATTTGATACATATGCAATCGTCAGGGCAAAAAAAGGGGAGCGGCTATTTAACGTGGCCGACCGTATAAATGTGTCATCAAAAAAATTAGCGGTGCATAATGGAATTTCAGAAAACTATGAACTGGGACAAGGCGAAGTCTTGGCAATACCTCTTAATATTTTACCAAATCATAATGACGGATCTATAAACATTGCAAAGGTAGCCTCTACAGCAATTGATCGCGTAAAAACTGAACAGGAATCAGAAGTTGAGGAGGAAATTGAACAAACTGATCAAAGCAAAAAAAATGAAACAGTTAGTACAAACGTTTCTGGAAATAAAGCCACGACAAGCGAAATGATTATAAATCCTTATATGAAGCCAATAGATGGAGAAATCTCAAGCCCATTTTCTTACGATGTCAATGGCAATCAAGGTATCAATATCCAAGCACCTTCAGGTGAACCAATAAAAGCCACAAATGATGGCACGATTGTACTGGTATCAAGAGGTGTAAATCAACCTACCGTCGTACTAATCCGACATGATAGCGAAATATTATCAGCATATTCTAATATCAGTGATGTAAATCTTTCAAAAGGTGACAGAGTGATAAGAGGGCAAATCATTGGTGTTGTTAGTACCGGTGCTGATCACCTACATTTTGAAATAATAAAGGGTACAGAAAGGATAGATCCAATAACTTTCTTAGAGGCAGGTTAAATTTTAAGTTTCTTGCGACCAGCCAGATCAACAAAATATTGCCAAGCGACTCGTCCAGACCTAGAGCCTCTTGTCGCTTGCCATTCAATGGCATCTGCATGAAGCTCTTCAACGTCAAAATGTAACCCATATTCATTACAATAACCTTCAATAATTTTTAAATAAGTTGGCTGATCGCATCCGTGAAACCCTAACCACAGGCCAAACCGATCAGATAAAGAGACCTTCTCTTCAACAGCTTCACTTGGATTTATCGAAGAGCCAGTTTCATTCTCAATCATCGCTCTTGGCATCAAATGCCTACGATTAGAAGATGCATAAAAAATCACATTATTAGGCTTCTCGTCAACACCTCCATCTAATACCGCTTTTAAAGATTTATAGGACGAGTCTTGACCATCGAAACTCAAATCGTCACAAAATAGCAGGAATCTATAATTTTGGTCTTTCAACCTAACTAATAACCTATTTATTGAAGATAAATCTTCCCGTTGAATTTCTATGAGCTTAAGTAGTTTAGTCGACTCAGAAATCTTTTTAAAAACCGCTTTAACAAGGGATGATTTCCCCATGCCTCTAGCGCCCCATAACAAGGCGTTATTGGCTGGAAATCCATTTGCAAACTGTTTCGTATTCCTCAATAATATTTCTTTTGCAGTATCAATTCCTCGTAAAATGTTAAGATTAACATTATTGAAGCCCGATACTTCTTCGATACGGTCTGGTTGAATATTCCAAATGAAAACATCTGCTTTTGACAAGTCCGGCAATGCTACTGGAGCAGGGGCAAGTCTCTCTAAAGCGTCTGCTATTCGGTTTAGTTCATCAGACATTAAGTATCTTCCGACTCATCTCGAGTCTCATCAACGCCTGAATCATCCTCAAGATCACGTTGACGCTCAACTCTTCTAACCAAGTAAATTGAAAGTTCATAAAGCCCATAAACAACAACAAACAATATAACTTGGGTGATTACATCAGGGGGTGTGACAATCGCAGCCATAACTAATATACCGACCACCGCATATTTTCTAACAGTTCTTAATCCATCAGAACTAACCAACCCAACTTTACCCATCAAAGTCAATAAAACTGGCAATTGAAAACATAAACCAAATGCTACAATAAACTTAATAGTCAGTGATAAATACTCTTGTGCCGATCCTTGAAAAGCAATCGCCGCTATACCACTCTCTCCATCATCACTTTGACCCAAAGATCCAGGTTGTTGAAATCCTAAGAAAAAATCAAACGCCAAAGGCGTTACTACCCAAAACGCAAAAGCTGCACCTAAAAAAAACATAAATGGTGATGCTATCAGAAATGGTAAAAATGCGCCCTTTTCATTCTTGTACAGACCCGGCGCAACAAATCTCCACATTTGAAAGGCAATATAAGGGAAAGCCAACATAAACCCACCCAAAAATGAAATGGAGATCGCAACAAAAAATCCTTCCTGCAGCTTAATCAAAATCAACCCACAGTCCGCTTGCCCTCTCTCCATCATAGCTGAGCAAAGAGGATAAGTTAAAAAATTAAAAATTGAATTCCAAATAGTAAAACAAACCACCATACCAACTAGAAAAGCCAGCACAGATTTTATTAGCCGGGAGCGCAGCTCTGTTAAATGCTCAATCAGTGGAGCTGCATTAGATTCGACTTCATCACTCATTCATTTTTTTTCTTAATTGATTTTTTTGACGATGTTTTTTGTTTTTTATCAGAATTTTCAGAAAACTCTGCTATCTTTTTTGATGTCGCTTGGTTCTTTTTTGCAAGCTCCTCGGTATGTTTCTTTTGAACCTCAGCCATTTCGGCTTTTGTCGCCTCCAATTGCTTACTAGCCTCTTCCTCGTCATCTGAAGAGGACGCGAGATTCTTGATTGCATCCAAACCCATAGCCTTAGGGGAAGTTAAGTTTTTTAAATCTACCGCAATGTCACTTGCACCCGAAGAATCTGCGGCTTCCTCCATTGACCTTTGAAAATCCCGTGCCATCGCTCGTACCCTAGCCATTAATTTCCCAAGTGTTCGAAACATCCCAGGCAGGTCTTTAGGGCCTACCACAATAAGAGCCACTATACCTATCAACAAAAGTTCGGTCCAACCCAAATCAAACAAAAGTAATTTCCTTAAAAAATGTTAAAAGTTAAAAACTTTAACTTTTATCTTTATCAGCCTCAGGGGTAACATCTTTAGCTTCATCCAAATTTTCTGTCTCAATTTCTTTCTTTCCGTCACTTACCCCTTTCTTAAAAGCAGTAATCCCTTTGCCCACTTCACCCATTAGTGAAGAAACTTTTCCACGACCAAAAAGAACTAAAACGACCACAGCAATTAATAATATACCTGGTATACCTATGTTATTTAACATCATATTCTCCTGACGAGGTGTCAAATTACCTCAAAAATTCAATAATCATCTATATTTAAGAACAAAAACCAAAAGCTAAAAGCCCTAAATGAAAAAATATATGTAATTTTTTACTTAGATGGAAAAACAAAGCACCGATCTCGACGCATTGATAGCCACAATACTGTGCCTTTTCTGGGTAAAAACACTGCCGGCACAGTCGCTTTCAAATAGGAAGAATCTGTTTCCATTTGAAACTCTACCAGACTTTGGCTTCCCATAAATCTGGAGTTTACCACTATTGCCTTTGCTGGCACTCCATCTTGCACAGTGGCGTTTGGACCTCTTCCATTTCTGTCGAAGTCCATTTTCAAATGTTGCGGTCGTATTATAATCTCAACAGGTTGTCCATTCTCTAGTCCTGGAGTTAAAAATTGGCCAAAAGGGGTTTGTATTAAAGAATTATTTGAAACACCCTCGATAACATTAATATCAGAAAAGAAAGCGGCTGCCGCCTTATCAATTGGGGTATTATAAATATTATATGGAGCACCCTTCTGTACGATCTCTCCATTTCTCATCAATGCAATTTCATCTGCCATTCTCATCGCTTCATCTGGATCATGAGTAACCAGCAAAACTGCGGCTCCCTCTTCTTTAAGCAAACCTAACGTATCATCACGTATCTCATCTCTTAAGCGTAGATCCAACCCTGAAAAAGGTTCATCCATCAACATTAACTGTGGCTTAGGCGCTATAGCTCGAGCCAAAGCAACCCTTTGTTGTTCGCCCCCCGATAGTTGATGTGGGAATTTGTCCTCAAACTCCTCTAAACCAACTCTTTCTAATAAGCTATCAATCCGATCTTTGTTATTGATATCTGAACCATCTAAACCAAATCCAACATTTTCACTAACCGTGAGGTGTGGGAAAAGAGCAAAATCTTGAAACATTAAACCAACCCTTCTTTTATCTGGTGGAATATGCAAACTCGGTCCCGATACAATATCTCCATCCAGAAATATTGTGCCCTTTTGTTGCCGCTCAACTCCAGCGATTATTCTTAAAGTAGTCGACTTCCCACAGCCAGACGGCCCAAGGAGACAAGTAACCTGGCCTGACTGCACTGAGAGATTTAAATCTTTGATTACTTCGATACCGTCAAATTGGTGATAAAGATTCTTTACTTCTAATCTTGCAATATCTTGATTGTATATGTTTACCATGCGTTCCTATAAAATTTTTAGGCTAACTCAATTAATAAGAACCAATTCACCTTGTTATAATTACAAGGTTGCATTTACGCCACCCCCATCCAACAAAATGTTCTGGCCAATAATAAACCCTGAATGCTGCGAACACAAAAATGCGCATGCTGCTCCAAATTCATCAACTGTTCCATATCTTCCAACAGGGATCTCTTTGCACCTTCTTGATTTTGCCTCCTCAAGGCTGATGTTTTGTGTTGCTGCAACACCAGTATCCAGAGTAATAGCCCTGTCAGTCGCATGTATCCCTGGTAGTAAATTATTTATTGTTACGCCTGTCCCAGCGACTTGTCTTGATGTGCCTGCAACAAACCCAGTCAACCCGGCTCGGGCAGAATTAGACAGTCCTAAGACTGCAATGGGTGCTTTCACTGATTGTGAAGTTATATTTACTATTCTTCCCCACCCTTGATCCATCATTTTAGGAAGAACAGATTGAATCATTGAAACAGGTGTCAACATGTTAGCGTCAATCGCTTTAATAAAATCTTCGCGACTCCAATCTGACCATAAACCTGGGGGAGGACCACCTGCATTTGTAACTAAAATATCAGGAGAATCACACACCGATAATAATTTAGCCCTACCTTCTTCAGTAGTAACATCTCCCACGACACTAATGACTTTGGAAGATGTTACAGATCGAATTGAATCAGCTGCGGCTGATAACGACTCTGAAGAACGAGAATTAATTACAACGTTTACACCCTCTAATGCCAAAGCTTTAGCGCAACCAAAACCCAAGCCCTTTGACGAGGCGCATACAATCGCCCATTTACCATCTATTCCTAAATCCATTTTTTTATCCTCATTCCTAAACAAACATATTTGCAAACTAACACATTAAAAAACTGCTATCTCAATGTAAGAACTTCTTAACACTATGAAACACCATATTAAAGTTAATGATAAACCGACATTGCAAGACAAATATTCTCACACTATACCGCGCCTCATGATAAAAAACAAAGATATAAAAACAACAGAAGAGAAAGAGATTAACCGGCGAAGAACTTTTGCTATTATTTCGCATCCAGATGCTGGCAAGACAACATTAACCGAAAAATTTCTATTATACGGAGGGGCAATACAATTGGCCGGCCAAGTTCGGGCGAAAGGGGAGTCTCGTAGAACCCGCTCTGACTTTATGAAAATGGAACAAGACCGGGGTATCTCTGTTTCAGCCTCCGCAATGTCTTTCGAATTTGAGAACTATAGATTCAATTTAGTAGACACCCCAGGTCATTCTGATTTTTCCGAGGACACTTATAGAACCCTCACTGCAGTTGACTCCGCAATTATGGTTGTTGATGGCGCCAAAGGAGTAGAAAGCCAAACCAAGAAGTTATTTGAGGTTTGCCGCTTAAGAGACATGCCTGTGTTTACTTTTTGTAATAAAATGGACCAAGAAAGTAGGGATACCCTGGATATAATCGATGAGATACAATCAAACTTAGCCATCGATGTAACGCCCGCAAACTGGCCAATTGGCGTTGGTAAAGAGTTTATTGGATGTTATGATTTGTTAAATGACCGATTAGAACTAATGAGCAGACGTGATAGAAATATCATCGCCGAAAGCATCAAAATCAATGGGCTAGATGATGAAATGATCTCAAAACATGTTCCTGCGCATTTACTGGTTAAACTCAGGGAAGAAGTAGAGTTCGCAAGAGAGCTACTTCCACGTTTTGAAAAAAAAGCCTTCCTTGAAGGCACTTTAACACCAATTTGGTTTGGCTCCGCCTTAAACTCTTTTGGGGTTCAAGAGTTAATGAATGGAATAGGACAACATGGTCCAGAACCACTGTTTAGAAATGCATCTCCTCGTACAGTGAATGCGCTTGAGAGATCAGTTTCAGGTTTTGTCTTTAAAGTGCAAGCAAATATGGACCCAAAACACAGGGATAGAGTTGCTTTCCTCAGAGTATGTGCAGGGCATTTCAGGCGGGGTATGAAATTAACACACGTCAGGTCAAGAAAAGTTATGACAATCTCAAATCCAGTTTTATTCTTGGCAGCCGATAGGGAATTAGCAGAGGAGGCCTGGGCTGGCGATATAATAGGAATTCCAAATCATGGACAATTAAGAATTGGGGACGCTTTAACAGAGGGAGAACAATTGAAGTTTACTGGCATTCCCTCATTTGCTCCAGAGCTTCTTAAATCAGTTAGCTCAACAGACCCAATGAAGGGAAAAAATTTAGAAAAAGCTTTAATTCAGTTTGCTGAAGAAGGTGCGGCTAAATTATTTAAACCCTTGATTGGTTCCGGTTTTATTGTTGGTGTAGTTGGCCCCTTACAATTTGAAGTTTTGGCAAGCAGGATAGAAATAGAATATGGGATTCCTGTGAAGTTTGGAACCACTCAATTTACTTCAGCTCGTTGGATATCCGGATCATCAGTAGCTCTTGATGAATTTTCGAAAGCTAACAAGGGTCATATGGCTGAAGATAACGATGGAGATCCTGTTTTCTTAACTCGTTTACAGTGGGACATAGACAGGGTTGAACGAGACTATCCACAATTACAATTAAACTCTGTAAAACAGATGATGATCTGAGCCCTTCTATGTTTTTACAAAATCATCCTGCCACCGATAGGCGGCTTTGCTAAACTCTTCAAATAATGGCCTTGATACAGGATCTTCTTTTGCGTTCCACTCTGGGTGCCATTGTACCGCTAGAGCAAAGCCTTTTGCTCCAGTGATATTTATGGCTTCAGGAGTTTTATCTGGAGCCCAGCCCTCTATCATTATACGTGGACCTGCTTCCAATATTCCTTGACCATGCAGCGAATTAACCATTATTGAGTTAGACTTTAATATTCTCTCAAACACACCTCCAATCTGCAAATCAATTTTATGACGAAGAGCAAATTTTTCTTCTAATGTACCATCTGGAGGCATTCTATGGTTGTCTCGACCAGGGATATCACGAATTTCAGGGTGAAGAGTGCCTCCCATTGCAACATTAAACTCTTGAAACCCTCTGCAAACCCCAAACACCGGTTGACCTGTTTGAACACATTTTCTTATTAAAGGTAAAGCAATACGATCTCTGTCTCGATCAAACTTACCATAAGCTTCTGTTGGTTGGTGGCCGTATTCTTCGGGATGAACATTGGGTTGTGCACCCGTAAATAAGAATCCATCACAGATGTGCATTAATTCATCAATGGATGAATACTTAGGATTTGATGGAATGATTAAGGGTATGCAATTCATAACTTCAGAAATGACGGCACAATTCATCTGTCCAGAAGCGTGCACAGGATATTCCTCATTCATTAAATAATTATTACCAACTATTCCAATTATCGGTCTTCTTATCAATTCTCAAATTTCCTAATTTAAAATTGCTTAACATCATCGCCTTATTATAAAAAAATAAAATGTTCAAAGCAAACATTTCAAAATTTTCTGTCTTTTTATATATTTTGAGTAATTTTAAGCTAATTCAAGCCTGAGGTTTTCAGATTAGAAATTTTTCCAAATTGTTAAAAAATTATTAATATTTGTTAAAATTTTGTGTTTTATATGAAATTTACTTACCCTTTCTCTTGCAAGCTGTTAAATAATCCTTCAGTAACCCTTCGATAGACAATAAATGTGAAAAAAATTCAGTTTTTAGAGGAATAAAAATGGCTGACGGCGATATAGATATGAAAGCTCTTCCAACCGAAAACATATCGGTATCAAAATTATTTGGTATTGAAAGTAAAATTAAAGTTAAAGGCTTTGCTGAAAAATCTGAACGGGTACCAGAAATTGATACTAATTATAAATTTGATCATGACACCACTTTGGCTATTTTAGCAAGCTTCGCCTTTAATCGTAGATTGATAATACAAGGTTACCATGGCACTGGAAAATCCACACATATTGAACAAGTAGCAGCTCGTCTAAATTGGCCAACAGTTAGAGTGAACTTGGATAGTCACATAAGTAGAATTGACCTGATTGGAAAAGACGCAATCAAACTCAAAGATGGAAAACAAGTAACCGAATTTCAAGAAGGAATATTGCCTTGGGCATTAAGAACCAACACTGCGATTGTCTTTGACGAATATGATGCTGGTAGAGCAGATGTAATGTTCGTAATCCAGAGGGTTCTCGAAGTTGACGGTAAATTAACTTTACTTGACCAAAACAAAGTTATTCAACCCCATCCTTCTTTTCGTATCTTTGCTACAGCAAACACAGTTGGCTTGGGCGACACAACTGGTTTATATCATGGAACCCAACAAATTAACCAAGGGCAGATGGACCGCTGGTCACTTGTTGCAACATTAAATTACCTTTCCCATAGTGCTGAAACTCAAATTGTAATCTCAAAAAACCCAGACTATGACAACTCTAAGGGGAAAAGAATTGTTGGTCAGATGGTAACCGTTGCAGATTTAACAAGAACAGCATTTATGCAAGGTGATCTTTCCACCGTGATGAGCCCAAGAACAGTTATTGCATGGGCACAGAATGCTAGTATCTTTAATGATATCGGATACGCATTTAGGGTAACATTTTTGAATAAATGTGATGAATTAGAAAGAGAAACAGTGGCGGAATTCTATCAACGCTGTTTTGATGAGGAACTTCCAGAATCAGCAGTAAGCGTCAGTCTAGGATAAACCTTATCAGTCATTTAGGAAACTAAACTTGTCCAAGTCAAATCCAAATCCAGCTGACCCATTCAAAAAGGCGCTAGCAGAAGCAACCAAGTCGTTAGCAAATGAACCTGAATTAAATGTCTCATTTACAGTAGATCCACCTGGGGTTTCAAACGAATCCGTTCGCTTGCCACAGATAAGTAGAAATCTCACCAAAGATGAAGTGATGTTAGCAAGAGGTACAGCCGACGCATATGCTTTGAAACTAAGATTTCATAACGAACGAACACATAATAAATACATGCCAAAAGGGCAAGTTGCTCAAGATCTATATGAAGCTATGGAAAATGTTCGTGTTGAGGCATTGGGTGCTCGAGTAATGCCAGGAACTGCTAGCAACATAGACTCTAAGATTGAGGCTGACTGCAACAAACTAGGATACAATAATTTAACAAATGCGGCAGATGTACCAATAAGTGTGGCAGCAAGCCTCTTATTACGTAAACTTGCAACCAATCGTACGTTGCCTCAATCAGCACAACGTCTGATCGACTTACGAGAAGACTTGTTTAAATCCGATGCTGAGGGTTCACTACGTGCGCTAACAGATAGTCTTAATAAT
>JAQWNW010000027.1 GCA_029246285.1 Paracoccaceae bacterium | reverse complement strand
AGGACAGCATTTCCAACAGCGCAGGCGAGAGGATTGCCGCCATAAGTCGAACCATGGGTCCCAGCGGTCATACCTTGTGCAGCTCTTTCTGTGGCTAAACATGCCCCAAGTGGAAATCCTCCGCCAATTCCCTTAGCTATCGCCATAATATCCGGCATCACATTGTATTCTTCATATGCGAAAAGCGAACCAGTCCTTCCTACGCCACATTGAATTTCATCCAAGATCAATAAAATTCCATTCTCTAAACATAGTTTTTTGACTTGCAATAAAAACCTTTCTTGAGCAGGAATAATGCCCCCTTCACCTTGTATTGGTTCAAGAACAATTGCAGCAGTTTTTGCACTCACCACCTTCGTAAGTTGTTCAATATTATTGTATTGTATTTGTATGAATCCAGAAAGTATGGGTTCAAATCCTTTTATAAGTTTTTCAGAACCAGCCGCTGAAATCATTGCTAATGAACGGCCATGGAAACTATTTTCAAAAGTTATAATTTCTGTTCTATCTGTATCGTCATTGCTATGATGAAACTTTCGTGCCATTTTTATGGCACACTCCATGCTTTCAGTTCCAGAATTTGTAAAAAAAACAGTATCTGCAAAGGTGGATTGAACTAAGTTATTTGCTAATTTTTCTTGATTTGGGATATGGTAAAGATTTGATGTATGCCACAAATTGCCTGCTTGATCTGTTAAAATCTTGGTTAAATGCGGATTAGCATGGCCTAAGCAGTTCACTGCTATACCAGCACCCATATCTAGATATTTCTCACCATTTTCAGTAAAAAGCCACACACCTTCCCCTTTTACGAAGCGTAAATTTGCACGAGAATATGATGGTAGGACAGAATCAATCATTTTATTTTCTTATATGAGTTATATTGAAGTTTGAGGATATGTTAATTCACAAATTTCCGTCGGTTTTTTATATTGATGTTTAATGACATCTGAAAAGCCTTTTATTTCTCACAATTCAAATAATACTATTTTATTGTGTGTGTCTAGCCCTTGTATTTGATTATATCAAAGTGGTATAACGGTTGTCGAATAATATAATATTTTAAAGCTTTACTTTAAAGTAAGATTTGATTTGGAGAAATAAAATGGCATGGACGGAAGATAGAGTTGAAAAGTTAAAGTCCATGTGGACCGAAGGTAATAGTGCTAGTCAAATAGCCAAGGAACTGGGTGGTGTGACCCGCAATGCTGTGATTGGCAAAGTTCACAGGCTAGGATTATCAAATCGTGCAGGTTCAATAAAAACCAAAAGAGATGCACCAACTTCAAGAACTACGAAAAAGGTACGAACAAAAGCTTTTAGCCCAAAGATAAAGACTGTTATTGATACGCATATACCAGAAAAAAATGCAATAATCCCAATGAGGAAGCCAATTTTGACGCCAGGTCAACCACTTCCTCCTCAACCATCAGCAAATGAAATAAGCCCTGAGGCCTTAGCAACGGTTAAAGAAGTTGAAAAGGGTGCTAAAAAGCTGTCCTTATTGGAATTAACAGAAAAAACCTGCAAGTGGCCGATTGGAGATCCAGCTACAGATGAGTTCTGGTTTTGTGGTTTGACCACTCAGACTGGTAAACCATATTGTGAAGCTCATGTTGGAGTAGCTTTTCAACCAATATCTAATCGTAGAGAACGAAGAGCATCGAAATAGGAGAACCTTTCTTTAATTAAAATGGTTTAAACGTGAGATTTTTACTTTTAATAAATTAAAGATAACGATTATGGTGAGCTTAAATGATAAAATATAGCTTCAAATGTTCCAATGGTCATGAATTTGATAGTTGGATACAATCGGTTGACGCGTTAGATAAATTGAAGACTTCTGGCATGATTTCTTGCGCAATTTGTGGAGACAAGAAGGTTGAACGAGCTTTAATGTCTCCTCAGGTGCGTCCAGCAAAGAATAAAGCCAAAAGAAAAGATAATCGTCCATTATCGGGCCCCTTAACAACGGCTGAGCAGGCCTTTATGGAGCTTAGAGCAAAAATTGAGGCAAATACGGAGGATGTTGGTTCTAATTTTGCTAAAGAAGCAAGGGCCATTCATGAAGGTGAAGCCGAAGAACGTGGAATTCGTGGAAAGGCTACTGTTAAAGAAGTAAAAACTTTAGTTGAAGATGGCGTAAGTATTACGCCTCTTCCATGGGCGGATCGAAAGACAAATTAACTCTTTTTTGAATAGAGGTTTTGATTGACTATTGCAATAACTGGAACAACCAGAGGCATAGGTGCTGCTCTAGCAAAGAACATGCGCGGAGCAGGCGAAAATGTTCTTTCATTAGGGCGTGGAGAAAATTGTATCCATGTCGATTTGGAAAATGCAAGCTCAATTGAAGCTTTAGAAACAAAATTAAATAATATCCCAATAGATTTACTGGTTTGTAATGCTGGAATTTTTATAGATAGAGATCAGGATTTAAATTATGGCTATAAATCAGATCTTTGGATTAAGACCTTCTCAATAAATGTTATTAGTGTTTTTTTATTGATTCAAAAAACGCTTCCAAATATTATTGCTGCGGAAGGTAAAATTGCGATCATAGCTAGTCAGATGGGTAGTCAGCGAAAAGCAAGTGGCGGCGATTATATTTATCGCGCGTCTAAAGCAGCTGTTATTAATTTGGGAAGAAATCTAGCAAAAGATTTAAGTTCACGAAGAATACCAGTTGGAATTTATCATCCAGGATGGGTGAAAACTGACATGGGTGGAGCTAAAGCCGATATATCTGTGGAAGAAGCTGCAAGTGGTTTGATGGATCGCTTTAGTGAGTTAACTATGAAAAAAACGGGATGTTTTGAAACATGGGATGGAAAAAAGCACCCGCTTTAGTAGTGCTTGCTCTTCTCTATTAGTAGCTTTAGAAGCTTGTTCGATCACTTTTTTTGGAATTTATTATGCCTAAACTAGTTATGAAATTTGGAGGAACTTCTGTTTCTGATGTCGACCGGATAAAAAATGCGGCCTCAAGAGTACTTGCAGAGGTAGAAAAAGGGTTTGATGTTATTGTAATTGTTTCAGCAATGGCTGGAGAAACAAATAGATTAGTTTCATTAGTGAATAGTGTTTCTTCCTTGTATGATGCAAGAGAGTACGATGCCATTGTTTCAAGTGGTGAAAACGCATCAGCCGGTTTGATGGCTTTGACATTGCAGAATATGGGAGTTTCTGCTCGAAGTTGGCAAGGATGGCAAGTTCCTCTAATCACAAATTCTGCTCACGGTTCTGCAAGAATAATGGAAATTTCTACCCAAAAATTAAATGAGAAATTTCTTGAAGGAATGCGTGTCGCGGTCATTGCTGGTTTTCAGGGTTTAACCAAAGATGGTAGGTTATCTACTCTGGGACGTGGGGGTTCTGATACAACGGCGGTTGCTTTTGCCGCTGCTTTTGAGGCGAAGCAATGTGAGATTTACACTGACGTAGATGGTATTTTTACTGCTGATCCAAGAATAACTAATAAAGCAAAAAAATTAAGCAAAATCAGTTATGAAGAGATGTTAGAACTTGCTTCATTAGGAGCTAAAGTGTTGCAAACTCGATCTGTAGAATTAGCAATGAGATATAATGTGCCTTTAAAGGTATTAAATAGTTTTTCAGACAATGATGGTACATTGGTCTGTCAGGAGGAGAGTATTATGGAGAATAAAGTTGTTTCTGGTGTGGCGCATTCGAGAGATGAAGCAAAAATGACATTAATTTCTGTTGCAGATAGACCTGGGATAGCAGCCTCAATTTTTGGAACGCTTGCCGATAAAGGCGTTAATGTTGATATGATTGTTCAAAATATTTCCGATGATGGCAGAACAGACATGACATTTTCATGTCCTGTAGATCAAGTAGAGTTAGCTACGGTTACTTTAAATGAGGCAAAAATTGACAAAACCTTTAATTATCGAGAGTTGGTTTCAGATGAGGATGTGAGTAAAATTTCGGTGGTAGGTATTGGTATGAGAAGCCATGCGGGCGTTGCTGCTAAAATGTTCCAAGCTCTCTCAAAAGAGAATATAAATATTAAGGTTATTACTACTTCTGAAATTAAAATCTCTGTACTTATTGATAGAAAATATATGGAGTTAGCCGTGCAATCATTGCATGATGCTTTTGAGCTTGGCATCGAGGCCTGAAAAGGATGAGATATGGCATTAGAAACTGGATTACAATCAAGAACGCTATTAAAGAGATTAAAATATGCGCTTAGTGAGGAAGGAGAAGGCCAAAAGCGGCTTGATAGTGTAACGCATCTAATTGCGGATAGCATGGGTACCGCAGTTTGCTCTGTTTACCTTTTGGTGGACAGTTCAACTCTCGAACTTTGTGCAACTGAGGGTTTAGATCCGGGATCCGTCCATAAGACACGTTTACGAATTGGTGAGGGCTTGGTGGGATTGGTTGCAAGAGATGCAAAGCCAATAAATACGGATAATGCACCTTCTCAACCAGGTTTTAGATTCATGCCAGAAACAAGAGAAGAAAGATATTCAAGTTTTTTGGGGGTACCGATTCAACGACTGGGTGAAACACTTGGTGTTTTGGTGGTTCAATCCCGTTCAGCGCGTCTTTTTACTGATGATGAAATCTATGCGGTTGAAGTTGTGGCTATGGTATTAGCTGAAATGACCGAATTGGGAGCGTTTGTCGGAGGTGATGAAAATCTCAAGGCACCACATCAATATTCGGTTTTAATAAGAGGTGGAATTGCTCAGGATGGTGCTGCGGTAGGTTCTGTGCTGCTTCATGAACCTCGAGTTGTAGTAACAAATCCTTTTGCTGATGATATAAATAAAGAAAATAAACGTCTTAAAGAAGCGATTCAGCAATTGAAAGGAGACGTTGATGGGATGTTAAATACAGCTCTTAAAGGCGCCTCGGATGAGCATAAGAAAATATTAGAAGCTTATAGAATGTTTGCGAATTCTAAAAGCTGGTTAAAAAGAATGGAAGATGACATTGAAAGTGGGCTATCTGCCGAAGCTGCAGTAGAAAAAGAACAATCGACTTTTAGGACTCGGATGGCCAGGGTAGAAGACGTCTATCTAAGAGATCGGTTGCATGATCTAGATGATTTATCAAATCGATTGCTTCGCGTTTTAACAGGTCAAGGTCGGGCAAAGATTACTGATTTACCAGAAAATCCAATTTTAGTTGCAAGAAATATTGGGCCTGGTGAGTTGTTAGAGTACGGTCGAAATCTAAAAGGAATTGTCTTAGAAGAGGGATCAGTTGGAAGCCATGCAACTGTGATAGCGCGAGCTATGGCTATTCCTTTGATTATAAATGCTAGTGGAATAACTACTGAGGCTTTAAACGGTGATCGTATTTTGGTCGATGGAGATCAAGGAATAGTCCACTTAAGGCCAGAGGAAAATGTTGACCGTGCTTTTGGTGAAAAAATCGCTATGCAATCTAAAAAATTAGAACGCTATGCTGAATTGAAAAATGTTCCAGCAATTACGAGGGATGGGGTCCGAATTCACCTGTTAATGAACGCTGGATTAATGACAGATCTACCGAGTTTAAAAAATTCTGGTGCTGAAGGTGTTGGTTTATTTCGAACTGAATTGCAGTTTTTAGCCCGAAACTCAATTCCAAAGCGAGGCGAATTGGCTAAAATATATAATCGTGTTTTAAGTTCTGCTGGAGACAAAAAGGTGGTTTTTAGAACGCTGGATATTGGTTCAGATAAAGTCCTACCTTACATGCGGCCTACTGATGAGCCAAATCCTGCTATGGGGTGGCGAGCAATAAGGCTTGGGTTAGATAAGCCCGGAGTTATGAAAATGCAACTCCAAGCATTTATTAGGGCTGCCATTGATAGAGATGTATCGATTATGTTTCCAATGATTGCTCAATTCGGAGAGTTTAAAATGGCAAGGGATAACTTGATGCATGTCTTGGCAAAAGAAGCGGAATTGGGTCATAAACTTCCAAGTAAGGTGGAAATAGGAGCTATGTTGGAAACTCCTTCACTAGCATTTGCGCCAAAACAATTTTTTGAATTAACAGATTTTGTTTCTATTGGGGGAAATGATTTAAAGCAATTTTTTTATGCGGCGGACAGGGAAAACGAAAGAGTTAGAAAAAGATATGACACTTTAAATGTAAGTTTTTTAAACCTAATCAAACAGATTGTTGAACGTTGTGATGAAACAAAAACACCATTGAGCTTTTGTGGAGAAGACGCAGGTAGACCTATGGAGGCAGTATGTTTGTTGGCAATGGGGATTAGGACATTGTCGATGAGACCAGCTTCAATTGGTGCTGTTAAGTCATTGATTTTAAGAACAGATTTAAAGGAATTGAGGGAAATTATTAACACAGCATTAATATCGGGAGAGCAATCAATAAGACCTTTTGTATCGGATTGGCTCGCTAAGGAAACTTAAATTTACCTATTAACTAATAAACTTCTAGTATTTATTTACCGTTCCCTTAAGCCCATCGGTGTTAAAATGGTTAAGGGATTTAATTAGAATACGTTTATTATTAGTAGGTTGAGGGAAGTTTAAATTTCTAGCAATTTTAAAGTTGAATTGTTTATAATAAGACAAATCGCCAACTAAGATGACGGCTTCCCACCCTAATAACTCGGCCTTTTTTATCGAATGATTAATGATGTATCTTGCATGTCCTTCCCCTTGTCTTGTTGGGTGGACTGCTATGGGGCCTAATAATAAAGCTGGATGATTTCCTATTTTGATTGGCCAATATCTAATCGCAGCAAATAAATTTTTTGTTTCGTCTCTTGCGACGAAACATAAATCAAAAATTGGCTTCACATTTTCGCGTAATCTGTAAGAACTGAGACTTAATCGGGTATATGTAAAGCAGATGTCATATAGGTTTTCTATCTCCCAATAATCAGTTGACTGCTCTTTTTGTAAAATCATCAAACTTTGCTCAAGTATTACGTTTTTTATGCTGGTATCTCAGTTTTTCAAAGGTTACGATTGGGGATTAGATTAATAAAGAGGTTTTTATGTTTTACAACCCAGATAATCGTCCGTCTTCTCTTCCGCATGACCCCTTTAAAGCGATTGTTTCGCCACGACCAATTGGCTGGATTTCAACAATTGATAAAGAGGGAAGAGCCAATTTAGCACCATATTCTTTTTTTAACGCAATTGGCGATAAGCCCCCTATGGTTATTTTTAGTAAAACTGGTCCAAAACTTGGAGTAAATGAAGAAAAGGATTCAATCCGTAATATTAGAGAGACGGGCGAGTTTGTGGTTAATTTTGTTAGTTTTGAACTCACTTCAGAAATGAATATCTCATCTCAGCACTTCAAACATGGAGAGGATGAGTTTAGTCTAGCAGGACTAGAGAAAGGTAGATCGCAGATTGTTGGGGTGCCATATGTTAAAAAAGCACCTGCTGCTTTTGAATGCGTTTTACACAAAGAACTTAAGTTGCCCGGGGATGATCAAACTGCAATAATTGGAGAGGTTAAGGGAATTCATATAAATGAAGAATACATTCGAGATGGTATATTTGATGTTACTTTATACAAACCGTTAGCTAGATTGGGGTATCGAGATTATGCAGTTATTGAGAATTTGATTTCGCTTAAAAGACCTGATGATTGATATTTGATTTCTCATTTAATCAATATCATACATTAATCTCCTTTTTAATTAATAAACTATGGTTTTGAATTCGCCTGGAAGTGAAACCTCCAGAAGTTCTAAATCATTAGTACACGACATATATCGAGTTTTCATGTTTGGTGGAATTACAAATGCATCACCGGGAGCCAATTCGTTCGAACTTTTACCTTCACTTTCTAAAATCATGTTTCCACTCATAACAAAATTAAATAAGATATCTGACTCATGAGAAGTCCAACTGTCTTCACCTCCTTTATATCGGGCAATTTTTACGCCAGCAACATTTTGAGTGTTTTTTGATATTGTTGTATCTCTTGCTTCAAATTGACTTAATCTAAATTTTTCCCATTTAGCTTCTTCAACCTTATGATGAACAAATTTTTGACCACTAAATTTACGATTAATATTTATAATATTGTTTGGAAGTTGCATTTCATGATCAATCGTTGTGACATGTTCTGCAGGCACTCCTATCTCAATTACTTCAATGTTATCACTAGCAAATAATACTTTGTGCCTAATCTCAGGTGGCTGAATTACGCAGCAACCTTGATGTAATCTGAAAGGTTTTCCTTGATCTTCATATACAAGATCTACCCATCCCTTGTAGCAGAATATTAATTGAAACCCAACTGTATGATAATGCACCATATCTGGCACGGGTCCTCCGTCTGGAATTCTAATATGACTGGCTATAATTGATCCTCCTAGCCTCGATGGAATTAGATCTCGGTAATGCATTCCGGCACGCCCGATAACCCATGGCGCTTGATCCGCAAGTCGCCTTACAACAAATTCATGGTTAGTTTCGGGCATAACTAAGGAGGGATTGATTTCGATCAGTTCAATTCTACAACCATTGGGCGCTATTAAATTGCTTTTATTATTATTTAATTTATTAGAAGCTTCTATATGAATTTTGATTGAACTCGCAGGAGCATTTGAGCCTTTTTCTAGTCTTAAGCGAAGCCCGTAACCAGAAATAACTGCTACTGATGGATCATCTGCTGGAAAAATTTCATTTAATTGCATTCCGATGGTTTTAGTGAAGAAATCGATGTCTTTATTTAATTCCTTTGATGGCAAAATGACTTCTGCACGTGTGTTGTGATTTGCATTATCCATTGATCCTCGCAATTAACTAGATAATTTTTTATATCTGACTAGTTTATTATTGCCATACAATACTATAATCAATTGTTATTTAGCATCAAGTTAGTGTTTCAATAAAATTTGGAGAAGTCAAATTGTCGGATCAATTGATTTTTGATTTACCTTGTTATCCTGCAATAGGAACCGAAGATTTTTTTGTCTCTAAAGCAAATTCTTTAGCTTTTGAAGTTGTACAAAATTGGGCTAATTGGAATGATCGAAGAGTTTTGATTACTGGTGGAAAGGGTTCTGGGAAAACCCATTTATCGCATGTTTGGGCTAATTTATCTGGGGCGAAGTTTATAGAGTTAAATAATCAAGAACAAGATTTGTCGAATATAAAAACATTAATAATAGAGAATATTGATCTAATTATTTCAATACCAACTTTTGAAGAGAAATTATTTCACCTATTAAATTTTGCAAAACAACTTGATATTTACGTATTGATGACGAGTTCAGTTGCTGCAAGTCGGCTTGGGGTTCAGTTGCTTGACTTGAGTAGTAGATTACAAGCCACAGAACACTTCCCTATTTACCCTCCTGATGATGCATTGCTTTCAGCTGTATTAGTTAAACAATTTTCTGATAGGCAGATAAATATCTCACCAAGTTTAATAGAATATATTCTAAAAAGAATTACCCGATCTTTGTCATCAGTATCAAATTTTGTTGTTTCATTAGATAACTTAATGTTGAAAACGAAGAAAGGGCCGAGTCGAGCAATGATTTCTGAAGTTCTGGACAAATTTACAAAAGATAAGGCATAAAGGATTTTATGAATAAGCAAAACAACCTTAAAATTATTGACTCTGATTTCTTGCGATCAGATATCGTCAGATCCGCTGATAGGCGATTTAAAGGTCACAATACTAGCGAAAGATTTTTAAATCGTGAGATTTCTTGGTTAGCTTTTAATTCGCGTGTGTTAGAAGAAGCTAGCAACCCGAATGTGCCTCTTTTAGAACGATTGCGATTTCTATCAATTTCATCGACTAATTTGGATGAGTTTTATTCTGTTAGGGTAGCGGGGCTTCGTGAATTGAAGAACAATAGGATAAATAATCCTGCGGCCGATGGAATGACTCCAAGTCAGCAATTGGCTGAAATTGATAAAAAAGCTAGAATTTTGCTAAACCAGCAGCAAACGTGCTGGATTGATCTTATATCAGA
Organism: Paracoccaceae bacterium; assembly: GCA_029246285.1. Classification (GTDB taxonomy): domain Bacteria; phylum Pseudomonadota; class Alphaproteobacteria; order Rhodobacterales; family Rhodobacteraceae. Next base: position 80,441 of record JAQWNW010000027.1, on the reverse strand, counting down.
TTTAAAATCGGAAAAGATCGAGATTTTAAAACCAGCTGAATTGACAGAAGCAGAGAAAGAATTCCTTCATGATGAATTTATAAATAATATCTTTCCTGTTCTTTCACCTCTTGCTGTTGATCCAGGTCATCCATTTCCATTTATTCCTCATGCTGGTTTTGCGCTGGCCCTACAATTAAAAAAGGCCAAAAGTGAAGAAGAGCATTCGGTGCTATTACCGATCCCTAAACAGCTCCCAAGATTTGTTAGGCTATGTACGTCACTTGAAAGCTTTAGAATGTTGCCTCTTGAAGAAGTTTTGGTTGAATATATTAACGAATTGTTTCCAGAGTATTTATTGATTAATTATTGTACGTTTCGGTTGTTGCGAAATAGTGATTTAGAGATCGAAGAGGAAGCTGAGGATCTAGTCCGAGAATTTGAAACCGCCTTAAAACGTCGGAAACGTGGCGAAGTGATTAGTCTTTCAATATCTGCTGGCGCTAATATTAATTTGGCAAAAATGATAAGTAAGAATTGTAATGTCTTACGAAGTGAGATTTTTGAAATAGATGGATTTATGGCATTGTCAGATCTACAAGAATTGGTTCAAATAGGAATACCAAATTTACTTTGGCCAAATTTCTCTCCAAGAATTCCTGAGAGAGTTTTAGATTATGATGGGGATATTTTTAAAGCAATACAGCAAAAAGATATGTTGCTACATCACCCATATGAAACCTTCGATATGGTGGTAAGATTTTTGCAACAAGCAGCAGTTGATACGTCTGTTGTTGCTATAAAGCAGACTTTGTATAGAACATCCAAAAACTCACCTATCGTAGATGCACTATGTGAAGCTGCTGAAACTGGCAAGTCAGTAACAGCATTTATCGAATTGAAGGCACGATTTGATGAAGCAGCTAATATTCGTCAGGCGCGCAGATTGGAAAGAGCTGGTGCTCATGTTGTGTATGGTTTTATTACAATGAAAACTCATGCGAAATTATCTACTGTAGTAAGGCGGGAAAATGATAAGTTGATAACCTACACTCATTTTGGGACAGGAAATTATCATCCAATAACTGCGAAATATTATACAGATTTATCATTTTTTACTTGTGATTCATCTTACGGTCGAGATGCAACTAAAGTTTTTAATTTCGTTTCTGGTTATGCTAAACCAAGTAGTCTTGAAAAAATTTCAATTTCTCCCGTTAATCTCAAAAAGTTTTTACTTGATGCCATTGATAATGAGATAAAGTTAGCAAAGTTAGGTAAAAATGCAGAAATTTGGGGGAAGTTGAATGCGCTTATAGAACCTGATGTTATAGATGCATTATATAGAGCGAGTAACAGTGGTGTAAAAATAAAGTTAATAATTAGAGGAATTTGCGGTCTTCGACCAGGAATTGAAAATTTAAGTGAAAACATTCAAGTCAAATCGATTGTTGGTAGGTTTCTAGAACACTCAAGAATTGTATGTTTTGGAAATGGTGGACAAATTGAGAAATTATCAGGAAGAGTTTTTATTAGCTCAGCAGACTGGATGGATCGAAATTTAAATCGACGTGTAGAGGGGTTATTGGAAATTCACAACAATACAATTAAATCGCAGATTGTAAGCCAAATTATGTCAGCAAACTTAGCTGATGAAAAACAAAGTTGGGTGCTACAGTCTGACGGTACTTATTTAAGGCATAATAAAACTGGTGATTTATTTGATTGCCATAAATTTTTTATGGAAAATCCATCTTTGTCTGGCCGTGGATCAGCAGGTGATGCTGATGTTTATAAGTTGCGATACAAAAGGTAATTGATTAGATACTCTTATCTGTATTAGAAGTTTTTGGAACTAATTTGTCAAATTTCTTAAGATTTAATTTTAAAGAAAAAGTTTCTTCAGGATCGATAGAACGCCTAGGCGTTATAGATATTGGATCTAATTCAGTACGCTTGGTAGTGTTTGATGGTGCAGCGAGATCTCCTGCGTACTTTTACAATGAAAAAGTAATATGCTCTCTTGGGAGTAATTTAAGTTCCGATAATGTATTAAATGTTGATAATAAAAACAAAGCCTTAGCGGCATTAAAGAGATTTGTATTACTTTCTAAAGCTATGCATGTGACTTTGATAGCAGTGGCGACCGCTGCTGTTCGAAACTCTAAAGATGGTGTGGCTTTTTGCGAAGAAATTTTGCAGGAAACAGGCTTAAATGTAACTATTCTTACTGGAGAAGAAGAAGCAAATTTGTCTGCACAAGGTGTTTTATTGGGTTGGCCAGGTGCCGATGGTTTGGTTTGTGATTTAGGTGGGGCATCTTTAGAATTAGCAGAAATTTCAAAAGGTACTGTTGGTAAGACAATAAGCTGCCCAATAGGACCACTTTATTTAAATCAATTCTATCTCGATCAGAAACTTCAAAGAGATTTTGTAAATTCAGAACTTAGAAAAAGTAAAAAGCTATTCTCAAGAAAATACACCAATATGTATTTAGTAGGTGGATCTTGGCGTTCAATAGCGCGAACGCAAATGGAAATGACAGATTATCCTCTAAAAGTTTTACATGAATATCAAATGAGAATAGCTGAAATTAAAGGTACCCTTACTTGGATTATGAGAGCTTCTTTAAAAGATCTTGAGGCAAAATCCCCAAGCTCCTCTTCAAGATTACGTTTGTTACCTAGCTCTGCGATTATTTTAAATGAATTAATTGATTGTTTTCAGCCAAAAAAATTAGCTGTTTCCAGTTATGGTATTAGAGAAGGTTTGTTGCACAGCGCGATGAATAAAAAGTTAAGAGAGCAGGACCCATTGTTAGAGGCTTGTCGTCATATGGAAGCATCAGCAGCTCGGATACCTGGTTTTGGCCTTACTTTATTTAATTTCATTATGCCATTGTTTGAAACGAGCGAGAAAAACTTTGTTAGATTGATTAAGGCGGCTTGCTTTTTACATGATGTTAGCTGGCGTGCACACCCAGACTACCGAGCCGAAGTTTGTTTTGACAATGCTACCAGAGCGAATTTGGGTGGTATCGATCATCAGGGTAGAGCCTTTCTGGCGATAGCTTTATTGTATAGGTATAAAAGCCCCAAAAAAAATGAAATATTTTCTAAAATTTTTTCAATTTTGGATAAGAAAGATAGGCGTAAAGCTGAAATCTTAGGAAAAGCTATGAGATTTGGTGCAATGCTTTCTGGTTCGACAGCAGATTCTATGGGGAAGTTAGAACTTGATAATAGTAAAAAGTTATTAAAATTAAAAATTTCAGAAAAAAATAAAGATTTGTTTGGGAAGGTAGTGCAGCAAAGATTTGCAAGCGTAGCTCTAAGAATGAGTTATGAACCTATTATTATATGGACTTAAGATTTATTAATTATTTTGAGAATATAGAATAAGATCCTATGTTTCATTTGTAGTCATAATACATAATAATTCAAAGATTATTGATGCAGCCAAAAATGCTGTATTGCCTGAGTGATCGTAAGGAGGGGACACTTCAACGAGATCGGCACCTACTATGTTTACGTTCTTTAACTCTCTTATAACCTGAATTGCTTCATATGAATTTGGACCACCTACCTCTGGAGTTCCTGTTCCAGGAGCAAATGTTGGGTCAACAAAATCAATGTCATAGGAAATATAAGTACTTGACGAACCTACAATTTCACATGCTTCTCTCATTATCTGTTCTATTCCTCGGGCGTGCAATTCCTCAATTGGATATATTTTGATACCTACTGAATCTGCGAAATCACGATCTTCGCTATCATAAGTGGAGCCGCGAATGCCAATTTGCACAATTTTCGTTGGATCTAGTAAATTCTCTTCAATTGCACGTCTAAATGGTGTGCCATGAGTATATTTAGTTCCACCAAAATAGGCATCAAATAAATCAGTATGACTATCAAAATGAATCATTGAAAGAGGTTTTTGCTTACCTAAAGCTCTTAGAATAGGAAATGAACTCAAATGATCGCCACCGACAGTCATTGGTTTAATTAATGCTGAATGAATATCATTGTAGAACTGTGTTATTCTAGACATAGTTTGCATAAGGTCTGCTGGATTAGGTGCAATGTCTCCAAGGTCTGCACAGTTCGCTGACTCAAATGGCCTGACTCCTGTCGCTCCATTTTGGGCTCTGATCATTGATGAAGCATCTCTTATCTGACGCGGTCCATGGCGCGCACCAGACCTATTAGTAGTGCCACTGTCCCAAGGTACGCCAATAAGACCTATATCTACATCCTTTATTTTTGGATCGTTCAATTGAATGTGAGGTAGTCGCATAAAAGTTGGGATTCCTGCAAATCGCGGTAAATCTAGCCCAGATACCGGTTGAAAATAAGAATTGGACAAGTAAACACCTCTTAAAAAAGTTCAGCATAATTATTTTGACCTCATTCTTAATTTCGTTCAAGCTTTTAATAAGATTAAGAATAAAACCAAGAACATAGTTTTCGTTTACTTAATAATTTTGTAAGCTTTTAAAATGAAAAAAATTATTACCATTGACCAAGGTACAACCTCCACTCGTGCTATACTTTTTGACGAAACACTTCAAATTTTAAGAATAAATTCGGAAAAAATAGAATCCCAATTCCCTAAGTCGGGTTGGGTTGAACAGAACCCCTCTGATATTATTGCAAGTGTTATTAAAACTGTAAAATCAGTAATTGATAATGATGTTGTCGCTCTTGGTATAACAAATCAAAGAGAGACAGTTGTTATGTGGGACCGTGAAAGCGGAATTCCGATATATAATGCAATCGTCTGGCAAGATAGGCGCACTGACAAGGTCTGCAAGGACCTTAAATTGGGTGGATACCAAGGTTTGGTTGAGGAAAGAACAGGTTTGTTCTTGGATCCTTACTTTTCAGCGACAAAAATAGGCTGGCTCTTAGATAACGTGGAAAATGCGCGACAAAAAGCAGAACAAGGAAAGTTGGCTTTTGGAACGATCGACTCTTTTGTTCTTTGGCATCTAACGGAGGGAAAAGTACATGCTACTGACATAACAAATGCTTCGAGAACAATGTTGTTCAATATTTATGATAAAAAATGGGATGATGATTTGTTGGATTTATTTGACATTCCACAATCGATACTACCCGTTGTAAATGAGAATATTGCAGATTTTTCTGAAACCTTCTTATTTGGAAAAAAGATTCCAATAAAAGCTATGATTGGTGATCAACAGGCAGCGGCAGTGGGACAGGGCTGTTTTAAGCCAGGAATGGTGAAAGCAACCTTTGGTACTGGTTGTTTTGTTATGATGAATACTGGACAGGAGGCACACCGATCTGAGTCTAATTTGATTACTACGATAGCATACACAATAGATGGCTTTACTACATACGCTAAGGAGGGATCATTATTTAATGTTGGAACTACTATTGATTGGATGAAGAATAATCTAAACTTAATAGAAAGTTATAATGATCTAAATAAGATAAAAGAAGGAACTAATAATGTTATATTTGTCCCAGCATTTACAGGCTTAGGTGCGCCTTACTGGAACTCGAGTTGTCGAGGAGCTATTTTTGGTTTGGAACGTGATACAGACTCAGATGATTTAATTCAAGCAGCACTCAAGAGTATTGCATTTCAGGTTCGAGATCTTTTATCTGCCATGCAATCGGATCATCCCAATAAAACAATTGAATTGTTAAAAGTAGATGGGGGGGTAAGTCAAAATGATTGGCTATTGCAGAAGATTTCTGATCAGTTAAGGCTAAAAGTTGAAAGGCCAATAAATGTTGAAGCCAGTGCGTTTGGAGTCGCTTGTTTGCTTAGTTTATCTTTGGGGGATTTTAAAGATTTTGCAGCTGTTAATGACTGTTTGAAAATTGATAAGATCTTCGAGCCAGAAAATGATACTGCTTTAATCGATAAAGAATACGAGAGATGGACAGAGGCTATTAAAAAACTCTTAAGTTAAAAAGGAATTAAATCTGTCCACCTGCAATCTCCAAAGTTTGACCATTGATTGACTCTGAATTTGGTCCAACAAGAAATTCTGCAGCGCATGAGACTTCTTCTACTTCTATTAAGCGTTTGTGTCTATTGTCTTGGGACATTGCCTTCTCTGCATCTTCTAAGGTCATATTACTTCGAGATGCTATTAAGTCTCTATTGCGGTCAACAATTGGGGTTCTAACATATCCTGGGCAGATTGCATTTGCTGTTATTCCACTGCCCATATATTCTTCTGATAATGTTTTTGTTAATCCTATAACTGCATGTTTTGACGCCGAGTATGCTGCTCCATACTTGAGGCCTTTTAGTCCTGCGATTGAGCTGATCGTTATTATTCTTCCAAAATTATTTTCTTTCATACTAGTTAATCCTTCTCGAATGCCCAAAAACACTCCGTCCAGATTAGTTCTCATAATTTTGTTCCAAAAAGCTAAGTCCATTCTGTGAACAGGCATTGTTTCTGCAATTCCCGCGTTTGCAACATGTATTAAAGTCGGTCCACGTTCTTTAATTGCAAGCTTTGTTCCTTCAACAATGCTTTCTTCCGACGCCATATCCATTATTAATGGGTAGATATTGTTTGAAAGAGAGCAAGTTTCAGTTAGAGTCTCAATTCTTCTTCCAGTGACCGTAACCGTAGCTCCGAGGTCTGCTAATTTAATGGCAATTGCTTGACCAATACCAGTCCCACCTCCGGTGACTAGTGCGTGTTTCCCATTCAAATGCGTCATTTTTTTCTCCATTATTGATATCCTACTTTGATATTAGAGTTGTGTCATTCAGATATAATAAATAAAAGTGGCAGTTTATTTATGATTAAACTGCAATAACCCATTATATTTAATTTTAAAACAATATATCGCATTTATTTTGTTTTATATTAAGTATAATTATATTATAGCGCATGTAATTACTGGTGTGGGAAGTATCATGAAAATTGGAGCATTAAAAGAACAAGCAAAAAACGAGTCTCGAGTAGCAATGACACCTGCGTCTGCGAAAGAAATAATAAAACTGGGACATACTTGTTTGATAGAAAGTAATGCTGGGATCGGCGCTGGTTTTTTAGATCAAGAATATATAGATGCTGGTGTAAAAATTTGTGATGATTGCACTGCACTTGTTAAGAATTCAGATATAATAATAAAAGTTCAATCTCCAATTGATAAAGAGTTGAATGAATTTGACAACTCAAAGACTTTGATCAGTTTTTTTTATCCAGGGCAATCTGAGAAATTACTTCGTTTAGCCAATAAACTGGGAATTACGGCGCTTGCAATGGACATGGTGCCTAGAATCTCACGCGCTCAAAAAATGGATGCGTTGTCTTCGATGGCAAATATTGCAGGATATAGGGCGGTAATAGAAGCTAGCAATAATTATGGTAGGTTTTTTACAGGTCAGGTAACTGCGGCTGGTAAAATACCTCCTGCAAAAATCCTTGTTATAGGTGCGGGTGTTGCGGGGCTGGCTGCAATAGGTGCAGCTACTTCACTTGGGGCGCAGGTTTATGCTTTTGATGTCCGCCCAGAAGTAGCGGAACAAATCGAGTCAATGGGGGCTGAATTTGTATTCCTAGATTTTGAAGATAGTCAAGTTGATGGAGCAGAAACGGGTGGTTATGCGTCTCCTTCGTCTCCAGAGTTTAGAGAAAAACAGTTAGAAAAATTCCAAGAATTAGCGCCAGAAATCGATATTGTTATAACCACAGCTCTAATACCTGGGCGAGATGCACCAAAATTATGGTTGGAGAATATGGTTTCGGCCATGAAGAATGGTTCAGTTATTATTGATCTCGCAGCAGAGAGAGGTGGTAATTGCGATTTAACTGTTATGGATAAGAAAATTATATCCACTAATGGTGTTATCGTAATTGGTTATACTGACTTCCCAAGTAGGATGGCGGCGCAATCTTCAGAATTATATTCGACTAATGTCCGTCATATGATATCAGATTTAACACCAGAGAAAGATGGCGTCATTGTTCATGATATGGATGATGATGTGATTAGGGGTTCAACAGTATGTCATCAAGGCGAAGTAACTTTTCCTCCGCCGCCACCTAAAATTAAAGCAATAGCTGCAAAAAAGCCAAAAATACCCGAGATTAGTAAGGAAGAAGCCGAGAGAGAGCAGGCTGCTGCTCTTGCAAAATCAGGAAAGCAACAGACATTTGCTTTGGCTATTGGGTCGATTTTAATGCTTCTGGTGGGCATTTATGCTCCAGTAAGTTTTATGCAGCATTTTATAGTATTTGTCCTAAGCTGCTTTGTTGGATTTCAAGTTATCTGGAATGTTAGTCATTCATTACATACACCTTTAATGGCTGTGACTAACGCAATTTCTGGAATTATAATTTTAGGAGCTTTGTTACAGATAAATTCCAATAACTTAATAATAACTGTTTTGGCATCAATTAGTGTACTTATTGCAACGATAAATATTGTTGGAGGATTTATGGTTACTAGGAGAATGCTTCAAATGTTTCAGAAATCTTAGAGAGTTAGTTCATGGGTATAGGTATATTATCAGCTGCTTACTTAGTTGCCTCGGTTTTATTTATTTTATCACTAGGAGGTTTGTCTAATCAAGAAAAGGCCAAGCGAGCGGTTTGGTATGGTATTTTTGGAATGGGCATTGCGATTATTGCGACTATTTTTGGGCCAGGTTTTTCAACGTTTTCATATATTTTATTAATACCCTTATTGGCAATCGGTGCTTTGATTGGAAAGTCGGTAGCGCAAAGAGTGGAAATGACAGAGATGCCTCAATTAGTTGCTGCATTGCATAGTTTTGTCGGGTTAGCCGCTGTTTTTATTGGACTAAATTCTGCAATGCAGGACCTACATCATTTGACTGGTGCTGAAATTGTTATCCATGAAGTCGAGATTTTTTTAGGGGTGTTTATCGGTGCAATAACTTTTACAGGATCTATCGTTGCGTATGCAAAATTAGCAGGTCGGGTAAATGGAAAAGCTTTAATATTACCCGGTAGACATATTTTAAATAGCATAGCGGTTGTGGCAAGTTTAATTCTACTCGTCATGTATATTAACTCTTCTCAACTCTGGACATTATACGTGATGCTTCTAATCGCACTTTTAGTTGGCGCGCACTTAGTGGCAGCTATTGGTGGCGCGGATATGCCAGTAGTAGTCTCTATGTTAAATAGTTATTCTGGATGGGCTGCGGCCGCCACTGGTTTCTTACTTGGAAATGATCTTTTGATTGTGACAGGAGCATTAGTAGGTTCGTCTGGCGCTATTCTTTCTTATATAATGTGTAAGGCAATGAACCGTCATTTTGTTTCCGTCATCCTTGGTGGTTTTGGAAATGAAACAGGTCCTGCAATGGACATAGATGGGGAGCAGGTTGCTATTGATAGTGTTGGCGTGGCTAATGCCTTGGAAGAGGCTAATTCCGTGGTAATTGTTCCAGGGTATGGGATGGCAGTAGCTCAAGCTCAACAATCAGTTGCTGAGTTAACCCGACGTTTGATAAAAAATGGAACATCAGTGAGGTTTGGAATTCATCCAGTCGCTGGGAGATTGCCAGGTCATATGAATGTGCTTTTAGCAGAAGCAAAAGTTCCATATGATATTGTGTTGGAAATGGATGAGATTAATGATGATTTCCCAATTACGGACGTAGTGATTGTGATTGGCTCAAATGATATCGTAAATCCTGCTGCCCAGGAAGATCCTAATAGCCCGATAGCTGGAATGCCCGTCTTAGAGGTATGGAAGGCTAAACAAGTATTTGTTTCAAAAAGAGGGCAGGGGACTGGCTATTCTGGGATTGAAAACCCTCTCTTTTACAAAGAAAATACGAGAATGTTTTATGGCGATGCAAAGTCTTCTATTGATCAGCTCTTAAACGCAATTAATTAAAGGTGGTTAGATAATTTATCTACCTCGAATTCGTGGATCTAATGCATCTCTGAGCCCATCTCCGATATAATTTACACTAAGAACTGTAAGGCTAATTGCCAGACCGGGATATATAACTCTTTCAGGACTTAATTTCATAAAATTTGTGCTATCGTAAAGAAGTCGACCCCAAGTTGGAAAATCGGAAGGAAATCCTAATCCCAAGAAAGAAAGAGCGCTTTCAGTAATTATCGCTGCTGCAACACTCAAAGTGGCAGATACCATAATAGGACTCATTACATTAGGAAGAATGTGTCTGGTTATCATTTGAGTATTATGTGTGCCTAAGGATCTTGCTGCCAGTACAAATTCTCTTTCTTTTACAGCTAAGACATCTCCTCTGACAATTCTAGCAATCGGCATCCAACTTGTTAGGCCTATAGCTGATACAATTAAGATGAAAATACCAGTTTCTGGTCCAAAAAGTCCCCTTAGAGTGTCACGAAATAGCATAATCATAACCAACAGAAGTGGTAGAAGTGGTAGGGCGAGGAATAGATCGGTTAGTCTCATCAATGGCCCATCAAGGCGTTTAAAAAATCCAGAGATTACACCAATTAACGTTCCAAATAATACGGATAAAGCCATTGCTGTTACGCCCACTAATAATGAAACTCTTCCACCTGCCAAAAGATTTGAAAATGTATCTCTACCTAATTGATCTGTTCCCATCGGATGAAGGAAACTTGGTCCTTGGTTTTTAGCACGGATATCGATGTAATTTGGATCTAAAGTCCAAAACCATGGGCCAAATGCTACTAAAAAGCAAATAATAGAAAATACAATCATGCCTATTACAGCCCCACGGTGAGTTTTGAACTGAAGCCAAACGTCTTTCCATTGACTTGTTCGTTTTGTTGTAAGTTCTTCAGTCATATCTAATCCTTGGATCTAAAATTCCATAAAGAACATCTGCTATTAAATTAAAAAGAACAATTAGAATTGCGAATATAAATGTAAGTGTCTGAACTAGAGGGATATCTGCTCCTTCAATTCCTAATATCAATAAAGCTCCTAGGCCATTTACCTTAAAAACTTGCTCTGTAATTATGGCACCTCCAAAAACATGAGGAATATTTAAAGCCAGCACCGTTACGACTGGGATTAGGGAGTTTCTTAACACATGAACTAACAATACCACCCTTTCTTTCATGCCTTTTGCGCGAGCGGTTCGCACATAATCGAGGCTTAAGTTATCAAGCATTGATGCTCTCATAAAACGACTTATTTGAGCAGCATTATACAATGCCAATACAAAAACTGGCATTAATATTTGCCTTATTTGAAAAATAAAGCTGTCCCAATCTGTTACTTTATGAGTTGTATCATAAATAGAAGGTAACCAGAAAATACTATCTGTTGGAATTAATGTGGAAAAAATGACAATCAATAAAACACCAGTAAAGAAAGTTGGGACAGAAAATCCGACCATCGCAATAAATGTACCTGTTTGATCAAACCAACTGTATTGTCTGTATGCGGAAATAACACCGATTGGGATAGCAATAATTATACCTACAACATAAGACATTCCCACAACCCATAATGTTTGCGGTGTTCTTTCTATTATTAGGTCTACCACAGGTGATCTCGTAGCCCAACTCATCACCCGGGTACGGTTTTCGCAGTCCCCCCAGCAAAATCCCCATGCCTGTTCAATGATATTTAGGGGTTCAATAATAAAAAATTGGTTACACCACATCAAGTAACGCCAATACATTGGTTCACCTAACCCAAGAGCGAGCCGTATTTGCTCTCTAACTTCTGGGGGAACTGTCATTGGTAGATTTCCGGTAGGATCACTTGGTGCTAAGTCTAACAATAGAAATATCACTAGACTTATAAATAAAAGAACTGGAACAGTGAAAATCAATCTTCTGATTGTGTATTTCAACATAACAGATCCTTAATTTACAAGTGATAGAAATTTACAAATTGCTGCCCCAACTAAAAGTTAGGGCAGCATACTTTTAATGATTAGTTACGATACCAATCAGCTACGTTCCAAAGTTCACTATCCCAAGTGTTTTGGACAACACCACCTAGCTTGTTTGAGTGTGCAGATACTCGACCTCTATGGATAAGAGGAATCATCGCACCTTCTTGCATTAGCATGTCATTCATTGCCATAACTATACGAGCCCGATCTTCAATTGCGGCTGTTGTGGCAAGTTCTGCTGCCATTGCGTCGTAGGCTGGATTACAATAACGAGGCATGTTGTTACCCATCCAGTTGTTTGATGGCATTGGCATCTCTGAACAAACCCAGCTACCCATGTAAGCTTCTGGATCTGTGCCACTAAACAAGTTCGTGTACATCTCTATATCAGAGAAATGCTTTTGATAAGTGTCAGGTGATGATTGATCTCCTCCAAAGAAAACAGACGCACTAATATTTTTCAACTCTGTCTCAACACCAATTTCAGACCACCACTGCTTTACAAGAGCTTGAGTATCTTGGCGTACAGCGTTCGTGGATGTTTGATAAAGAATGGATAGCCTTACACCATCTTTCTCTCTCACACCATCTGATCCTCTTTTCCATCCGGCAGCTTCAAGTATGTTATTCGCTTTTGCGATATCTTGAACTAAGCACTCATCATTTGCAGTAGATACATACATTGCTGGACCAGGAACCACGTTACAAGTTGCTTTACCAGCAGCACCATATCCAACTTCAGCAAGAAGATTTCTATCAATTGCAACACTTAGCGCTCTTCGAACTGCTGCATCAGTCAAGAATGGGTGAGGTCCACCCTCCAAAGTAGATCTTTTGTCACCCAATGCTGGGTCGGGGTTTGAGAGGTTTACCATTAAACGCTCTACGGCCGTACCGAAGCTAGAAATTACCTCACCCTTACCACCTTCTGCCATTTGGGACAGAATTGTTGGGTCAATTTGTAAATTCCATGCGTAGTCAAATTCGCCAGTTTCTAAAACAGATCTTGCTGCCGCTGCCGCATCACCGCCGCCTTTAAAAGTAACAGAAGCAAATGCTGGCTTAGAAGCATCTCTGTAATGAGGGTTGGCTTCCATTGAAATAACATCATTCGCTTTAAAATCTGTTACTACAAATGGTCCAGTGCCTATTGGGCCAAAATTTTCCGCAGTACATTCTGGAGCTTTCGCACCCATACAGTCAGCGAACTGCGCTTTTTGAATTATTGGTTGTTCAGCTCCAACAAAAGGTCCGTATGGAAATGGTTTAGTAACTGAGAATGAAACTTTTACTGTAAGATCATCCAGAGCCTCGATGTTTGAAACATCAGCTAATTTATTTGATTGTGCACATCCACCTGCTGGATCCATACAATACTGTCCAGTAAATACAACATCATGAGCTGTAAGTGCTGAGCCATCAGACCATTTAATTCCAGGTGTTAGCTTCCAGGTGATTGACATTAGATCAGCACTAACGCCCCCGTTTGCAACGGTTGGTATTTCATTTACCAGCCATGGTGTTAATTCGCCATCTTGATTGTAACGTGCAAGTGGTTCGATTATCATTGAAGAGCTTTCAACATCCTTAGTCCCACCAGAAAGATATGGGTTAAGAATTGATGGTGCTTGCCAATATATAATGTTTACGTGACCGTCTGAACCTCTATCAGCAATTGCCATAGATGCAACGCTGAAGGCGGCAGCCGTCCCCAAAACTAATGATTTAATTTTCATAATTTTCTCCTAGTTGTTTCACTCATTTATTCATTGAGCAGTAAATTCCACAATTTTACGAAGTCATGTGCCCAAGTATTGACTCGTAAGTATCCATAGGAACAAGACTTTACTTAAAATGCAAGCGAAAAATGTTGTTCTCAGATGTTTATTAATTAAAAGATTACCTTAGGTAAGATTTCCAAATATTTACCGTACTAATTGTATATAAATATTTGACAGTGGTTCAGTAATATGTAGCATGAGACGATCGAATAAAGAGGAAGATTATGCTTGATAATCCAATAACGCGTGTTGAAAAATTACAAGTTCAGTTTGAAACGAAAGAAGGTGTTGTCACGGGGGTGGAGGACGTATCCTTTGAGATATACCCTGGTGAAACGGTCTGCGTAGTTGGTGAGTCCGGTTCTGGTAAGTCAGTTTCATCTTTGTCTCTCATGAGGTTGGTAGAGTTTGGTGGTGGAGAGATCACAAATGGTAAATTAATTTTTGACCGTAAGCATGGTGAATCAGTCAATTTAACTGAGGCTAACCAGAATGAGATGAGTGGTATTCGAGGAAATGAAATTGGGATGATTTTTCAAGAACCAATGACGGCGTTGAATCCAGTTTTGACTGTTGAACGGCAGCTGACAGAAGGTTTGAGATTTCATAAAAAAATCTCAAAGAATAAGGCACGAGAAAGAGCAATTGAGATTTTAAAGCAAGTAAGATTGCCTGAACCTGAGAAAAGGATGAAACAATACCCTCACGAGCTGTCCGGTGGTATGCGTCAACGATTGGTTATTGCTATGGCTATGGCTTGTGAGCCTAGGCTATTGATCGCTGATGAACCGACAACTGCGCTAGATGTTACCATACAAGCTGAAATTTTAGCATTAATGGATAGGTTAAAGAAGGAAACTGGAACGGCTGTCCTATTTATTACCCATGATATGGCTGTGGTGGCGCAAATGGCTGATAGAGTTGTGGTTATGTATCGGGGAAATAAGGTAGAGGAAGGTAAGGTTGAGGAGATTTTTGAAAATCCACAACATGAATATACACAGGCCTTGCTCGCTGCTGTTCCTAAATTAGGTGAGATGAAAGGAAAGTCATTTCCTGAACCGATGCGTCTTTTGGGCACTGAAAATGATGCTATAGTTCCCATAAAAGATACTGAAGAGCCCTTATTAACAGTAAAAAATCTTACAGCTCGATTTCCAGTAAAGGGTGGTTTATTCAGAAGAACATTTGCCTATGTCCACGCAGTGGAAGATATATCATTTGACATCAAAAAAGGGCAAACTTTATCATTAGTTGGTGAGTCAGGATGCGGAAAATCTACAGCTGGACGGGCCCTAATACGCTTGGTCGAACCTCAAGGTGGCTCAGTTAATCTTGATGGAAAAGATATTTTGGAACTATCTGCTAAATCCATGCAAGAAGCTCGACTTAACATACAAATGATTTTTCAGGATCCATTTGCGTCTTTAAATCCGCAAATGCAATTATTTGATCAAGTGGCGGAGCCGTTACGAAATTATAAAACAATGATTAGTGACGATATTAATAAGCGGATAGAAATGCTTTTTGATCGAGTTGAGTTGCCACGAAGTTTTATGAGAAGATTTCCTCATGAATTATCAGGCGGACAACGGCAGCGCGTAGCCATTGCAAGGGCTTTAGCTTTAAATCCAAAGTTAATTATTGCTGATGAGGCAGTATCTGCATTAGACGTCTCTGTTCAGGCGCAAGTCTTAAATCTGATGATGGAATTACAATCAGAATTGGGGTTATCTTTTTTGTTTATCAGCCATGATATGGCCGTTGTTGAAAGAGTTAGCCATAGAGTAGGCGTGATGTATTTGGGCAGAATCGTAGAGATCGGGTCGAGGTCAGCTGTGTTTGAAAATCCGCAACATGATTACACTAAAGCGTTATTGAAAGCAGTTCCGATAGCTGATCCACGTAAACGTAAAAAAGAAAAAGATTTGAATTTTAAACCAATTCCATCGCCAATACATCCCAAAGGGTACGTCCCGGAGATTTCAGAATATAAAGAGGTTTCGCCAGATCACTTTGTTTTAACCACTGATAGTGGTTATTAATATTTTTACATTCAATGATTTAAAGACAAACTATTGTTAGGAGACCTAAATGTCATTTGATTTAACTGCTAGAGAAATTATGGATAAATTGATTTCTTTTCCAACTGTAAGCTCTGAAAGTAATCTTGAGTTGATATCATGGGTTGAAGATTACTTGGCTTATCACGGTATTGAATCCAAACGTGTTTATAACCCTGATAAAACAAAGGCAAATTTATATGCAAATGTTGGACCTATGGTAGATGGGGGCGTTATTCTGTCTGGTCATACAGATGTTGTGCCAGTGGTGGGTCAGGATTGGGATACGGATCCATTTTCTGTTGTTGAAAAAGACGGCAAGTATTTTGGACGGGGAACATGTGACATGAAAGGATTTGACGCGTTAGCCTTGGCGACTATCCCAAAAGCTTTAAAAAAAGGAATTAAACGACCCATTCAAATAGCATTGTCTTATGATGAAGAGGTTGGCTGCATAGGGGCTCCATTTATGGCCGCAGAGATGGCAAAATTAATGCCAAAGGCTTCTGCTGCAATTATTGGTGAACCATCGATGATGAAAGCTGTTTCTGGTCATAAAGGTGGGTTGGGCATAAAAACTCATGTAAGAGGCTTTGAAGTACATTCTTCCCTTCAACATATTGGCGTTAGTGCAATTCACGAGGCAGCAAAACTCATCGAGTGGGCTAATGAAATGAATATTATAAATGCTTCTAAAGAAAGTAGTGATGCCACAAAAATGTTTGTTCCTCCATACACAACCGTTCATGTTGGTACGATTGAAGGTGGTACAGCAAACAACATTACAGCGAAAGACTGTTATTTCATAATGGGATTTCGGTGTATTCCTTCAGAGGATGCAAAAGATTGGCAAGCGGCGTACACTACAAAGGTTCGTGAGGTTGAGGCGGAGATGCAAGCTGTAAATTCGGATTGTTTTATCAACTTGGAAGCCGGTTACGGTGTGCCTGGATTGAAGCCTGAAGAAAACGGTGTTGCGGAAGCCTTAGTTAGGAAATTGACAGGCGATAACGGACAGCATGTGGTTTCATACGGAACTGAAGCAGGTCAGTTTCAAGCAGAGGGTTATTCTTCAATTATCTGCGGTCCAGGAGATATAGCTCAAGCTCACCAACCTAATGAATTTATTACAGTTAAGCAGTTCCAAGCTGGAGAAGCATTTCTTGATAGATTAATTGACGATTTAGCAGCAGATTGAGATTTAGTTATGCCAGTCAGAAATAGAATTGTTGATATGCATTCAGAAATAACTGAATGGCGCCGAGATTTTCATGAGAATCCAGAGTTGTTGTACGATACACATCGTACTTCGAAAATCGTTAGTGAAAAATTGACTTCGTTTGGTTGTGATGCTGTTAAAACTGGTATTGGAAGAACTGGTGTGGTTGGCGTTATTAAGGGTAAAACAAATAATACTGATAAAGTTATTGGTTTAAGGGCTGATATGGACGCTCTTCCTATTCAAGAGAAAACAAATCTAGAATATAGTTCAAAACATGACGGGAAGATGCATGCGTGTGGACATGATGGTCACACAGCCATGCTTTTAGGTGCTGCTAAATATTTAGCTGAAACAAGAAATTTTGATGGCACGGTGATTGTGATATTTCAACCTGCTGAAGAGGGTGGCGCTGGTGCTAAGGAAATGTGTGATGACGGTTTAATGTCTGAATTTGGTATTAATGAGGTTTATGGGATGCATAATGCCCCAGGACTGCCAATAGGAGAATTTAATATTAGGCCTGGTGCATTTATGGCTTCCGCAGACCAATTTACCCTAGATATTGAAGGTGTAGGAGGGCACGCTGCTCGACCTCAAGAGACAGTTGATTCAACGCTTGTAGGCTCTCAAATTGTTGTTGCTTTGCAATCCATAGCTTCACGGAATACTGATCCATTAAAATCATTAGTGGTTTCAGTTACAAGTTTTCAGACTGAAAGTAATTCTTATAATGTGATACCTCAGACAGTCCAACTCCGAGGTACCGTTCGGACTCTTTCAAATGATGTTAGAGATATGGCGGAAATGAAAATTCGTAAAATAGTTGAAAATACAGCTTTAACGTATGATGCCAAGGTAACTCTTAATTATGAACGAGGGTATCCAGTTATGGTTAATGCTGTGAAGGAAACAAGCTATATGGTAGACGTTGCTGAAGAAGTTGCTGGTGTTGCGAATGTTGATAATAACGCTGCACAAGTTATGGGTGCTGAAGATTTTAGCTATATGTTAGAAGAGAGACCAGGAGCTTATATACGGGTAGGTAACGGAGATACAGCTTCACTTCACCATCCCAATTACAATTTTAATGATGAAGCAATTCCATTTGGGACTTCTTTTTGGGTGGAGTTAGTGGAAAAAAGATTGCCATCTGTTTGATGCTTGAAATAAATTTATTCAGCTTGTAACTCAGTCACATGGTTAATAGTCCTTTATTACAGTTAACTGATGTGTCTTTGAAGTTTGGGGATAAAGAGTTATTTGTAAATCTAAATATGCTTATTAAGGACGGGGATAGGGCAGCTTTAATTGGGTGTAATGGTTCTGGTAAATCAACTCTTCTTAAAATTATTTCTGGTAAGATAGAAGCCGATTATGGTAGCAGAGTCGTCTCGAAAGGCACAGCAATCGGATATATGGAGCAAGACCCCAAATTAGATAAATTTGGTACTTTATATGATTTTACCGTCTCTAGTTTGGACCCGTCTAACTATTACAAGGTTGAGTATCATGCTGAAACTCTTGGTATATCTCTGAAAACCAAATGCCAGGATGCTTCCGGTGGTGAGCGACGAAGAGCCTCCTTGGTAAAATTGTTTTCTGAAGAAAGTGATTTATTGTTATTAGATGAGCCTACCAATCATTTGGATATTGAGGGAATAATATGGCTTGAGAGGAAATTGATTTCATCCAAGTATTCATTTTTGATTATCAGTCATGACCGAACTTTCTTAAATAATCTTACCAGGCAAACCTTTTGGGTTGATCGAGCCGTGGTCAGAAAGCGAGAATTAGGATTTATTACCTTTGAAGATTGGCGAGATAAAATTTGGAAAGAAGAGGATCAACAATCTCACAAGTTAGATATGAAAATAAAAGCCGAGGCTCGCTGGGCAGTGGAAGGTATTTCTGGTCGACGAAAAAGAAACATGGGTAGATTAAGAGCATTAGATAATTTAAGGGAAACGAAATTTGAAAAGATAAAAAGACAAAGCTTAAAGTCAATTGAAATCGATACTGATATAAAATCTGGTCAGAAAGTTATTGAAGCAATGGATATATCTAAGGCGTTTGATGGTAATGAAATAATAAGAAAGTTTTCCTTAAAGGTTGCTAGAGGAGAGAGAATCGCAATTGTTGGTTCAAATGGTGTTGGAAAGTCGACCTTGATAAATATTTTAACGGGCAAAGTACCGCCAGACTCTGGAAAAGTTAAAATGGGAACAGATTTACATCCAGCTATTTTTGACCAAAATAGAGACATCTTGGATGATGATTTGTCATTATGGGAAAATCTTACATCCGATCCAATTACAAATGTTACAAATGCCTCAGATCAAGTCATGGTTCGCGGTCGCCCTCGACATGTTATGGGTTACTTAAAAGAATTTTTATTTTCGGAAATTCAAGCTCGTATGCCGGTAGGGGCCTTATCTGGAGGAGAAAAAGCTCGTTTGATGCTTGCAAAAATTTTGTCAAAATCAAGTAATTTGTTGGTTTTAGATGAGCCGACAAATGATTTTGATCTTGAAACTCTGGATTTATTGCAGGAGGCGCTTGATGAGTATTTGGGAACAGTAATCTTGGTAAGCCATGATAGAGATTTTATTAATCGTGTCTCAACAAAAACTCTTTTGATGCTAGGAGATGGTTTAATTCGAGAATATAATGGAGGTTGGTCAGATATTTTCCTTAAAGAATCTGAGAAATCTGATCATAACAAGTCCCGAGCGAAAACAAAGAAAAAATTAGGTCATCAAAATAAACAAAACTCTCGAATTGGCTTGAGTTTTACTCAATCTCATCGATTACAAAAACTTCCAGAAGAGATCGAGCGTTTGAGTGGAAAAATTTCAGAATTAGAGTTAATTTTATCTGATGGAGATTTGTATTCAAAGGATGAAAAAAGATTCTTGAAATTAAGCAAGGCCCTGACTTTGTTGCAAAATAAGTTAACTCTAATTGAGGATGAATGGTTGAAACTTGAGGAATTATCTGAAACAAAGGTTAACTAAAAACTTGAAAGAAGGATAATATGATTGACGCAAACCAGAAAATAACTGTTAGTTTGGCTGAAATTGAGCGTAATACATTTAAAGCTTTAGTTAAACATGGTGCTCATGATTGGGTTGCTAAAGAAGTCTCAAAAGCGGTTCGCCTGGCAGAAGCTACTGGCAACCTTATTTGTGGCTTATATTATCTAGAAAGTTATTGTAATCAGCTTTCGTCTGGTAGAGTGAAAGGCAATGTTGAGCCTGAAATTATTGAGACAAAGCCAGGAGCAGTGTTGGTTGATGCAAAATTTGGTTTTGCTCAGGCGGCTTTTCATAGAGGTCTTCCGTATGCCTTAAATAAAGTGAAGAAAAATGGAATTTGTCTTTTGGGAATTTCTCGAGCCCACACATGTACTTCACTTGGATATTTTACCAGGCAAATAGCTGAAAATAATTTTATTGGTATTGGATTCGCGAACGCATCGTCAGTAGTTGCACCTCCAAATGGTATTAGGCCAGTTCTGGGTACAAATCCTATAGCTATGTCAGTGCCTAAAAAAAGTGGGGGTATTGAGTTTCAATTCGACCAGTCTACCAGCGCAGTAGCATTAGGTAAAATTACAAAGGCAAAAGGTGCGGGAGAAGAAATTCCATTTGGCTGGGCTGTAGACTCTGAGGGAAATCCAACGACTGATCCAAGCGAAGCTTTAAAAGGTTCACTATTATCTACAGGCGGTTATAAAGGGTGGGGATTTGGTTTGATGGTTGAGGTTATGGCGGCTGCTTTAACTGGTTCCGTTAATTCATTAGATGTAAAAGGATTGAAAGAGAGTGATGGACCACCTCATGATCTTGGACAGACTTATATTTTGATTGATCCATCTGTTCTCTCGGGCGATCAATTTTGGGAGAGAATTAAGCGTTTAAGGATTGCAGTTGAAGAGCAAGAGGGTGCACGTTTACCAGGTACCGCTGAAGTTCTCAAAGATCCTGTAAATATAGACAAATCTACTTGGACAAAGGTATTATCGCTGACTTGAGTTAGTCATATGTCAAGTTCTTCTACAAAACGTGCATTTTCCTGAATGTACTGGAACCTAGACTCTGGTTTTTTCCCCATTAGTTGCTCAACGAGCATGCTAGTCTCGCCTGGTTCTTCATCATCAATGTGAACTTTAATTAACTGTCTGGAATTGATGTCCATTGTAGTTTCTTTGAGATCTTTTGCATCCATTTCTCCTAGACCTTTAAACCTTGAAACGTCTATTCGACCTTTACCGCCTAACCCGTTTTCAAGGTGTAAATTCTTTTCTGTTTCGTCTATGCAATAAATGCGTTTGGCTCCTTGAGTTAATCTAAAAAGTGGTGGGCAGGCTAAAAATAAATGACCTTTATCAATAATTGGTCTCATTTGAGTGAAGAAAAATGTCATTAAAAGGCTAGCTATGTGGGCGCCATCTACATCCGCATCAGTCATTATAATTATTTTTTCATATCTGAGATCATCTATATTGAATTTAGTACCCATACCAACGCCCAGCGCTTGGCATAAATCACTTATCTCATTATTTGTTCCAATTTTTGATGATGCTGCACCTAAGACATTTAATATTTTTCCACGCAATGGGAGGAGAGCCTGAGTTTTTCGATCTCTCGCCATTTTTGCAGAGCCTCCAGCGCTGTCACCTTCAACTATAAATAGTTCTGTGCCGTCTCGTTTAGATGAAGAACAGTCAACTAGTTTGCCTGGGAGTCTCATTTTCTTTGTTGCTGATTTTCGTGCGGTTTCCTTTTCCTGCCTTCTTCGCAGCCGCTCTTCTGATCTTAAAATTAAGTAATCTAATATTGCACCTGCAGCTTTGTTGTCAGATGCTAGCCAATTGTCAAAATGATCTCTAATAGAGCTTTCCACTAATTTTGAAGCTTCGACGGTGGCTAATCTATCTTTAGTCTGTCCGACAAATTCGGGTTCTTTGATAAAACAGCTTACTAATGCGCATCCACCATTTGTAATATCCTCTCGAATAATATTTTGAGCTTTTCGATTATTTACTAGATCTCCGTATGATCTTATTCCTTTTAATATTGCTGACCAAAAACCTGTTTCATGAGTGCCGCCTTCTGGAGTTGGAACGGTATTGCAATAAGACTGAATAAAGCCATCCTGTGAAGGTGTCCAATTTATTGCCCATTCTACTGAGCCGATTTTGTCTGTTTGAAATTTTTCTGAAAACTTAACTTTGCCATGAAAAGGGTTGTCGGAGTAAGTTGAAGACGAGCCCATTCTTTCAACTAAATAATCTGATAACCCTGCTGGAAAATGAAACGATGCTTGCAAAGGCGTCTCGTTATCATCTATTTCAGTTTTCCACTTTATTTCAACACCGCTAAATAAGTACGCCTTTGATTTAGCCATTGCCATCAATCGTTTTGGTTTGAACCGGTGATTGTTAAAGATATCTGGGTCGGGATGAAATCTTATTGAGGTGCCTTTTTTATTTGAAGTCTCTCCTATTTTTTTAATTGGATTAAGTGGAATACCTCTCGAAAAGCTTTGTTCGTACACCTCTTTATTACGCGTGACCTCTACGATGAGTGAGTCTGACAAAGCGTTAACTACGGATGCGCCAACCCCATGCAATCCACCTGAAGTTTGATAAGCTTTATCGGAAAACTTACCTCCAGAATGAAGTGTACAGAGGATGACCTCTAAGGCTGATTTGTTTGGAAATTTTGGGTGAGGGTCTGTTGGAATTCCTCTACCGTTATCTTTTACTATTACAGAATAATCTGCCGTTAATTCGATTTCTATCCTTGTAGCATGCCCTGCTACAGCTTCATCCATTGAATTATCTAAAATCTCAGCCGCTAGATGGTGAAGAGCTCGCTCATCAGTTCCGCCGATATACATTCCGGGTCGTTTTCGTACCGGCTCTAAGCCTTCAAGAATTTCAATCGATGAAGCATTATATTCTTCAGTTTTTTTATTAGATAACAGGTCTTTTTCCATATACCGCTCTTGAGTTTATCTTTTTTAACCAGATCTGGCTGTGATGAGCAATGCTTACTCTTTCCCGTTAAGTGAATTTATCACCCAATTGTCAATTAGTTTTGCGATTGCTTTAGGTTTTTGGTGATGAAGCCAATGATCGGCATCATTTATGGTAATGATTTTTAGATTTGTACAGTATCTTTGTAATCCATGATAACTTTCTGGTAAAAGTGCAGTATCATTCTCACCCCATATCAATAGATGAGGGCATTTTATGATTAAATTTAAGTTACTTAAATCAATGTTTAACTGAGGATTGTCGTTGGTTGGAATGATTAGTGGAGATTCCCTATACCAGTTTAACATTGTTTTTAATTTTCCAGGTCTAGACCATTCCTCGAGGTATCTATCTTTTGTTTTTCCTTTTAGCCAAGAGACATCCATTTGTGCTGAAAATAATTTCAGTAGTTTTTCAAAGTTATTTGCTTTCAATGCCTTTTCGACATCATCCTTCCTGAGATAGTTTATATATTGTGACGCTTTAGTTTGAGCACCACCAGATAGTAAGGCTTTTTGAAATAGTATAGGATGAACGCCATTCATAATAATTAACTTTGTAATTATTTCTGGATGTGCAAAAGCAAGTGCGTAAGCAGCCGCAGCACCCCAGTCGTGGCCAAGAAGTATCATTTCGTCATCAAAGTGATTTATTAAGGATTTAAGATCTTTGATAATTGAAGAAATTCTATAATATTTCTTCTCATTTGGCGACCAACTCAAACCAAAACCTCTTTGATCTGGGGCTATTAAGTAATAGGAATCTTTTAAATATCTTGCTAATGCGCTCCAGGCTCCTGAGTTTTCTGGAAATCCATGTAGTAACATAAGTTTTGGATTCTTTTCATTCCCCCAAGTTCTTACAAAATATTTATTTTCATTAATTTGGATATACTCTGAAGGCATTTGAAAATGATATTATTTTTGTAAAAATAATGCAATTAATTAACAAACGCTTGTTTTGGATGAATTACTTTATTAAGTCGAGTTATGTCTAATAGCAAAGTACATTCCTATCGTTCTCATTATAAATCAACCTTAGTTTTAGGCTTTCCATTAATTGGCAGTCATATTATGCAAATTGTCCCCCATTTGACTGATACAATTATGTTAGGTTGGTATGGCGTAGATGAATTAGCATCTTCAGTCTTAGCTACATCTTTATTTTTTGTAGTTTTTATAGTCGGCTCTGGCTTTGCAATTGCTGTTATGCCAATGGTCGCAAACGCTGCGGCGAGAGATGATTTTTCGAATGTAAGACGAAGTGTGCGCATGGGGTTATGGATTTCATTTATTTATTCTGTGTTGGTTATACCTATTTTATTATTTTCGGAGCAACTATTCTTAATTTTAGGACAAGATGAGGGGCTGGCCTCTAACGCACAGATGTATTTGCGAATAGCGGGTTGGAGTATTTTACCTGGCTTAATAATCATGGTGCTGAAAAGTTTCTTTTCTGCTCTTGAAAGACCCAATATCGTTCTTTTCTCATTGGTAATTGGTGGGATCGCCAATGTGTTTTTGAACTACGCTTTTATTTTTGGCAACTTTGGTATGCCAGAATTAGGTCTTGCAGGTGCTGCATTAACTTCAGTTATAACAACCTTTATTTCTTTAATAATTCTTTTAGGTTACTGTATTTTTAATAGTCATTACTCGTCTTACATTTTGTTTAAGAATATTTGGCGGTTAGATTTGGAATATTTTAATGATGTATTTAAATTAGGGTTTCCGATTGGAGTTACAATGTTGGCAGAAAGTGGGTTATTTTCTGCAACTGCGGTTATGATGGGCTGGGTTGGTACTAACGCATTAGCAGCTCATGGCATAGCTATACAAATTTCCGGTTTTACGTTTATGATTTATTTAGGTTTAGCCAACGCTGCCACAGTGCGGGCGGGGAGAGCGGTTGGAAGGTCAGACTATGAGGGGTTAAAATTAGCTTCTATCTCTGTAGTTGTTTTAACTATCATAGCTGTTTCAATTATTGCAGTAATTTTCTTAATTTTCCCAAAGTTTCTTATGATGCTTTTTTTGTCGCCCACTCATATTGATACCCCTTTGATCGTATCTATTGGAGTTTTGCTTTTAGCATTCTCAGCTTTGTTTCAGATAGCAGATGGATTGCAGGTTGTTATATTGGGGTTACTGCGAGGTCTTCAGGATACTGCTATTCCCATGGTATTAACTACTTTTTCTTATTGGGGTGTTGGAATCCCATTTAGTTACATATTTGGGTTTGTATTTGGTTGGGGTGCAAGTGGTATTTGGCTTGGGTTAGTTGTTGGGTTGGCCCTAGCTAGTATATTCTTAAGTTTTCGATTTGTACGGCTACTAAAATTGCATTATTGATCAGAGCTCTAATTCAAAAGATTCTCGTCCAACGGGTAGGAAGTTAGGTTCTCATAACCATTATCAGTTATTAGTACTTGATCCTCCAATTTGATTGAAAAATCACCACCTTCTGGCGATACCAACGCCTCAACGCATAAAACCATTCCTGGTTCTAATACATAATCAAATGCACCTTTTACAAATTTATCAGGATAAGCTATTAATGGCCACTCATCACACAAGCCAACGCCATGCATTTTGCACCCATATTTAAGTTTTTGATACTGTTCATCTAAATGGTGTCCTTTAAATGTTAGGTCATTAAAGCTAACACCTGGAGCCAATAAATTCATGTTAGTATTGATATGCTCAACAGCATGTTTCATTGCATCCTTCATTTTTTCATCTGGTGCTTTATCTCCTACCCACCAAGTTCTACTTATATCAATGCAAATACCATAGGAACCAATCAAGTCAGTATCAAAAGCAACGATCTCATTGTTTTGAACTATTCTTGGACCACATTCTTGAAACCAAGGATTTGTCCTTGGCCCAGAGGCGAGCAACCTTGTTTCGATCCATTCTCCACCTCTCTTTATGTTTTCTGCATGCAAAATTGCCCAAATGTCATCTTCGCTACAAGCGCCTTTAGGCACCTCTGATCGAGTAAAATTTTCCATTTTTGCTACAGAAGTCTCGCAGGCATGATTAGCACAACGCATAGCTAAAATTTCATCTGGCCCTTTAATTGCGCGTGACTTTTCAGTGACCTCTTCTCCCTCATGAATCTCAAAACCAACAGCTTCTAATGCTCTTAACCCTTTTATCATAATTTTATCGACCGCTAATCTCTGATTTGAGCCAGCATGTTTGATTAATAAATCTTTAACCTCATCAACAAAGTTCTCAGCATCATTGTCAATTTTATCTCCACCTGAGAAATAAAACATTGAAGCGCCAGACCGGCTTTCTTTAACCAGCGGATTGTGATCAGCTAGGAAAGGGGCATTTTTATAATCCCAGATAACCATATAACCGTCTGCACAAAGTAAAACTGCCCGAAAAGGATTATGTGTATTCCATAACTGCATATTTGTTGTATCTGTAGCATATCGAATATTTAGTGGATCAAACATTAATAAACCTGCTAAATTTCGAGCTATGACATGCTCGGTTAGACGTTTATGACGATATTCTCTCATCTTGGTTAAATTGGGGCAAATCAAGTTGGCTTTCTCCCATTCATTGAATGCTAGTTGAGAAGGTCCAATCTCAATTCGATCATTGCTATTTGGGCTACCATCGGCCAGTAATGATCCCTTGGTTGGGTCGATTTTACGAGAGTGTGAAAAAGATTTATTCATTGTACCCCAACTGTTACTTATTTATAAATTGCGATATGGGAGTTGATTAAGCAATTCTATACGCGTCAATTAATGTCGTTTTTAAAGAGTGAGATTTTGAAAAATTATAAAGAAATTTGTCAAAAAGAAATTAAGATTGCAGCCTGGATGGAGCCTAAATTCTCAAGACTTCCCGGACTTAATCCATTAGAAATCGATGATTGGTTGTTTTCTGATGACGTGTTTCCTGAGCAGATGGCATATCGAGATTATTTAATTTCAAATAAAAAAGATGTGGTTTTTCAATGTTTATCAGGATCCGAGGCAGCTTGTGAAGAGTTATTGGCTAATATTGTTAGGCACCTTCAAGCTAAAGGATATGTAAAAACTAGATCGGGATTAATAAGAACAGATGGTATTGAAGTTAACCTTTTTAATGATCATCCTCTACTTACAGCAGGTAGATTAACTCAACACGATTTATGTGTAATGGAATTACAAGATGATGAGCATGTGTTAACTGCAGCTTGCTTATGTTTCCCATCCAGTTGGTCTCTTAGCGAAAAAATTGGTAAACCCTTAATTAAAATTCATGAACCTGTCCCCAGTTATGATGAAGATCTTGCTAGACGGGTACAAAGGTTATTTGATGTTATCAGGGTTGATCATCCTATGTTTAGAGTGAACACTTTGATATACTCCGATCCAAACTTACATCAACCAAGGACAATGAGTACACGACGAAGTATATCAAAAAATGACAAGTTATGGGTGAGATCGGAGTTCCAAAGCTTAATTAGATTGCGAGTTTCCAAAGCTGTGATATTTGGCATACACAATACAATTATTCCCCTTCAAAATCTGAGCATTCTACAGCAGAAGCAATTAGAATTAGAAAACTTAATGCAAGCCTATGGCGTAGAAAAGTCGTAAAAATCTCTTATCGGTAGCTTTCTATACCTTTTTTATCGGCTGTCGGCCTTGCAATGGCATGGATCATTTGTTCCAAAGATGCCGCGCCAATTAATTTTCCATTTTGTGTGACTTTCACACCTTCTGCTTTAGTGGCGATCACCTCTTGAAGAGCGTCCTCTACGACAGTTTCTGCATCCATAGATGGTCCTTTAGATTTATTCTTTGGGTCTGCAATAGAACCAATTTGCAAAACTCTTGGTCTATTAATATCTTGAATAAAGTCAGATACGTATTCATCAGCTGGATTGAGTATGATTTCCTGAGGATTACCTTGCTGCACAACTTCACCATCTCTGAGAATGGCAATATTATCTCCGATTCTAAGTGCTTCATCTAAATCATGGGTGATAAAGACAACTGTTTTGTGAAGCTCTTTCTGTAGATCAAGCAATACGTCCTGCATATCTGTTCGAATAAGTGGGTCTAAAGCGGAAAAAGCTTCATCCATTAATAAGATGTCTGCGTCCGTTGATAGAGCTCTAGCTAAGCCTACCCGTTGCTGCATTCCACCAGACAATTGTGCTGGATAACGATCTTCAAATCCAGAAAGTCCCACTCTATCTAACCATTTCTGAGCTTGTGGTTTGGCTTGTTCATCTTTCACACCTTGTACCTTTAACCCATACATTCCATTTTCTAAAATGGTCTTGTGTGGAAAAAGTGCAAAATTTTGAAAAACCATTGATGCTTTAAATCTTCTAAAGTTTTCAAGCTCGTTGTCTGACATTCCGAGAACGTCAGTACCATCCACCAACATTTGTCCTGATGTAGGTTCGATTAATCTGTTTATATGTCTTATTAATGTCGACTTACCTGAGCCTGATAGGCCCATTATTACTTGAATGCCTTTTGCTGGTATATCGATATTTACATCACTTAGTGCTAGTACATGCGCATGCCGATCCAATAGTTCAGTTTTCCCCATTCCACTTTCAATGTGAGGGAGCATTTTTTTATCGTTTGCTCCAAATATCTTATAGAGATTTTTTATTTGTATTTTTATATCAGGCATCATGGCCTCCTTCACGATGACGCTGTAATCTTTTACCGTACTGCTGGCTTACTCGATCAAAAATAATCGCTAAGGCGACAATTGCTAAGCCATTCATGAGACCCAAAGCGAGGTATTGATTTTGGATTGATTGAAGAACAGGCATTCCCAAACCTTTAACACCGATCATCGAAGCAATAACAACCATTGCTAATGCCATCATTATGGTTTGATTAACTCCCGCAAATATATTTGGTAACGCGAGCGGAAATTGAACGTTAAATAAGCGTTGGCGATAATTGGAGCCAAATGAGTCCGCAGCTTCTAGAATATCTTTATCAACTAATCTGAGACCTAAATTTGTTAATCGAATAATTGGGGGCATTGCGTAAACGCACACTGCAATTAAGCCAGGTACCTTCCCAATTCCTAACAACATAACAACTGGCAGCAAATAAACAAAAATTGGGATAG
This sequence comes from Paracoccaceae bacterium, assembly GCA_029246285.1. GTDB lineage: Bacteria > Pseudomonadota > Alphaproteobacteria > Rhodobacterales > Rhodobacteraceae. The sequence goes on along the minus strand of JAQWNW010000027.1, from coordinate 51,384 downwards.
TCTGCATTATGTCCAGAATTGGTGTTATAATTCTTTGAACCCGTTCTGATCGTGACATCCAAACACCCAAGGGAATTCCTAAAACAATACATAGTAAGGTGGCGACTGAAATAAGTGCAACTGTCGACATTGTATTCTTCCACATTCCTAAATAACCAATAAGTAAAAATGAAATCATTGCTCCAGCTGAAAGCTTCCAGCTACGAGAACCGAGATATGCTAATCCTCCTACAATCAAAACGATTATTGGCCATGGAGTATTATTAAGAAGTTTTTCGAACCAGATTAAAAAATACAAAAGTGGATCGAAAATAGTCTCCATCAACTCGCCATACTCTCTGGAAAAAGATTTAAAAGACTCATCGGTGGCTTTCTTAACATCCCTCAGACAGCTTTTTTCTAATGCAGGAAATTTCCAAATGCTAAGCTTGTCATATTCAACACATCGATCGAAGAAACTCATCTTAATTACCCCAATATTAAATATTAAAAAATTGCCCAGCTATACTCAAATAGCTGGGCAATTTATAGTTTTATAGCTTATAGTGACGCTTTTACTTTCGCAGCTACGTCAGCAGGAACCCACTGCATCCAAAGGTCTTCATGCGCTTCCATGAAATGCAAAGCTGCGTCTGGTCCGTCAGCTTGCTCTTCTTCCATGAATACAAGCATACTTCCCATTACTCCACCTGGCCAAATACGATTGGAGAAGTAGTCCATGGCTGGGCCAGCCATATTTTTGAAGCGATCGGTAACAACTGTGTGAACTTCAGATTATGTCCACGCAGAGGGTTTTGGATCTGTACATGCTTCCGGGCCTTTTGCAACGCAACCATCCCAGTTTTCAGATCCAGCGAACGGAACTCCGAAAGGCATCAACTGCAGGTTATACTTGCCAATCATTGATGTTGGCGCCCAGTAATAACCGAACCAGTTCTCACCACGCTCATTGGCTTTTACGATAGATCCGTCCAGTCCAGCTTGTGAACCAGGATCAATTAAGTTCCAACCTTTTTCTTCCATTTCAAAGGCAATGAAAAGACTTTGGTTAGACAGCTGACATCCCCAGCCCGCTGGGCATCCAATGAAAGCACCTCTTGAAGGATCTTCCTTATCTGGAAATAAATCTGGACGTTCTAAAATGTCCAAGACTGTTTTTAGCTCTGGATGTGCTTCTTTTGTGTAAGGTGGTAACCACCAGCCTTCACCTAGATCGGTAATAGGCATTTCTCGGGCAGAGTGTAATCTACCTTCATCCATTGCGGCGAAGAGTGGTTCTCTAACCGCGTTAATCCATAGCTCTGCTGCTACATCTGGCTGACCTTTTTCATTCATTGACGCGAAGGTAACAGTGGTTGCTCCAACGACCATTTCAACCTCACAACCATAACCTGCTTCTAGAATAATTTTGTCAACGTTTGCCATTAAAGTGGCAGATGGCCAATTCATATCAGCCATACTTATATCGCCACAGTCAGCAGCGTATGCTCCTGATGATATAGCGAGTGAGCCGGCAACAACTGCCGCGCTTAATATTGATTTATGCATAGATTTCTCCCTCTTATGCAGACTTATTTAATAATAATACAACCGTCGGCCTTAACCGACGCGACAGCATATGTCAATTTGCGACATTTTGTGGGATGGGTCAAGGCGCCATTGAGCCTTTTTACCTTAAGGAATTTCTAAATTTGAGCATTTTTATGATTTAAAAGAAGTTTTTTACAAATAATTGATTGCTCAAAACCTAAGGGTTTAGGTTTTGAGCCAGATTAATTCTTAACAACTATAATACATTCCAAATTCAACGGGATGTGGTGTGTGTTCATATTTTGTTACTTCTTCCATTTTCAGTTCAATATAACCTTCTATTTGAGATTTTGTAAAAACATCACCAGCAAGCAAAAATTCCATATCTTGTTGAAGTTCTTCTAAAGCTTCCCTAAGGCTACCGCATACAGTTGGAATATCTGATAGTTCCTCCGGAGGCAGGTCATACAAATCTTTATCTGATGCCTCTCCTGGATCAATTTTGTTCTTTATTCCATCTAATCCAGCCATTAGCAGTGCGGCAAAACATAAGTATGGATTGGCTGCAGGGTCGGGGAAGCGAGCTTCAATTCGTTTTGCCTTTGGAGATTCCGCCCAAGGAATTCTGATGCAACCGGAGCGATTTCTAGCAGAATAAGCTCGGAGAACTGGAGCTTCAAATCCTGGTATTAGTCTTTTGTAGCTATTAGTCGCAGGGTTGGTGAATGCATTAAGAGCTTTGGCATGCTTTAGTATGCCTCCTATAAAATACATAGCTTCTTGAGATAGGTCAGCATATTTATCTCCAGCGAATAGAGGCTTTCCATCTTTCCAGATAGACATATTAACGTGCATTCCTGTTCCGTTGTCACCCGCTATTGGTTTTGGCATAAAAGTTGCTGATTTTCCATAAGCATGGGCAACGTTATGAATGACGTACTTATATTTTTGAAGTTCATCTGCTTGATGGGTTAAGCTTCCAAAAATTAAGCCTAATTCATGTTGACAAGAGGCAACCTCATGATGATGTTTGTCTACCTTCATACCCATACGCTTCATGGTAGAAAGCATTTCGGAGCGAATATCCTGTGCAGCGTCTGTAGGATTCACGGGGAAGTATCCGCCTTTTAGACCTGGTCTGTGCCCCATATTCCCCATCTCATACTCAGTGTCAGTGTTCCAAGAGGCATCTGCAGCATCGATTTCATATGACACTTTATTAGCTGTGTTGGAAAATCGAACGTCATCAAATAAGAAAAATTCTGCTTCAGGTCCAAAAAATGACTGATCACCTATGCCAGAGGCTATTAAGTAAGCTTCCGCTTTTTGTGCGGTTCCTCTTGGATCTCGATCGTAAGCTTCGCCAGTGTCGGGCTCGACTACAGAACAGTGAATTGCTAATGTTTTTTCAGCATAGAAAGGATCTACATAGCATGTATTGCTGTCGGGCATTAGTTTCATATCAGATTGATCTATTGACTTCCAACCCGAGATTGAAGATCCATCAAACATAAAGCCTTCTTCCAAGAAATCTTCGTCAACCTGGTCAGCCATAACCGTGACATGTTGTAATTTACCTCGGGGATCTGTAAATCTAATGTCGACATATTCAGCGTCTTCATCTTCTATCATCTTTAAAACATTTCTATTGTCGCTCATCTTTTAACTCCTACTGTCTTTTTATCTTAAATGGCATCGTCGTCAGTTTCGCCTGTTCGAATACGAATTGCCTGCTCTATATTTGAAACGAAGATTTTTCCATCTCCAATCTTATCTGTTTTTGCAGCTTCCATTATCGCATTTATGGCATCTTCTGTTTGGATATCAGGGAGAACCAGCTCTATTTTCACCTTTGGCAAAAAATCAACAACATATTCTGCGCCGCGGTAAAGTTCTGTATGGCCTTTTTGTCGCCCAAAACCCTTAACTTCAATTACACTGAGTCCTTGTATGCCAATATCTTGAAGGGCATCCTTAACTTCATCTAATTTGAATGGCTTTATTATAGCTTCAATTTTTTTCATTGATCTCACCTTTCTATACATTTCTAGTTTATTACTTGCTAAGTATTAGCCACACCAAAATAAATTTAATTGTCAAAATAGCTTATTTTTTTCAAAAATGATTAAAAATTAAGCAAAAAGGTTAAAAATTAGGCAAAATTGAGCTTTCTTTAACAATTTGGAACATTAACTGCAAGTCCGCCCAAGGCTGTTTCCTTGTATTTCATATTCATATCAATACCTGTCTGCCTCATAGTCTCCACACAGCTATCTAGAGAGACTATATGATTACCATCACCTCGCATTGAAAGAGATGCTGCAGCAATCGCCTTAATTGCGCCTAGACCATTTCTTTCAATGCATGGTATTTGAACTAAACCTTTGATTGGATCACATGTCATACCAAGGTGATGTTCGAGTGCAATTTCGGCGGCGTTTTCAACCTGGGCTGGGGTCCCTCCTAATAGCGCACAAAGTCCCGCTGCCGCCATCGCAGAGGCAGACCCTACTTCGGCTTGACAGCCACATTCTGCCCCAGAGATTGAGGCGTTATGTTTGATAATTCCACCAATTGCGGAGCAAGTTAAGAGAAACTCTGGTATTCGAGTTCTTGATGCATCTGGTACAAAATCTAAATAATAGCGTAATGTTGCTGGGATAATTCCAGCTGCCCCATTTGTTGGGGCAGTGACGACTTGGCCTCCGCTTGCATTTTCTTCATTAACTGCCATGGCGTAAACTGATATCCAATCATTTATTATATGTGGTGCCTGAAGGTTATTTTTCCTGTCAGCATTCAAACTGTCATAAATATTTTTCGAGCGCCTTCTTACATTTAGTCCGCCTGGTAAGGTTCCATCTTTTGACATTCCACGATCAATTACATTATTCATGGTGTCAGCAATATTGAATAATTTGCCAATTATTACGTTTTGTTTATCTAAAATTAATTCATTTTCTAGCTTCATCTCGGCGATTGTCTTACCACTAATACTGGCCATTGAAAGCATTTCATCTGCATTCTTGAACGGATATGGATAATTACCAGTGTCATATTCATTCTTGTGATGATCAAGTTCAGATTCTGTAACAATCGTTCCTCCGCCAATCGAGAAATATGTCTGAGAAAGTAAAACATCATTTTGAGCATCAAGTGCAGAAAAAATCATCCCATTGGGATGAGCGTTAAGCTTTTTTTTATAATCAAAAATAATATCTCTTTGAGGGGCGAATTTTAAATATTCTGTGTCTGAAAATTTAATTAACTTTGTTTTGGTAACTGACGATATAATATTGTTTACAAGTGTCTCGTTGTATTCAGAGAGTTTAAATTTTGATAAACCCAATATGATCGCTTTATCTGTTCCGTGACCTATGCCTGTATATGCTAAAGAGCCGTGTAGCGAGACTCTAACAGCGTATGGTTTGAACATACTTTTATCAATAATATCTAAAAAGTTGCTAGCAGCTAATAATGGACCAATAGTGTGAGAGCTAGATGGACCTAATCCAATTTTGAAAATATCAAAAACCGATTGAAACATTAATTATCTCCTAAACTTTTAATGATCTAAACTCAAAAAGTTCTCTAAAACTAAATAAAAACGACCTAAAATTGATTTTTTAAGAAATTAAAAATTTATAATTATGTTAGTCAGAAATTTTTCTCGCTCTCTCATATTTATTTGGGTATATGAATGTTGGGAGAAAACAAATATGTCGTTTGATTTTAGTAATAGTGAAAAAGCTAAATATATTTCCGCTAAACATGCCTTGGGATCTATAAAAAATGGTATGAGAGTTGGATTGGGAACTGGGTCAACAGCATCTTGGTTTATAGTCTTTTTAGCGGAGTTAGTACGAAAAGATGGTTTGCAGATTTTGGCAACATCGACATCAACTCAAACTAAGAGTTTGGCAGAGTCCTTAGGTATAAAGGTTGTATCTTTGAAAGAGATCAATGGCATCGATTTAACAGTTGATGGGGCAGATGAATTTGATGATCAATTAAATTTGATAAAGGGCGGAGGAGGAGCGTTATTACAAGAAAAAATTGTAGCAGCTGCTAGCTCCAAAATGATCGTTATTGCCGATGAAGCCAAGCGAGTAAATACCCTGGGAAAATTCCCATTGCCAATTGAAATTGTACCATTTGGAGTTGAAACGATTGAGAGAAATTTATCGCAACTTCTGACTTCACTTGGTTATGAAAAACCAAAAGGTGTTTTGCGAAAAAAGTTCAATGAGGTTTTTCTTACTGACGAAGGTCACTATATCTTAGACTACAAACTGAGTAGAATGAATAAAGTGGAAGATTTAGCATTAAATATTAATAACTTACCTGGTGTAGTTGAACATGGTATATTTATTGGCTTATGTGATGAAGTTTTTGTGGGGAAAAGTAATGGAGTAGTGGACGTGTATTCAAATAAAACAAAAGCTAGTGTTTCTTACAAGATAGATTTAGATGAAATGAGTTTTATTAAATCTATGATCGAGGGTAAGTAATTTATGGAATTTGATTTTGACTTATTTGTGATTGGTGGGGGATCTGGAGGGGTCAGAGCTGCGCGATTAACAAGTGAATTAGGTTTTAAAGTTGGACTTTGCGAGGAATACAGAATGGGAGGAACATGTGTTATTCGTGGCTGTGTCCCAAAAAAATTACTATATTATGCGAGTGATTTTTCAAAATCTTTTGAAACCTCTTCTAGTTTTGGTTGGAATATTTCTGATTTGACCTTTAATTGGGAAAAATTAATCAAATCCAAAGATATAGAAATATCACGTTTAGAAAAAATATATCATAACAATTTGGTAAAAGCGGGTGTCAAAGTATTTAACACGCGAGGTGAGGTAAAAACTAAACACACAGTTCAATTAAACTCTGGTGAGACATTTAGTGCGCGAAATATTCTCATTGCAGTTGGGGGATATCCATCTATACCAAATTATGATGGTTCTCAGTACTGTATCAGTTCGAATGAAGTGTTCGATTTGAAAGTTCTGCCTGAGAGAATTTTAATTATTGGTGGTGGATACATTGCATGTGAATTTGCAAGTATTTTGAATGGGTTGGGAACTAAAGTTTTACAATTATATCGAGGGCGCTCTATCCTTAGAGGATTTGATTCTGAGGTGACTAATCATGTCGCCCAGGCGATGATGGCTCGAGGCATCGATTTGCAGTTTAACAAAGAAGTTAAGAAAATTAGTAAAACCGAAGCTGGTTTTTTGGTTACTATTTCCGATGGCACTTCCGTAACTGTTGATCTTGTTTTGAGTGCTACAGGTCGAACTCCAGCTACAAAGGATTTAGGTTTGGAGAAACTAGGATTGACGCTAGGAGAAGTTGGGGAGGTCTTGGTAAATGAATATAGTCAAACTGCGATCCCCTCTATTTTCGCTGTAGGAGATGTTACAAATAGAGCAAACCTCACTCCTGTTGCAATCCGAGAGGGTGCGGCATTCGTAAGGACTGTTTTTGAGGGTAAGCCAACGGAGGCAATCCATTCTTCTATTCCAACGGCTATTTTTACTCAACCTGAGATTGGTACGGTCGGTTTAACCGAAGATGAGGCAAAAACAAAAGGGCCTGTAGAAGTTTTTGTGGCTAAATTTAGGCCAATGAGCAATGTATTATCAGGAAATTCTGAGCAGATTTTAATGAAGATTCTTGTTAATCAGGAGTCTCAAAAGGTTTTAGGCGTACATATTGCTGGGGCTGGGGCTTCGGAAATGATTCAATTAGCTGGTGTTGCAATACAGATGGGTGCAAGAAAAGAAGATTTTGATAATACGATTGCGGTACATCCCACCGCTGCTGAAGAATTAGTAACAATGAAATTACCGTCTAGAGTGTCTTGATTTTTTGTGCAATGACACCAAATAGTAATTATAAGTTTCGGCCTGAAGGAAGGACAACATAAATGTCAGACAATAATCAAGGACCATGGGGCGGTGGAGGCTCCAATAACGGCGATGGTAATGGAAACGGTAAACGTTCTCCTGATAACCAAAATGGAAGCGGCAATCAAATGCCACCAGAATTAGATGAGATTGTTAGAAAAGGTCAGGAACAATTGCGTGTTTTGATGGGTGGTAAATCTGGAAAATCTGGAGGCGGTGGAAACAGAGGTGGATCGCCAATAAAAATGGGAAAGAGGCCAATTTTCTTTGGATTAATTGCCCTTGCTGTTTTGTGGGTTTTTACTTCTTTTTACCGAGTGGATACATCGGAGCAATCAGTAGAGCTATTATTTGGTCAGTATCTTGAAACAGGAGAGGAGGGATTGAATTTTGCTCCTTGGCCGATTGTCACCAAAGAAATTGTGCCTGTGACCAAGGAAATAACCGAAGAGATTGGGGTTGGTAGATCGGGCCGCTCGGATCAAGGTTTGATGCTCACCCGAGATGAAAATATTGTAGATATTGATTTTCAGGTAGTTTGGAACATAACTGATGCTCAAAAATTTCTTTTTAATATCGCAGAGGCTCAAGAAACGATTAGGGCTGTCTCAGAATCTGTGATGCGAGAAATTGTGGCACGTACTAATTTAACCCCTATCCTGACGACAGGCAAAGGCAAGATCGAGCAGGAATTGGAAGACCTTATCCAACGTACTCTTGATAGTTATGAAAGTGGCGTGAATATCGTCCGAGTTAACTTGGATAAAGCTGATCCTCCAGGTGATGTGGCAAAGGCGTTTAAAGATGTTCAGGCTGCAGAGCAAACGCGCGATACCTTAGAAAAGCAAGCTGATGCATATTCAAATCGGGTAGTGGCTGAAGCTAGAGGTGAAGCAGCTCAATTGTTAGAACAGGCGGAAGGATACAGGGCTCAAGTGGTCAATGAAGCTGTTGGTGAAGCTTCAAGATTCAAAGCAGTCTATGCGGAATACGCTAAAGCACCTGAAGTGACAAGAAAGCGACTTTATCTTGAAACTATGGAAAAGGTTTTTAGTGATGTTGATAAAATAATGATTGATCAAGGAACAAATGGTCAAGGTGTTTTACCTTATTTGCCAATAAATGAACTTACTAAGAAGAAGGGGTCAAATTAATGAGCCGTACTTATTTTTTATTTACTGTTTTAGCAGCAATTATTTTTGTGGCCATGTCAGCCCTGTTTACTGTTGATGAGCGGGAAAAAGCTCTTGTTTTACAATTTGGAGAGGTAAGAAATATAATTGAAAAACCAGGTTTGGCGGTTAAAATTCCATTTATTCAGACGGTCGTAAAATATGATGATAGGATCTTGCCTCTGGATACATTACCTTTAGAAGTTACGATGAAAGACAATAGGCGTTTTGATGTAGACGCCTTTGCTAGATGGCGTATCATGGATGTAAAGGCTTTTAGAAAAGCGGTTGGATCTGGTGGCGCTAGCGCTGCAGCGTCACGTTTAGAGCAAATTTTAAATGCGGAGTTGAGAACAACATTAGGTGAAGTGAAATCCAGTGCTTTATTATCTGTAGATCGTGTAAATTTGATGAACTCGATACGTGATGCAGCAAAAGAGAAAGCTTCAGCATTAGGAGTTGACATAATTGATGTGCGTATAAAGAGAGCAGATTTACCAATTGAAAATCTTACCGCAACTTTTGCTAGAATGAGAGCTGAGCGGGAAAGAGAAGCTGCTGACGAGATAGCTCGTGGTAACGAAGCAGCAAAGAGAGTCACAGCTCTTGCTGACAGAACAGTCGTTGAAACTGTCTCTGAAGCTCAAAAGAACGCAGATATTGTCAGAGGTGAAGCAGACGCAGAAAGAAATGCAATTTTTGCAGAAGCGTTTGGAAGAGATCCAGAATTTTTTGCATTTTATAGATCTCTGACTGCTTATGAGAAATCTTTGCAAGGTTCAAATTCTACTATGGTTATTTCACCAGATAGTGAGTTCTTTGATTATCTGAAGTCTGACATGAAGACGGACGAATAATAGTGGTTTCAGATATTGTTACCATTTTAGGATGTGTTGCGGTTCTTGAAGGATTAGTATTGGCGTTAGCTCCGTCTAGATTTGAAGAATTAGTTAATTGGTTAAGTAAGCTCGATATCTCTGCTAGGCGGCAGATCGGTCTAATAATTGTGGCTGTTGGAGTGATCATTGTATGGATTTCAAAATATTTCTTAATTTAAGTAATTTACCTTTTGATACCTATAATGAAGTGCTTCAAAATTAAGAGGGTTAAAAAAATGTCATATAATTCATCAGTTAAGACTTATAATAATAGTGCACATGTATGGTTGCTGTTATTTTCGTTTTTTTGTTGTTTGTTTTTCTTGATTAATGTTTCTCCTGTCCATGCAAGAAATTCCTATGAAAGCTTCGCGGATTTAGTCGAAGAGATTAGCCCTGCTGTTGTCAATATTACGACTACTACCGTAATTGAGAATTCTGAAAATTTATTACCTCAAATTCCCAAAGGCTCACCTCTTGAAGACTTGTTTCGTAACTTGCCGAACCAAAATGGCTCAAATGGTATGCCGCGGAAAAGACGTACTTCAGCATTAGGTTCTGGTTTTATAATTTCAGAAACTGGATTAGTTGTGACAAATAATCATGTTATTGAGCAAGCAGATGAGATTTTAATTGAGTTACTTAGTGGAGAAGAACTTAAGGCAACTCTGGTGGGTTCTGATCCTAAAACTGATATTGCTCTTTTAAAAGTTGATTATGACAAACCATTATCTTTTGTTAAATTTGGAGATAGTGATTTAGCTCGAGTTGGAGATTGGGTTATGGCAATCGGTAATCCACTTGGTCAGGGCTTTTCAGTTTCAGCAGGAATAATATCTGCACGAAATAGAGCATTAAGAGGAAATTATGATGACTTTATTCAAACTGATGCAGCTATAAACAGAGGAAATTCTGGTGGGCCTTTGTTTAATATGGACGGTGAAGTGCTAGGAGTAAATACAGCCATTATAAGTCCAAATGGAGGTTCTATTGGAATTGGATTTGCCATGGCTTCAAACGTTGTCAGTAAGGTCGTCTACCAGTTGGAGATTTACGGTGCTACCCGAAGAGGTTGGTTAGGAGTAAGTATCCAAGATATTACTCAAGAAATTGCTGACGCAAAAGAGCTAAAGGGTAAGGAAGGGGCTTTGGTGACGAATATTCCTGATGGACCTGCCAAGGTCGCGGGTATCAGAGTTGGGGACGTGATTGTTTCTTTCGATGAGCAGCCAATCAAAGACACAAGAGCTCTTGTTAAGATTGTTGGTGCCACAGATGTAGGAAAAGTAGTTGAAGTTAAGATTATTCGAGATGGAGAAGAAATTGGCGTGTTGGTTACATTGGGTCATAGAGAGCAAGTTGAGGCTGATTTGGCTTCGAACGGGACTTCAGATTCAATTGATGAAAAAGAACTTGGCGAATTAGAGCTGAGTGGCATGACTGTTACTGACCTTACAGATGAGTGGAAAGAGAAGTTAGAGTTAACTTCCGAGATAGAAGGTGTTCTCATTCAGTCTGTCATCCCTGAAAGTTTAGCATCTGAAAAAGGAATTTTGGCAGGAGACGTCATTGTGGAAGCGGGACAGCAGGAAGTTAAAAACCTTAGTGAATTTAATGACATTTTAGAAATAGTAAGGGAAAAAGAAAAGTCCTCTATTCTTTTACTTATCAGAAGAAATAATACCCAAAGGTTTTTGGCCTTACCTCTAAGAGATTGATCATTAAGTTAGAAGTAATATTATCTCTGGTAATCCGTCATGCAACATCTTGTAAGTTAGATAAATTAGGAATAATAGACCAAGCCAACTCAACCAGCTATATCGAGTCATTAACCTCATTATCATTGTTGCAAAAAATGCCATGAAAGCTATTGCTACGACTAAACCAAAAATCAACAGAGAAGTATTTTCCCGGGCGATTGCCGCTACAGCCACTACATTGTCAATTGACATGGAAACGTCAGCGATTGTTATAGTTGTTAATGCTTTTAGTAATTGCGATCTCTCGCTTCCAGATACTTCGATTTTGGCTATTTTATCATTTGATGATTTGGCATTATGATGTCTCAATTCTTTAAAAAATCGATAACAAACAAAGGCCAATAAACATCCTCCAATGAATAATATCCCTGGTATTGCAAGGAGATAACTGGCAATGGCGGCAAAAAATATTCTTAATCCAGCTGCCAATCCCATTCCCAACAATATAGCGCGTCGCCTCATTATTGGAGACAAGCCGGCTGCGGCCATGCCAATTACTAATGCGTTATCACCAGAAAGGATTATATCAGCAAAAATTATTTGAATAATTTCTGAACTATGTTCAATCATTTTAATTAATTTCTCTTAACAATTCGTGATCTATACATACCATATAATGTTGCTTATTCTATTTTTCTAGCTGTAAAATTACAGATTCAAAAAATAGAAATTTATAAACTAATGAAAGATTATTTTAAATGAATCTTAAACTTTTTCCTTATTGCTGCGTCTAATTCTGGATTAAATTCTGCAATAGACGGCTTGCTTAAAATTTCATTTTTCTTCTTTATTGCATTCTTAATAAGATCAGGTTTACCAATTTCCAACCATTCTTTAGGAGAGGTTCTATCACCTAGATTTGGATATACGTACTCTGTTTGCATAAGAGACAGTGTTTGGTCCGATCCTAAATAATGTCCCGGTCCATCTAAACATGTTTGTTTAATTATTTCCAAAGATGTTGTGTCATCATTTACCTCAATGCCACGAACACAACGCTGCGCTTGTCCTAACATATCGTCTCCAAGTATCAAACTTTCCAAGCAAAAGCCTAATAATGAGGCGTGCATACCAACGCTTTCGTAAACTAGATTTAGGCCTGTCAATCCAGCCATAACATTTGAACACATTTGTTCGTAGCCTGCTTGATAATCAGGCATTTTTGCATCAGCAATCCCAGCTGCTGCTCCACCAGGCAATCCATAATATTTATGCATCTGAGAACAACCGGCAGTAAGAAGAGCTTGTTCACCTGAGCCACCAGACATTGCACCAGTCCTTAAATCCGATACAAATGGCCATGTTCCAAAAATTGCAGGATGTCCTGGTATCATAGCATTAACATATACTAAACCGGCGAGACATTCAGCTACTGCTTGAACTATAGCTCCAGCAATAGGAGCAGGCGCTGTTGCGCCAGCCTGACCGGCAGATAACAATAAAACGGGCATGCCACCACGAACGCACTCTTCCATAACTTGACAGCTTTCAACTGCGAATTTCATGGGGGGAACGACAAAACAATTTGAATTTGAAACAAACGGTCGGGCCCTCCAGTTTGCTTCACCTCCAGCGATTTCATGTAGCAATTCAAAAATACCTTTTACAAAACCTGGCTCTGTGAAGCTAGCCCCAACGTGCTTGGTGGTCCCTTTTGTGCAAGCATAAACTGTATTTAAGTCCATCTCATAGTTATCTGCGATATCACGGCAAACCATTGGTCTTTGTAAAAAATGCACATTATCAAGTTCATTAACAATTTTTGCTGCATCAAATAAATCTTGTACATAACATTCTCTATATTCATTCTTTTCGACGTCAACCATATGTACAGCGGCCCCAGCCGTACCAAAATACACTCGATCACCACCAATATGCATATCATGTTCAGTTGATCGTCCAAAAAGTGTAATTTCTTTAGCAGCCTTTGCGATCATATCTTCTACCAAAGAGCGAGGAAATCGAATTCTGCCATCATCTCCTAATATAGCACCTGCATCGGTTAGTATCTTTTTCCCACTGTCGGGCGCTTCCCCAAAACCTATTTGTTCCAAAGCATCTAAGGCTGCATTGTGAATCTTATTCATACCTTTTTCATCAAGAGGTTGATAAGTACTACTCTCCATACCAGGTTTAATTGGTCTTATTTCCTTCGCTAATGGAGCTGCCCGTAATGCTTTTCTTGCGGATCTACCACCACTTCTTCGTGAACGACTTTCTAACATGTTTCTTCTCATACATAATTATTGATTTAGAACATTCTTATTTGCATGAAGTACCATTTATTTAAAAATAGTATATAAATAAAACGTCGTTATTGTCGTATTTGAGTTAATTTAACTTCTTTATTTTGAAATTTTAAAAATTTTTGGCAAATTCTTTGATCTCAACTAACGAATGTTGGAAAATATCATCTGCTACAGTCATCGCTATGCGAAGGTGACCAGCTGCTGCAGTGCCAAAGCTTTCACCGGGCATCACCGCTATTTTCTTCTCATTAAGTAATAAGTTTGCGAATTCTTCACCTGAAAGGCCTGTATCTCGAATATCTAGCATCAAGTACATTGTTCCGTCCCCAGGAATTAACTTAATATTTTTTGCATCATTAAGAATGCTTTGAGCTGATTCATATCTTCGTAAGAATGGTTCAGAAACTTTTTTTTCTATTTCTGATCCTTTATTGAGTGCAAAAAATGCCGCGTCTTGGATAAATGCCGGCACCCCGTAGGTTGTTGAGGTGGCTAAGTTTACCATATTTTCTACAATAGATTCAGGCCCAATAACCCAACCACATCGAAATCCAGTCATCGCGTAACTCTTTGACATTGAACCTATAACTAGAGTTTGATTGGCTATCGCGTCAATACTTCGTGGAGTTAAGTGTGTCCCATTCCAGATTTGGCAGTCATAAACCTCATCAGATATTAGCCAGAGTTTGTGTTTGATTACAGCCTTGGCAATTGAATTGAAGGTATCTTTGGAATAAACCACACCCGTTGGATTGTTTGGTGAGTTGATCAATAGGGTTTTTGCGTCAGTAGCTTGTGAATCGATTTCGTCAAAGGTGGGTTGAAAGCCATTTTTAGACTGAGTTTTAATTGGAATTGCTCTAGCGCCAACACTCCGGATTGTACCAGGGTAGGTTGCGTAGTAAGGATCTAAGAATAATGCCCTGTCACCCTCGTTACAAGTGGCCATATGAGTTGCAAATAATCCTGCTTGGCCACCTGGCGTAATTATTATGTTTTCTGGGTTGGTTTTGTCACCCGTTCGTTCTTGATTTCTCTTTGCTATTAATTCACGTAATTTTTTTAAACCTTGCATTTCTGCATACCCAGTATTTCCATTTAAAGCGCTTTTGTGCATAGAGTCTATAATATTGGTACTCGTTCTAATATCGTGTTCCCCAATTGATAGTTCTATTACTTTTTCTCCATTGGAAATCATTCTACGTGCCTTGTTAAAGACCTCCCATCCATCACTACCGTTAATTGTTATGTTTTTTATCCTATCTGATGCAGAGGGAGACATTAGAAAATCCTTTAGAGTTTGTTGGTTATCTATTTGCAATTATTACTTTTAAAAACAAGTGATTTAAATAATAATTTATTATTATTAATTGTATCTTTTAAGATCTGATATTGGGTAAGCTTGTCATTTTAGATTATTCAATATACGGGAGAGGTATGGAAAAAGAAAAAATAACTATTTGTATTATTATAACCTGCTAAAAAATTAAGTGGGCTTTTCTTTTATTTTAAATTATTTAATTATCTGATAGTCCACCTCATAGCTAATTTGTGGTGTTGACGATGTTTGATATAAAATTATTCAATTCACAGTCTAAGGAAAAAAATATTTTTAATCCTTTAGATCCTAGTGATGTAAAGATGTATGTTTGTGGCCCTACGGTCTACGAGCGGGCGCATATAGGTAATGCTCGCCCGGTCATCGTTTTCGACATGTTGTTTCGGTTGTTGAGATATAAATATGGGAAAGATTCAGTAAGTTATGCGCGAAACTTTACGGACGTCGATGATAAAATTAATGCGAGTGTAATTAAGAGTGGTCGAACTATTAATGAGATAACCAATGAAACTATAAAATGGTTCGTCGAGGATATGGCTGCTCTAGGAAATTTGGAACCTACGTTTAAGCCAAGAGCTACTGAGTATATCAATCCTATGATTGCTATGATTGAAGAGTTGATAGGGATCGATTACGCATATGAATCTAAAAATCATGTCCTTTTTGATGTGTCAAAATATAAAAATTATGGAACTTTGTCACGTAGAAGTTTGGATGATATGATTGCCGGAGCTAGAGTTGAGATCGCTCCTTACAAAAAAAATCCTATGGATTTTGTGTTATGGAAACCTTCGAAGGATAAAGAACCGGGTTGGAAAAGTCCTTGGGGTTTTGGGCGACCTGGTTGGCATATAGAATGTTCTGCCATGAGTCGTGAGATTTTTGGTGAAAAATTTGATATTCATGGTGGTGGTTTAGATTTAGCTTTTCCTCATCACGAGAATGAGAAAGCTCAAAGTTGTTGCTTAAGTTCTGAAGAGGATTTTGCGCAGGTATGGATGCATAATGAAATGCTTCAAATTGATGGAAAAAAAATGTCAAAATCCCTTGGAAATTATTTTTCACCAAAAGAATTAATGAATGATGGCGTACCAGGTGGTGCTATAAGACTAATGTATTTAAATACTCATTATCGAAAACCACTTGACTGGACAAAAAATAAATTATCGGAAAACCATCGGTTATATAGAAAGTGGATAGATTTGATTGAAAAATCTGAAACAGGAGAGGTTAGTCCTAATGTTATTAATGCGATTGCTGACGATTTAAATACGCCTTTAGCTTTAACAGAAATGCACAAGTTGGCCAAAACAGGCAACTTATCTTGCTTAAAAGCTTCTGGACTGTTTTTAGGGCTATTTTACTCAGGTTCTGACATTGGCATGAGGAAAAGAATTCCACAAAAAATAACCACATTGATAGATAATCTACTTAAGGAGAGAGATGAGGCAAGATTACGAAAGGATTACGTAAGAGCGGACGAATTAAGAGATGGTTTCGTTAGATCAGGTTTGCAAATTAATGATACAAAAGAGGGGATAACCTGGGAGTTAACAGATAATTTTGATTATAAAAAGTTAGAGGCACTTAAATGATTGAGCAAATATATCTTTTTGATACAACCTTGCGAGATGGGCAGCAAACGCAAGGAGTTGACTTTAGTTCAAGTGACAAAATGAGACTTACGGAAGCTTTAGATGAGTTAGGGGTCGACTATATTGAAGGTGGATGGCCTGGCGCAAACCCTACCGATAATGAATTTTTTAAAATTCCGCCAAAAACAAACGCAACTTTCACAGCTTTTGGAATGACCAAACGGACGGGTTTTTCGGTTGAAAATGACGATGTGCTTTCTGCGGTTATCAATGCAAATACAGATGCTGTTTGTCTGGTTGGCAAATCTCATGATTTTCACGTCAGAAAAGCTCTTGGTGTAAGCTTAGAGGAAAATTTAGCAAACGTACGCGAAAGTATCGAATATTTAGTTTCAAAAGGAAAAGAAGCAATATTTGATTGTGAGCATTTTTTTGATGGGTATATGGATAATTCAGAATATGCTTTGACCGTCGCAAAAACTGCTTATGAAGCAGGTGCTCGGTGGGTTGTGTTGTGTGACACTAATGGTGGTACATTACCAGATACAGTTACATTAGTAACTAAGGCTGTAATTGCTTATGGTATACCAGGTTCTCATATCGGGATTCATTCTCATAATGATACTGAACATGCAGTAGCCAATAGTCTAGCAGCTATTTTAGCGGGAGCGCGGCAGATCCAGGGCACCTTGAATGGTCTTGGAGAAAGATGTGGTAATGCAAATTTAATCAGTATTATCCCTACATTGTTATTGAAGGAGCCTTTTAAAAGTAACTTTAAATTAAATGTAAGTGTTGATAAGCTGAAAAAATTAACAGCAATTTCTAGAACCTTAGATGACGTGTTAAATAGAGTCCCTCAAAAACAATCAGCGTATGTTGGTGCAAGCGCTTTTGCACATAAGGCAGGTTTACATGCGAGCGCAATTTTAAAGGCACCCGAAACTTACGAACATATTGATCCAATTCTGGTTGGGAATCAGCGCGTTATACCAATGTCTAATCAGGCCGGACAATCTAATCTCAGGCTGAGACTCAAAGAAGCTGGTATTATAGTCACGGATAAAGAACCAAAGCTTATAGAAATATTAAATGATATTAAATCACGCGAAGAAAATGGTTATGCATATGATAGTGCTCAGGCTTCTTTTGAGCTTTTAGCGAGAAAGCATCTAGGAGAGATGCCAGATTATTTTGACGTAAAGAGATATAAGGTGACTGTTGAGCGAAGGAAAAACAAACATAATAAAATGGTTTCAATTTCTGAGGCAGTAGTTGTCACCCAAATTAATAATAAAAAAGTTTTGTCAGTTTCTGAAAGCATGGATAGTTTTGGGTCAGATCGTGGTCCAATTAATGCGCTATCCATGGCATTAGCTAAAGATTTAGGTCCTTATCAAAAATATATTGATGATATGAAATTAGTAGATTTTAAAGTCAGAATTACCGATGGCGGTACAGAGGCAGTTACCAGAGTAATAATTGATTGTGAAGATGGGCAAGGAAAGCGATGGTCTACAGTTGGTGTCTCAGCTAATATTGTTGATGCTTCGTTTGAAGCCTTATTAGATGCAATACAATGGAAGTTAGTTCGTGATGGAGCTCAGTCACTTTGAGTTTAAATCACTGTATTAAACAAGTATCAGAATATGATCCTGATAAATACCTGGCGATAATGACCTGCGACAGTCAGTTAAAAAAAATTATGTTTCCGATTTATGCCTTAAATATTGAGATAAGTAGAATACCATGGATAACTTCCGATAGGCTAATAGCTGAAATGCGGTTGCAGTGGTGGCTTGATCTCTTAAGTTCTTTTGAAGGAGGCGAGGCTGTCGTTGACCACCCAATTGCTCATGCCTTGAAAGGGCATTTGGTAAATAACAAAATTGGTATCAGATTATTAAAAGAAACAGTTCGTGCACGAATTTGGGATATCAATTCTAATCATCATCAAAATGAATTAGATTTGTGGAATTATATAGAATACACATCTTCAAATTTACTAAAATCCTGTCTTGGATCAGATGTATCAATTACATCTTATGGCCGTGGGGTAGGTATGGCATTTTATCTTCTGGCTGTCCCCAAGTTGCTAGAATTAGGACGGAATCCGTTGCCTGACCTCAGCAATGACGCGCTATATAATTTAGCTAAAAAGGCTACCGCGGAGATTGATTGCGCACGCAATAACACTTTAGATCGACGCACAGTAGCGGGCTTTAGATTAGGATGGATGGCCCCAATAGTTTTAAGAAAAATAATGAAAAAACCCCAGCTGGTTCTTTCGGGAGAACTTCAATCATCGGAGTTTAGAAAAAAAATACGATTATTAAGACTTACGCTTTTAAATTCATACTAGAGTTTTTATTCTTTATAAGCCAAAGCACCGCGATGAAGGCTAATATTAAAAAGGGTGCCATTGCTAAATTAACAGCCGTCCAACCTTGCTCCGTGGTGCTAGCGGAACAATTCATCAAAGCTCCAGAGGCAATTGATGCAAATGTTACCGATCCATAAACAAATAAGTCATTGATGCCTTGTACCTTGCCTCGTTCAGTTGCTGAATGAGCGTTTGATAACATGGTAGTTGCCCCAATAAACCCAAAGTTCCAACCAATACCTATCAAGACAAGGCCTACAAAAAAGTTTGCTAATGCTACTCCTGATAGATTTATTATTCCGGCTAACATAAGGAGTAATAGCCCAATTGAGATAATTCTAATATTTCCAAACCTGTTTATTAAATGGCCAGTAAAGAATGATGGAACAAACATTGCTAATACATGTGCGCTAACGATATCGGCCGCATTGCCCTGTGAATATCCGCAACCAACCACAGCTAACGGAGTGGATGTCATAACTAATGTCATTAGGGAGTAGGAAACCATTGCTATAATTATAGGAATGAATATTCTTGGAGTACTAAGCAATTGCAAACGTGATCGCGAAGAAATCTTATCATACTGTTCAGCTTTTGGGGTTGGAATATCTATGAACAAAAAGAGTAATGATCCAAATAAGTTTATAAATATAATGGTCACATATACCCCTAAAAATGGAACGGTGAAGAAATCTGTCGTAAGCTTTACCAATTGAGGGCCAATAATTGCTGAAACTAATCCTCCTGCCATGGTGTAGGAAATTGCTTTCGCTCGAAAATCTTCAGAAGCCATGTCAGCTGCTGCAAATCTATAAAAACCAAGAGAAGACTGAAAGATACCTGTTAGATAAGATCCAATTAATAAAATTGTAAAATTGCCTTGGTACATTGCTATTGCGCAAATAATAGCTCCTAATACTCCAGCCGCCGCACCGAGAAAAAAACCTGCTCTTCGCCCATAATTTTGCATAAACTGACTCAACCATGGTGCAGTGGTCATCGCGCCAAAGACAATAAAAGATATAGGTAAAGTTGCCCAACAGATGTTAGTAGTTAATGACTGCCCGGCTAAGCCGCCAATTATAAACATCATTGGGAGTTGTGCTCCGAGAAATGCATTGGCCATGGCTAATACCAAAACATTACGTTTTGCTTGAGATTCACTGCTCATCGGTAATCCGTTTTATCTGCCACACTCAACTTTTATCAGCGTTTGTCAATAACATGAAGAAATGAACCAGATGCTTTGTCGGTAAATAAGCCAGCGTCAGGCTGTTTCTCTCCCTTTGAATTGCCAACAGAGAAAAGGGTTTGGCCATTTGCTTTTGTTGTATTTGCGTAATGAAATTCATGAGCGGCGTGAGATCCAATGAATGGTCCTGCTTTTCCAATCACATTTTTATAACCGAGATGGAGTTTTTTATTTTGGAAGCTAGTTTCTAAATCAAGTAGTCCTAACATTTTGTGACGCTGGCCTTGATCATCTATTAATCCATTTCCCATTACCATGTAACCGCCACACTCTCCGTAAACTTTTGGGGCTGCCTTCATTTTTCCTATGAAATTTTCTGAACTTGATAATTTTCCTGCATATAACTCTGGATAACCACCAGGTAAAAATACCAAGTCACAGTCTTCAGGGCCCTGATCAGATAAAGGTGAAAAAGTTTTAATTTCCGCTCCATTGCGCTTCCAATCTTCGATTATATGTGGGTAAGTAAATGAAAATGCCGCATCCGAGGCTATTGCAATTCTTTGCGCTGGGGGTTGCAATTGCCATGATGATTTAAAATTTGGCACTTTTGCGCCAATTCTAAGTAAAGTATCCAGGTCAACTGAGTTTTCAATTATTCTCGCAGCATTGTTAATAAATTGATTTAAGTTTTGATTTTCTGCCGCTTGTACCAATCCTAAATGTCTAGACGGTAGCGATAATTCTGGGCTCTTATAAACTGATCCAATAATAGGACAATCGAACTGTGATAATGAATGCCGTAAAATATTTTCGTGATTAGTAGATCCGACGTTATTTAAAATTATGCCGTTAATTAAAAGATCTTTATCATAAGTTAAGAATCCCTTTGCTAAAGCAGCAATGGATTGTCCAGTCCTTGAGGAGTCGATAATTAAGACAATAGGAAAATTTAATAACTTGGCGAGATGTGCTGTTGAACCCTTAGCATTTGGTGGAGCACCATCAAATAATCCCATAGCGCCTTCAATAATTAAGTTATCTTTCCTTGAAACAATATTCCTGAGTCTCGCTTCACCCATCGCCCAAGCGTCTAAATTGTGGCATTCTGAGCCCGAAGAAAAGGTATGAAAACCTGGATCAATGTAATCTGGCCCTGATTTGGCAGATGAGATTGGAATACCCCTATTTTTCAGAGCTCGTAAAATTCCAAGTGTTATGATTGTTTTGCCGCTACCAGATTGTGGTGCGGAGATTACGAGGCCGTTTGACATCGTTCAAGATACTTTTGTTAAAAGGTTTCTGTTGAGAGGATCAACGTTCGTGGGACTCCCTCCATTGATAAAATGTTGCCAATTCAAAACCTGCCTCATTAATACGGATTTGCCAATGCAGATTATTGCTGGTGGCGAAATATTAGACTTAATTATATCCTCGTGTAGATTTCTTAAAGAGCTTTCTAATACTTCTTGATTTGCGTTTGTTGCATTAGAAACAACAGCGACAGGTTCGTCTGGTGATCGACCTGCTTTCATTAGTTCTGTAGCTATTTTTTTTGCATGTTTCATTCCCATGTAAATGACTAATACTTGACTTCCTTGAGAAATCGCTGACCAATTTAGAGAATTGGGAGTTTCCCCATTTTGATCATGCCCAGTTACAAATGTTACGGACTGGTTCACATCTCGATGTGTTACAGGGATCCCAGCGTAAGCTAGGCCTCCTATTCCTGCTGAAATTCCTGGTATTATGCGTATTGGTATCTTATTTTGAACAAGTGTTTGCGCTTCTTCTCCACCTCTACCGAATACGAAAGGATCTCCACCTTTTAACCGCAAAACCTTCTTTCCTTTCCTAGCTAGTTCAATGAGCTGTAAAGATATGTCTCGTTGCTTGGGAGATGGTTTTCCACCTCGTTTCCCGGCATAAATCAGCTTAGCATTTGAGTTCGCCCAGTCCAGGATCTTTTCTTGCACTAACGCATCGTAAACAATTACATTTGCCTGCTTTAACCCATTAACAGCGTGTAGAGTTAATAAACCAGGATCTCCTGGTCCCGCTCCACAAAGCCAAACCCAGCCCTCATTTAGAATTGGCCAGTCATTTATTGGTAAAGGAATCGCATTTTTCATAAAGTTAATATAACTGACTATTATGAGTAATGTGAAGAAAATACATTTAAATAAATATTGGCGACAGATCTGTCTCAGCATAGAGTGTAAAGATGAGAAATAAACCGAGTATCAGATTGAAAAGAGGTTGGACTACCGGCGCATGTGCTACTGCGGCGACTAAAGCTGCATTGTACTCTCTGTGGGCAGGTGTAAAAGTTGAAGTCATCTCTATAACGTTACCAAAAGGTGAGAAGCCAACATTTAAAATTTCATTTTTTGAAAAGAAAGAGAATTGGGTTGAGGTTGGGATAATAAAAGATGCTGGAGATGATCCAGATGTAACACATGGTGCTTTGATTAAAGTTAAGGTCGAAGAAACAGAATCTGGAATTATATTTAGTGCTGGTCCTGGCGTTGGTACTGTAACAAAGCCAGGATTGCCAATTTCTGTTGGTGAACCGGCTATAAATCCAATGCCAAGAAAGTTTATTTCTGAGATTATCGAGGAAATGGCTCAAAGATTTAATCGCAAACCTGCTATAAAGGTTACTATCTCAATTCCAAATGGAGTTAAGATCGCTAAGAATACTTGGAATTCTCGATTAGGCATAAAAAATGGTTTATCTATTTTGGGAACGACTGGCGTAGTTCGACCATTTAGCTGCGCGGCTTGGATTGCATCAATTCACCGCGGTATTGATGTTGCAATTGCAACTAAGGAGCATCACGTCGCCGGGTGTACAGGTTCCACCTCAGAAGCGGTTGTTCAAGCCTTATACGGACTTCCAAAACACGCAATGTTAGACATGGGAGATTTTTCCGGTGGCCTATTAAAGTATTTACGTCGACATCCCGTTCCCAAGCTGACCATCGGAGGTGGGATTGGAAAAATGACCAAACTTGCCCAAGGAGCAAGAGATTTGCATTCAAAACGATCCCAAGTAGATTTTTCAACTTTAAATGAATGGGCAAAAGAGCGAAATTTGAGTGACATATCACATGCCAATACGGCTCTAGAGGCTTTAGAAATATGTGGTCCAGATTTAGCAGTATTAGTAGCTCAAAAGGCGCTCGAATGCGTTTACCATCAGATAGGAGATACTGCTATTTGCTGTGATGTTGTAGTAGTTGATAGAGCTGGAAATATTGTTGGTAAAGCGTCATGAATATTCTGTTATTAGGGGGTACTTTTGAAGCAAGAATTCTTGCAAAGCAATTAGAAAACAATCCAAAGTATTTAGTAACGGTATCGATGGCTGGGGTAACTAAAGCTCCAATTAAATATTCTGAAAATATGCGATTTGGAGGCTTTGGTGGTCAAAAAGGCCTCAAAAATTATCTAAAAATTAATAATATTGATGCACTTGTTGATGTCACTCATCCATTTGCCAGCAATATTACTTATAATGCGAAAGTGGTTTGTGAAGAATTAAACATTCCAAGGATCCTATATGAAAGAAAAGCATGGATAGAGGAGGAAAATGACAAATGGCTTAGGCTTGATTGCGAATATGATTTAATCCCACATTTGAATAATAGAGACGTAGTTTTTATTGCGTCTGGTCGACAAAGTGCAGCGCACTTCAAAGATCAAAAAAATATTTTTCTGATTTGCCGACAGATAGACAAACCACAAAATCCTTTTCCATATGGCAACGGCCGATATCTTATTAGTAGACCTCCATTTTCTGTAGAGAGTGAGATGCAATTATTTGAAGAATTAAAAGTTAATTGGCTATTGGTTAAGAATTCGGGAGGATCGCAAAGTGAAGCTAAGTTAATTGCGGCAAGAAAATTAGGAATTAGTGTTGGAGTACTAAATCGTCCAAAAAGTTTTGGTGGAACGATTGTTAGTGAGCTTAGCGAGGTAGGCAATTGGTTGGAAGGATTGGGATATGAATGAGCGAATAATTACTTCAAATGAATGTGTGGCGGAAGGTGTTGCATTCTTATCCAGTGCAGATAAGCGACTAAAGACTATGTTTAAGAAAGTGAATTCTATACCTTTACGGTTGAGAAATCCTGGTTTTGCAAACCTGGTATCTGCTATTATTTCTCAACAAATTTCTGTTGCTGCAGCCGACGCAATTTTAAAAAGAATGGGTCCTGAGATGGTAGGCTCGGAAGATAAAATAATTAATTGTACTGATGAAGAGTTAAAACAAATGGGTTTATCACGACAAAAAATTTCATATGTTAGATCTCTTGCTGAGGCTAGAATTGACTATAAAGCTTTTGAGCAGATGGGTTCTGCTGAAGTTATTGAAAAACTGACAAAGATTAAAGGGATTGGTCGATGGACGGCTGAGATATATTTGATGTTTTCTTTGGGCAGAGCTGATGTTTTTGCTGCAGGTGATTTGGCATTACAAGAAGGATGTCGAATTTTGTATGATTTGCCTGATCGTCCAAATGAAAAAGGAATGAGAGAGATTGCAAGTCACTGGAGACCTTGGAGGGCGGTAGCGGCACGAGGTTTATGGGCATATTACAGCTACCATAAGAATAGAGAAGGAATAAGATGAGTGTTTTAGAGTTTGGACGGAAAGCGTCAATATCGGGAAAGAATAGTTCTTTAGTGATTTTAATTCATGGGTACGGAGCAGATGGTAAAGATCTTTTAGGGTTGGCAGATTCTTTAGGAGCGCATATGCCAGATACGGTATTTATTGCACCTGATGCACCACATAAATGTCAAATGAACCCCATGGGCTTTGAATGGTTTCCTATTCCTTGGATCGATGGCTCGAGTGAAGTAGATGCGCAAGTTGTTATAGAGCAAGTGTTAAAAACTACAAATATATTTATTGATGATATGATGGTTGCAGAAGGGGTTGGTCCAAAAAATACTATCTTGTTAGGATTTAGTCAGGGAACAATGCTTAGTTTGCATATCGCTCCTCGTAGAAATGAACCTCTCGCGGGTGTGGTTGGCTTTTCGGGGCGACTGTTAGAACCTGAGAGTCTTATCGATGAGGTAAAAAGTAGGTTGCCTATTCTCTTGATCCATGGTGACAAAGATGATGTTGTTCCCTTTGGATCATTGGCAGATGCAGCTAATAACTTAACTGCAAATGGCTTTACAGTTTACACACATGTTGCTGAGGGGGTAGGTCACGGTATTTCCCCTGACGGTCTTGGAACGGCCCTACAATTCATGGAAAACATGTTGACTTCGAAACGGTAATCCTTCTGCTTTGTTCTATATATCACTTGAAGCATTCAATTTGAGTTATATACTGATTTTATTATTTGTAGTGATTTGATGGTATTTTGTTAGCTTCAATCGATTGATTTAAAGGTTATGTATAGATGCAAGAAGTATTTAATGCTGATGAGGCTGGTTTTTGTCAGTTTAAGAGAAATTCAGCATTGGTTTTAAATGCTGATTTTAGACCATTGTCGTATTACCCTCTTTCTTTATGGAATTGGCAAGATGCAATAAGGGCGAGTATCTCGAATAGGGTAAATATTATTGCAGAATATGATGAGGTTGTCAGATCACCTTCTGTTGAAATAAAAATCCCCTCAGTTGTCGTTTTAAAGCAATATATTCGTCCAACAAGTGCTAGTGCTTTTACCAGGTTCAATTTGTTTTTACGTGATGAATTTAAGTGCCAATATTGTGGTTCAAAAGGTGATATGACCTTTGATCATATTGTTCCGCGGTCTAAAGGTGGAAGAACCACATGGGAGAATGTCGTAGCTTCTTGCCAAAAATGTAATCTTAGAAAAGGGTCAAAGTCTATCAAGAATGCAGGATTAAGTTTACGGCAAAAGCCTATAAAGCCTGATCCAGAGTATCTGCGAAATCAGGGCCGCAAGTTTCCTCCAAACTATCTTCATGACAGTTGGTTAGATTATCTTTATTGGGATGCTGAATTGGAAGCATAGATTGTTTCAGTATTAACAACATTAATAATAGGAATTCGAATTGAGAGAAATAGACAAAATTGTTGGTTTTGAGTTAACTGAGAATTTTGAGCGATTCAATCAGATGAATGATATTTTTACCCGAGCGTTTTGGGATGATGAAATTAAATCAAGTGATACAGAAGCATTTTTTAATAGCTACCGTTCTGGTTTTGTCGCAAAACGTGCAGAAGGATTTAATCAAAAAGATTTTGCCTTAAGAAATGCATCATGGTTAATTTCTGATTTGATATCAAATAGAAGTGCTGCTTCTGGCATTAGAGAGGGTTTTCAGGCTTATATTCAGAATGATACTCCAGTTGCAGAAAACAAAATACCAATTGAAGATGAACGACAACAATCTAAGGAGGTAAAACGGGTTGCAAAGTTATTTGGGGCCGACTTGGTTGGTATAACATCTGTTGACGAGCGCTGGCATTATAGTCATCGAGTTGACACTACAAATTTTGAACCTGTGCAAAATGAACTTCCAAAAGACTGTAATAAGGTGATCGTTATGGCGCATGCTATGGACTATGATTTGGTAGAAACTTACCCTTCGGCCTTAGCAGGAGCTTCATCTGGTCGAGAATATAGTCATGAAGCAGCAATCTGTATGCAATTGGCAGCCTATATTAGGGGGTTGGGTTACGAAGCAATAGCTTCAATGAACGATACTGCCTTGGTTATTCCCTATGCCATAAAGGCAGGGCTAGGAGAATATGGAAGAAACCAGATGGTTATTACCCCTGAATATGGACCAAGAGTAAGATTTTCTAAAATTTTCACATCATTACCGTTAGAAATGGATTATCCAAAATCTTTGGGAATTAAGGAATATTGTAATAGTTGCACTAAATGTGCATCAGCTTGCCCACCAAAGGCTTTGCCTTTTGGTGAGCCGGGTGAGAAAACTGACAGCGTATCTACTATGAAAGGTGTCAAAAAATGGTCAGCAAATTGTGAAAAGTGCTTTGGTTACTGGGCAAAAATTCGTACTGACTGCGCTATTTGCATGAGAGTTTGTCCATTTAATCGGAAGTATAATAGTTTTACTGATAAGTTATGGCGATGGTTGGCAACTTCTTCATTTAGAAAAGTTGCAATTTTTTGGGAAGAGCTTGGTAATTCTCGAAAAAGATTAAAGCCAAGTCAATGGTGGAGTTAGGAGACATTTTTTGTCTCATTTCTAATGTTTACAAAATTAGCTGCAAAAATTACCACAGCACCTATTAATACAAATATACTTAAGGGCTCATTATAAAATAACATCCCAATAACTGCAATTATCGGTAATCTAGCAAAATCCATCGGAGTTACAACGGTAGCTGGCGCGTAAGATAGAGCTTTTGTTAAAGAAAAATGTGCAAGCAGTCCGCAGCAACCAATTAAAATTAACCATGGAATTGTTCTAGTTGTTGGGAGTTCAATATCACCATCGTATGTGGAGCATATGATACCAAAAATCAACTGCATTAAAGTTAACCAAAATAGTATGTCTATAATATTTTCTGTTCGTGTTAAAAGTTTTGTTGTAATCGATGTAAATGCAAACATTATTGCACAACCAGCGGCCGCTAAAATTCCAATACTTAAAGGTTCGAATCCCGGGCGGGCAACGAGTAAAATGCCAAGAAATCCAATTACTGCCGAACTAATACGCACTTTGGTTAATTTCTCTGATAAAAATAATGGAGCAAATATAGCTACCCAAATTGGAACTGAAAATTCAAATGCGAATAATTGAGCAAATGGAATTAGCATTAATGCATAAAACCAAAGGTTTTGCCCTACAAAATGCCCCAAATTTCTAAAAAAATGCAATTTCATACGTTTGAAACGGAGGTTTTGAAGTGTCTTTGTGTATAAACCAATTACAATAACAATCATTACTCCAATAAATGATCTGTATGTCATGATTTCAAATGTATCTAATTGAAAGTTAATTTGTCTCCCCGATATAGCCATAATGGTAAAGGCAAAAATTACACCACACATATATAGTGCAGCTAATAATGGACGTGATTTTTCCAAAGCTATTCCTCGATTATTCTAAGCTAAATCCATCTTTTCACTGTTGAACAGTAACTGATGTAATCATCTTTAAATTTTTCTGCTAATATTTTTTCTTCTGGAGCAATCTGATATTTATTAATATACAATATGAATATTGGTATTGCGATAAACCCAAGCCAAGCTTGTAAAAATAATGTTACGCCAGTTAGAATACCAGCTAGTCCTAAATACATTGGATTTCTTGACAGAGCAAAGATGCCTGTTGCAACCAACTTGATGGTTTTAGTGGGGTCCAAGGGATTAATAGTAGTGTTCTCTTTTTTAAATTTATTCATCGAAAGTATAATTATTAAAAAAGAGCCAGCTATAATCATTATTGCAACAAATTCAATTCCATAAATATTAAATGGTTTAATGATTGCGGATGAAGCGCTAATAACTATCCCTGTAATAAGAGCAATAATGGGCGGGGGTATTTTATTCTCTAAATTCATTTTTTGCCTTAAATCATAAACCTGGTTTCTAATTAATAGTATCTTGCAATCATTGTCTATTTGAACATTATATAATTTAAAAGGTTATTAATTTCGAATATTTGGAGGTGAAATGTCAAGCACGTTATCTGAGTTAAAGAGTGTAAGTAATAAATTTTATCATGATGGTAGTTTTCACTTGAGTAAGAGTACAAGTGGTTTTGATGTTATTGATCCAGCGACTGAATTAGTGGTCGGCAGTGTACTCGAGACAACTAATGCTGAAATCGATATGATGATCGACAAATGTAATGAAGTGCAAAAAATATGGTGGAAAGATAAATCGGCCGTGGATCGCTCTCACGCTATGCACGAAGTAGCAAGTAAAATAGAAAAAATGAAGCCATTATTAGCCGAGTCACTTACACGAGAAATGGGGAAACCTTATAAGGAGTCTTTGGATGAGGTGGATTGGTGTGTTCATTCTCTAAGATATTCTGCGGAAATAGGCAGGTCGGAGATGGGCCGCGTAATGGGTCCAGCAGTTGCTGGACAGTTTCATTATACGATAAAGCAACCTGTAGGAACGGTAGCTTTTATTATGCCTTTTAATTTTCCACTTGTATTGCTCGCATGGGAGGCAGGAGCTGCTCTAGCTGGTGGAAATGCTTGTATTGTAAAACCTTCTGAATACACAACTTTAACTACGTTTTTATTTGCCAAAGCATTTGATCATCTTCCTAGTGGCTTGTTCCAAGTTGTCTCGGGTGGTGGCAAGGTTGGGGAATATCTCGTAAAACATTCCAATACCCATGGTGTGGCTTTTACTGGTTCAATACCGGTTGGTAGATCAGTTTCTAGTACATGTGGTGATCTGATGAAGCCCGCACTAATTGAAACTTCAGGCAATGACCCTTTCCTCGTCATGCC
Source organism: Paracoccaceae bacterium (assembly GCA_029246285.1). GTDB lineage: Bacteria > Pseudomonadota > Alphaproteobacteria > Rhodobacterales > Rhodobacteraceae. Next base: position 21,929 of record JAQWNW010000027.1, on the reverse strand, counting down.
GTCTGCATCCTTAGATATTGCTGCACGTGCTGCTGCATTCTCAGCATACATGAATTGTGGTCAGATTTGTGTATCTGCAGAAAGATTTTTTGTTCATGAACAAATTCATGATGAATTTGTCGAGCGTTTAGTGAATGAAACCAAAAAAATTAGAATTGGTAATGGTTTAGAAAAAGTGGATATGGGGCCGCTAGTTTCAGAAAAGGAACGTAAACGGTATGAGGATTTGTTGTCTAATGCTTCAAAACAAGGTGCGAATGCCATAGTGGGGGGTGGGCGTCCATCAGAGTTCAATCGTGGTTGGTTTGTTGATGCTACTGTTTTGATAGACTGCTCATCAGATATGGATATCTTTAACAATGAAAGTTTTGGACCTGTTGCGCCTATCTGTAAAGTTACCAGCTTTGATGAAGCTGTAAGTCTGGCTAATGACTCTAAATATGCCTTGGGAGCAAACATTTACACTACAGATTTAAAAGAGAGCATCAGAGCCACTGAAGAGTTAGACGGTGGTATGGTATGGGTTAATGCTCCTTTATTAGATAATGATGCTGGTCCATTTGGAGGGTCCAAAATGAGTGGCATTGGTCGGCAATTGGGCCCTGAAGGCATTGATACTTTTAGGGAAACAAAAATGATTATGATTGACCCAGATAGCAATTCTCAGGACTTCTGGTGGTTCCCTTACGCGGATGGGGAGATGTACCAAAATGGGAAATAAAATTTTAGAATTTATTGGGTGGCTTTTATTTACCGTCTCAGCAATTGGATTTTGTATTGCAAGTATTGGAAGTTTTTGGGGAATGTTTGGAAGTGTTTTTTTCTTAATTGCTTGTATTCTTTTTTTAATATTGTTTTTCTTAAAATCTGAGTAGAATTTTCAAAACAAGTAAAGGAGTTGGTGATGGGTGCAAGAATTGTGGGATGGGGACACACAAAGTTTGGTCGATTAGAAGATAATCTTGAGCAACTTATTGTCAAAGCAGCTAAAGAAGCGATCGATCATGCTGATGTTGATCCTGCTGAGATTGACGGAATTTGGATAGGTCATTATAACGGCGGTTTAGTAAGTGATGGTTTCCCTTCATCTTTAGCTTTGCAAATTGATCCTCAACTTCGTTTTACTCCATCTACACGATTAGAAAACGCTTGTGCGTCAGGGTCTGCAGCGATCCATGGTGCTCGCAATGCAATCAATTCTGGAAATGCTAAAATAGCATTAATTATCGGCGTAGAGAAAATGACTGAAAAGGATACAAAAGGGGTTACAGAGTCTTTAATGACCGCGTCTTACCAGGCCGAAGAAAGTGAAGTTTCCTTTCCACAGGTTTTTGCAAGGTTTGCAGACTCATATTTTCAAAAGTATGGAAATAAATCAGATATTTTGGCTAAAATCGCTGCCAAAAATCACAGTAATTCAGTCAAAAATCCTTTGGCTCAGATGCAAAAAGATGTAGGGTTTGATTTTTGTAATTCTGTCAGTGAAAAAAATCCAATGGTGGCACCCCCGTTAAGGCTTACAGATTGTTCTTTAGTTTCAGATGGCGCTGCTGCGATTGTAATGGTTTCTGAAGAGTTGGAGGGTAACTTCGAAAGGGGCGTGAAATTTCGATCTGCAGTTCAAGTGAATGATTTTTTACCAATGTCTAAAAGGGAAATTTTAAAATTTGAAGGTCCAAGGAAGGCTTTTCATGATGCTTATGATTGGGCTGGTATAAAAGTTGATGATATAGATTTTGCTGAAGTGCATGACTGCTTCACCATTGCTGAACTACTAGTGTATGAGGCTATGGGCATTACAAAATTAGGGCAGGGTGAACGGGCAATATTGGATGGAACCGTGTGTAGCGATGGAAGCCTTCCTGTTAATCTATCTGGTGGTCTTAAAGCAAAAGGGCATCCTGTTGGTGCCACGGGAGTTTCGATGCATGCTTTAGTTTCCGCTCAACTAACGGGTTCTGCTGGGTTAATGCAAAAAGAAAATGCAAACATTGGTTGTATCTTTAATATGGGTGGATCTGGTGTTGCAAATTATTGCTCAATTTTAGAGACATCTAAATAACTTAAATTAGTATTCAGTGGATAGATAAATTATTTAATTACTTCAACAATAGGTCATCAGTTATAGGAAAATATCTGCTTGCCTCTCTTATCAACGAGATTGAGGTGAGGCTTTTAACACTATAGAGTTCAAATTTGGTGTCATGTTTTTGCTTAACGTGGCTCAGTAACATATCAAAGTCGCCGTCTCCTGACGCCAAGACAATAACATCTGAATTTTTAGCATATTCCATCACATCTATGGTTATACCTACATCCCAATCAGCTTTTGCTGTTCCGTCCGAGCGTTGGATATATGGCTTTAATTTTACATCAAATCCTATCCCTCTTAGTATATTTTGAAATTCTTTTTGTTTTTTGTCATCTCTATCTGTTGCGTAAGCAATTGCATTTTTAACTGTTCTATTTTCAGTAATTACTCGCCAAAATTTATTATAATCAAAATTTCTTTTATATTGTTGACGAGTTGTATAATAGATATTTTGGACATCAACAAAGATTGAAACAGTTTGTGGATCAACCATTTATTAGATTCTTCATATATTTATTGTTCCTTCTAAATACATTTTGGCGCCCCCTCCAATCAAAACCCTTTCATTCAACAGTTGACAAGTTAACGAACCACCTCTTGAAGAACATTGAAACGCATTAAGTTTTTTCTTGTTTAATCGTTCCGACCAGTAGGGTGCTAATAGAGTATGTGCAGAGCCAGTTACAGGATCTTCACTTATCCCTGTTTGGGGTGCAAAAAATCTTGAAACAAAATCGTATTTGTCGCCAGGCGCGCTTACGATCAACCCTCTGCAATCTAGTACTTCAAGTTTTAAGAAATCTGGAAGAAGCTTTTTTACTGCGGTTTCGCTTTTCAATATAGCAAGGTAATCGTCTTTACCTTTATAGACTGCTGCTGGTCTAATATTGATCGCATCAGTTACAAAATCAAAATTCTGTATAGGACTGGGTTGGTCTCGTGGGAAATCTAAGAATATTTTTTCATCTTGTTTGTTGGCCTTGAGAATGCCACTTTTTGAATTGAAACTAATTTCAGTTATTTCTTTTTTAAGATATCGATCAAATAGAACCTTCGCTGTAGCAAGAGTTGCATGTCCGCACAAATCTACTTCTGTCATAGGTGTAAACCAACGTAGTTCATAAGGATCACTATCTAAATTTACAAAAGCTGTTTCTGCAAGGTTATTTTCCATTGCGATGGCTTGCATTATTTCATCTGGTAGCCATTTTTCAAGAGGGCAAACTGCTGCAGGATTACCGGAGAACAATTGATTTGAAAATGCATCAACTTGATATAATTTTATTTTCACCATTTTATGTTATTAAGATGCTAAAGCATCTCCACCCTCAAGAAGCATAAAAGAACCGGAAGAAGTGTCAGAATTTTTTCTACGGTGTTCATTTAGTTCTTTCCATTCAGAACTTTCCATCATTCGTTTTGCATCCTCTATATCATTGAATTCCGAAACAACATGTAAGTCAAAACTTTGGCCTTCTGAATAATGAGTTTTTGGTTGTCTTAAAATAAAAGCTCCGCCATATTTATTGATTACCATTGGCACCTTTGAGGCAAAGTCATTAATAAATGCAGATTTATCGGTAAACTTGATTAATCCAATAATTATGCCCTTTGTCATATTTTACCTCCTATTTAATAAAATGAAATTACTTTTACAGATAGCGAAAAACTTATTGAAAAATACATGAATGTGCAAACTGATTATTTTTACTTATCTGAGGGATGATTGTCTTTACCGTCAAGGTAACTAATATGCGCAAATTCTTCTATCTTTACACCCTCTACACAAGACATATTGAAACCAAATTCTTTTGGATTGGAGCGTCTTTGGTGATGAGTATAAATCCCACAGTTTGAACAGAAAAAATGCTTAGCAGTATGAGTATTAAAAGAGTACTCTTTAAGAAAGTTTTCACCCTTTAATACTGTTAGATTTTGGGTACTGACAGATCCCATTATTGCATTTCGTCTGCTACAAATCGAACAATTGCATCTTCTAAGTTTTTCAAATCCATTGGGTAAGTACAATTCTATTTCGATAGATTGACAGTGGCATTTTAAGAGATTTTTATTTTTTGGTAATTTCATAGTTTTGATCTCCATAAACCCATTGTTTCATTAAGTTTTACTTGGAAAATTTACTTCGGTGATTAACCAATCTAGTATATTGTCTAATAAGTTATTTTTAGAGGCATTGAATGGCCATGCCAAGTGGTATCCATTGGCTGATATGACTGATTCAGGAAATGGTGCAATTAATGAACCTGATGCTAGGTCATTTTCATGTAGATGCCGCCAAGCTAAAGCAATGCCAAGGTTATTTTTTGCTGCATTAATAAGAAAGGCATAGTTGTTTGATGTAATTTTGCGGTTAAGCTTGACAGAGGGAAGTTTTTTTTCGGTTAACCATATCGTCCAATTCATCCAGTTCCAGTTTTCATATTCAAGATCTAATAGCTCTGAATCTACCAATTTACTAAAATCTACCAAGTTTTTACATCTATTGAGATACTTAGGTGAGCAAACAGGGAAAACCTCTTCTTTAAAAAGTAATTTCGAATGTAAACCTTGCCATTTTCCTAACCCATGTAAAATGGCAAAATGAAAATCAGATTTTAATAAATCTTCCTTTTTATCAGAGATAAATATTTGAAATGATAAGTTAGGAAATTCATGCTTGAGGCTTTCAAGTCTTGACATCAACCAAAATTCGGCAATCGAGGTATCGGCCACAATTTTAATTTTCTTGAAATTCGAATGATCTGAAATAATTGAGGCGGCATTTGATAGATGTTGCAGGGCGGCCGAGACGCTGTTTTTAAATTCTTTTCCAGATGGAGTAAGTTCAACTGAGCGATGACCACGTTTGAATAGCTGGACTTTTAAAGCTTGCTCAAGTCCTTTTATTTGTTGACTTACAGCTGGTGCAGTTACATTCAATTCTTTAGCCGCTTGTGAAAAACTTGATAGCCTTGCGGCTGCTTCAAATACAATAAGAGCATCCATATTAGGAAACAGTGATTTCATTTTTTGCATAAGTATAACTTTTTCAAAAGGGTAAAAAATGATAACTTTACAGAAACTTTAACTAATTTTAAACTGATTTAGGTAATCTTGATTGTCAAGGAGTTGATGGATGATAAAAGACAATGATCTCTTGAAATCTTGGGATACAGACGAACCTTTTACGAACGACCCTAGTAATTCTTACACTTTGCCAGCTCGATTTTACATAAATCATGATTTGTATGAACTGGAGAAGAACGCCGTTTTTTATAAATCATGGCATTATGCAGGACACGTATCTCAAGTTAACGAACAGAGATCTTTTTTTACAACAACTATTCACGATCAAAATATTTTTGTTGCTAAAGGACAGGATGATCAAATCAGAGCTTTTTACAATGTTTGCGCTCATAGGGGGCATGAATTATTAGAAGGTGCTGGTAAGAGGAATGTTATTACTTGCCCTTATCATGCGTGGGCCTTTGATTTTTCTGGAAATTTAATCTCTGCACGTAATTCGGAAAATGTGACTAATTTTAATAAATGTGATTTCTCATTAAAGGAGGTTTCTTTAGAGATTTTTTGTGGTTTAATTATGATTAATCTCGACGAAAAGGCTATTCCTTTCAAAAAGCAATTCCAAGGTTTAGAAGATGAGATACGGTACTATCTGCCTTCTGTAGATAGTTTAGAGTTTGCTCAGCGTGATAAATTTGATGTTGCTTGCAATTGGAAGATTCTTATAGATAATTTTCTCGAATGTTATCATTGTGCCCCAGCGCATAAAGATTTTGTTGATCTTGTTGATATGGATTCATATCGCACTATTACTCATAAACGTTATTCTTCACAGTGTGCTTCAGCACCGCGAACTACAAATTCTAATGCGTATAGTTTTAACCCTGGAGAAGTTGATTTTGGATATGCCGGTTTTTTTGTTTGGCCTAATTTTACAATTTGGATTTACCCAGGAGAAGCTAATCTCTCTGTTTTACAAATGAATCCCGAAAGTGAACAACGAACTATTGAGTTCCAAGACTGGTTCACATTGGGTGGGGTATTAACCCCCCAACTTTTAGAAGCTGCTGCATATCAAAAAGATGTACTGCAACCTGAGGATATTGCAATTTGTGAGAGCGTGCAACGCGGATTGAAATCAAAAGCTTACAATCAAGGAAGATTTATAGTTGACAATGGCAAAACTGAATTATCTGAGCATGCTGTTCATCATTTTCAACGCATGGTTTTTGAAGCTCTTAAAGCAAAGTTATAGTTGAATAGTGATTTAAAGGAGTCGGTAAATGCGATCGAGTGATCATTTGTCTAGAGATCTTATAACAACTAGGGAAGGTTCTGGTTGGGATTATTCCCAAACACGGCATTCTTATTTTGAAATTGAACGTCCCAAAGGAGCACATTACTGTTTATATAATAGGCGTCAAATGGCTGTATATTTTGATGACCACAGTACCGAAGAAGGTTACTGGCGATTACGACGCCAAGCTGCTGTCTTGCATACCGGGGAGCTGCCAATTCAATTTGAAGGGTCAGATGCAGAAAAATTACTTAATAAATTATTTACGAAAGACTTTTCAAAACTGAAGGAGATGCGTTGTGGATATGGTTTGGCTTGTTATGAAGATGGGGGGTTGATTGTAGATGGTATAGTACTTCGTTTGAATAAGAATAAATTTTGGTATGTGCAAGCGGATGGTGATTTTTATAGCTGGGCTCGTGCACATGCTTCAAATTTAAATATTAATATATCCGACCCGAATGTTTTTGTATCTCAGGTTCAAGGTCCAAATGCATTAAAAATTTTAAGTGACGCTAGCGATTACGGCTTGCCCGACTCTTTTAGTTATTTTGCTGTCGCGCGAGTATTATTTGGAGGACAGGAGGTTGTTATAAGCAGAACAGGATATACGAATGAACTTGGTTGGGAGTTTTATACTGAACCACACCATGATCCACGAGCTTTGTGGGATCATTTAAGCAAGTCTGGACGACAGCACGGCATGGAGATGTTTGGATTGGACGCGATGAACATTAGAAGAATAGAAGCGGGTATTTTAAACGCAGGTTCAGATTTTAATCACACCACAAATCCATTTGAGGTTGGTCTCGGTCGCTTTGTTGACATGGAAAAAGAAGATTTTATTGGTAAATCAGCGCTTGCAACTGCATCACACGAATTACGGCATTATGGTGTCAAGTGTCTTTCAGGTGAGCCGTTAATATCCGGTGAAGCAACTAAAAATGGGAAGCAAATTGGTGTTGTTACTGCGGGTGCGTTATCTCCCTATTTAAAGCATGGAATTGGCTATGTCCTTCTTGATAAACCTTTATTAAATTTTGGCGAAAATATTGAAATAATGTGTCGTGATGGAAATATGCATATTGCTGAATGTGTAGAATTACCTTTCTATGACAAGTCATCAGAGATACCTCGTGGTAAACTTATTGATATACCGAAATGATGAAATCATTTTATTTTGTTTTTCTTTAATATTTTAGCCAAACTTAAATTTAAAAAATGATTTTTTATAGCCATTTATTAACCAGTTTAAAGGCGTAAACTTAATGAGCAAATAATAAAGAGATACACTAACTCCAAATCCAAAGATAATGGAAAGAATAAAAATATTTATTTGACTATATCCCGCTTTGTGCAATTCAACGCTAAATATTAAAATAGGTAAAAGATGTAATAGATATATTGGATAAGATAGCTCGACCAGCCATCCAAGAAGCATATTTCTTGATTTAATTAGTTTTGTCGCAAGCCCCAAGAAAAGAAAAACCCAACATAAGGTATTGATACCTATTAATAATGTATGAATTGCAGTTGGATTAGCGCTCTCGATTAGTTGAAAAAGAAAAGCCACTATTGATAAAATAGTTAAGGAGAGTAACGTTTTATTTTGTCCTAATTTAGTAAATAGATTTTGATTTGAATAAAGCAGTGAGCCCATCAAGAAGTATGAAAAATAGTAGACTAAGTTTCCAAGTTTTAACTCAAAAAAAGTTTCTGGTGGCGTTAATAATAAATATGTATTCCAGCCTGAATTTAAAACGCTTGCCAAAGGTACTGTAATTATCAAAAGGATAGCTAATACAAGAAATTTGTAAGATGTGATCGTTTGTTGGAGTATTTTTTTCACGAATTGGAATTTTTGTATAAATGAAAATACAAAAACAAAAATTATGAGGTAAAATAAAAACCATAAATGTCCCAATGTAAAATCTAGTCGTCCATCTACATAATCATAAATCAAACAGAATATTAAACACGTCACACCGATTCTAACCGTTCGATCTAACAAGAATTTTGTGACTCCACGTTTTTGAATAATTAATACGGAAAAGAAGCCAGAAAGAAGGAAGAATAGTGGCATTCGCCAGTTAGTTATAAAGATTAGTAGAATCCATATCCATTCCTCCGCTTCTGGCATTTCATTTATACCAAATTCTCTCAAAATAGTGGGTTCGTAAAATATTAAAGGAGCGTGAACGGCTAAACCGAGTAACATCGCAAAGGCTCGCAAGAAATCTAAATTGTGGAATCTGTCCATCTAAACGTTATATGTTGAAATTGTTTTGAAAGTAACATTAAAAATATTCGATTGTTATTAATAATCTAGTCAATTTTGTCTATAGAGTACCCCGTACCTCCCAGAGCTCTGGATAAAAGTAACGATCTATCGCTAATTTTAAATATTGGACACCTGATGAGCCACCAGTGCCGGTTTTGTTGCCTATAATTCGCTCAACAGTTTTAAAGTGCTTGAAACGCCAAAGTTGAAAGTCATATTCAATATCGACCAAGACTTCGGCTAAATGATATTCATTAAAATAGGTTTCAGTATCTTCATAGACTGTTTTCCACGCATCACATACACCTTGACTGAAAGTATATTCCTCCGCCCAATTGCGCTCTAAACGATCTTTTGGGATTAAGATTCCGGCACGGTTTAAATAATGTAAAGCACTATCATAGAGGCTCGGTTGGCTAAGTATCTCTTTCAATTCAGAATGATGATGCGGGGATTTTTTGTGAGGTATTAGAAAGCGTTTTTCTTTTTGACCTAGAATGAACTCAAGTTTTCGATAGCCAGGAGATTGAAACCCTGAGGAACTTCCTAATTTATCACGGAAAGACAAATAATCGACGGGTGTCATCGTTGCAAGCCCAGACCAACTTTCAATCATGATTTGTTGAATTGAGCGTATGCGCGCAAGTATTTTAAGTGCTGGACCAACTTTACCTTCAAATAGATTGTCTCGCGCATTTAAAGTTTCGACGTACATTACTCGCATCCAAAGTTCTTTGGTTTGGTGGAGCGTGAAGAATAATAACGACTCTGAGTTATCTTCGAGTCCTGGCTGAAGAGCAAGGAGTTCATCTAGTTTCAAAAAGTCCGAGTATGTCTTGCCTTTAGTATTTGCCTGAGCGTCTAAAACTTCTTTAAAGTCAGATGATCCTTGTTCAATTCGTTCATTTTTGTCAGTTGAATTCATAAAAAATTTTTCCTAATCAGTTTCACTTAATATTGCTTTTTTTATAATTGGTTACAAATCACCTTGATATAATATTGCCGCAAATTTTTAAAAAATGTAATCTTTTATTTGGTTATTGATAGGGCAGGTTGATCGTTTGTATGGCAATGCACGCCACCTCCAGCAGCCCAAGAGCTTAACATTTCAATTAGATATACATCACGATTTGGAAAATAACTCTTTAAACGTTTTTTTGCTTGGGCATCAGTTTGGAGATTTCCAAAGCCTGGTATGATTACGAATCCGTTTCCTACCAGCCAGTTCATATAATTAGTATCAAATATTTTACTTTTATATTTAACGAAACCCTCAATAGGCTCTCTTATTACATTAAACCCAGCAGCCTCAATTTTTCTTGCCGCCTTATCATAAATCTTAGCATCTTTACTGTCTGTCCTACACGATGAGTGAGATGTACACTGAACTACAACAACCGTTCGTGCGTCTATAAACCTTGCGATACCATCAATGTGTCCTTTAGTAAGATCACCATCTGGGATACCTTCAATAAAGATAACCTTTGTTACTCCGAAGTTTTTTTTCAAGTCATGTTCTGCTTGTTTCTTATTATAATTCAAATTTCGATTGGGATCACCAATAGTACTCCAGTTTAGTATTACTGTATTGGATCCATTAAATTCTAAATTACCTCGTTCATGCACTATATCTATATGATCCACAGGCATATTAAGTATTTTGCCAACTTTTTTTGGGACTGCGTTATCCAAATCAAAAGGAATATCTGATCCAAACGCACCACCCCATGCATTAAAACCCCAATTTTGAATCCTTAACTCATTTTTATCTAAAATATAGACAGGGCCGTTATCTCTCATCCAAGCACTGTTGTAAGGTACTTTATGCCAATGAATATTTTTATGTTGTGGATCTGCTCCGATTTCTTTCAAAGCCCTTTGGGCATTTCCATGAACCTTAGCTGTATTGTATAGAATATGAATTTTTTCGTATCTAGAAATAATATCAGCTATCTTTGCAAATGTTATTTCATAATCTTTTTCCCAATAACCTGGCCATTGCATCCAAGTTGCTTCGTGAGTTTCCCATTCAGCTGGAACACGTTTAGTTTTGTAATTAACTTCATTGGCGCTAGTAATTTTGCTCAATAATGAAATTAAGAGTGTGACAAAAATAATCCAAATCTTAAGTTTCAATTTTCCCCATCCAATCATTAAAGCAAAATTTATATCTTAAATACTGATATTCAAATTACTTGGTAAGTTATTCATATTATGTCTATTTTAGGTTAACGAACGGTTAATACTAAGAGCAATGACATGATGACAAACAAACCGGCGCCTGTACGGATATTGTTAAAGTAGTTCCATTTTGTTTCCAATTTTAAACGCTCTTTCATTAAGGTTTGATTGTCTAATTTGTCTAAATTTAAATCTTTTATATGGTTATTGATAGGTAGGTGAATTGTTATTGTTATACCTTGCACACCAATTAGATATACAACACCAATGAGAACAACAAACCAGGTTTCAGCCAAATCGGGACTTAATATCGAAGCTAAAATAGCCCCTAATACTGAGAGAATTGAGCCTATCCACGTTAGCATAAAAAGTGGTTGATTATTTTGAATTACCTCATCTGTAACCTGAAACGCTCTTATATATTCTTTATCGTCTAACTTAGAAAAGCCAGGTAGCACGACAATCGCATATGTAAAAATAAAGCCAGTAACTAAACTACATGATAAGATTGAAAAAATTAATGAAATATCTAAAAAGTCCATTTGATATTTTACCTTGAAATATTAATTTACTTAGATTGATGAATTCTCTTAAGCTAATGTTAATATTATTCCCACTCAATTGTGCCTGGCGGTTTAGATGTAATATCATAAGTGGCCCTATTTATTCCATCAACTTCGTTAATTATTCGAGTTGCAGTCTCACTGAGAAAATCATGTTTAAATGGGTAATAATCGGCTGTCATGCCGTCTACTGAAGTTACTGCTCTTAAAGTGCAGGCATAATCGTAGCTCCGTCCGTCTCCCATAACTCCAACGGTTTTAACGGGAAGAATCGCTACAAAAGCCTGCCAAATTTCATCATAAAGGCCATGTTTTCTAATTTGATCTATAAAGATAGCATCCGCATCACGCAAAATCTCTAATTTTTCCTGTGTTATTTCTCCAGGGCAACGAATTGCCAATCCTGGTCCTGGAAAAGGATGTCTGCTGATGAATGATGAAGGTAGCCCTAACTCAATGCCTAAAGCTCTTACTTCATCTTTAAATAGTTCACGTAAAGGTTCGATCAGTTTTAATCCCATTTTTTCTGGTAATCCACCAACATTATGATGCGATTTTATTGTTACAGATGGGCCGCCGCTGAAAGAAACTGACTCAATAACATCCGGGTAAAGAGTTCCTTGAGCCAAAAACTCTGCTCCATTAATAGTCGAGGCATGTTTTTGAAATACTTCAATAAACAGTGTTCCTATAATCTTGCGTTTTTTTTCTGGATCAGTTTCGTTTTTTAAGGCGCTAAGAAACAAATCTTGTTCATTTGCATGAATTAAGGGGATACTATAATTATCTTTGAACATTTTGATAACTTCTGCTGCTTCGTTTTTTCTAAGAAGGCCATTATCGACAAAGACGCAAGTTAATTGGTCCCCGATTGCTTGATGCAATAATACAGCTGTTACAGAGCTGTCTACTCCACCCGACAGACCACAGATTACTTTCTTTTTACCGACAGTATTACGGATGTGATTTATTGCCTTCTCACGAAAGGCTTCCATCGACCAATCACCCTTAAAGCCAGCTAATTTTGTAAAGTTATATAATAACTTTCCTCCTTTGGGTGTGTGATGAACCTCTGGATGAAACTGTACACCAAAAAAGTTTCTAATTTGATCTCCGACGACAGCAAATGGCGCATTAGGGGAGGTCCCGAGTACGCTGAAACCTGGCGCTATTTTGCTAACGTGGTCTCCATGTGACATCCAGACCTGTTCTTCTTGAGCCCAATTTTTGAGGATTGTGGAGTTATCTTGTGATGATGAAACATATGCTTTTCCAAATTCAGAGGTTCCTTGCCCACGTTCAACTTTACCACCGAGCATATCCATCATAATTTGTTGTCCATAACAAATACCTAAAATTGGCAAGTTTAACTCAAATATTTCTTTTGGGGGGCGAGGTGGATTTTGATCTATAACCGATGCAGGTCCTCCAGATAAAATAATAGCTTTAGGTGAGAGTTTTTGTAAGAATATTTTGGTTACAACTTGGAATGGATGGATTTCACAGTAGATGTTTAACTCTCTTAATCGCCGGGCTATGAGCTGGGTAACCTGAGACCCAAAATCAATGATTAAGAGTTTTTGATATTGAAATTGTTCCATGTTAGTCAGCTACTCATAAGGTTATAAATATTCAAGGAAATTAAATAGTTTATTATAATTTTACGACTATACATGTCGTTTTATGCTCAAAATTGGCGAAAACATACGGGTGTTTTTGATCAATTGTGCTACTTGAATTTCATATTATAAATGATAATTCACTATTGGGTTTCAAGTAAGGAATAATAAAATGTCTCAAGAATCTGGAAGACGGCGTGGTCGTGGCGGTGGTGCTGCCAGACGTGCAGAGAGAACTGCTGTAGTAATTGAGACAGCTAAGTATATAGAACGAAATATACCAAATTTTGAGATTTTGAATGAAGAAGCTCTTCAAATAATTGAGAGTAACGCTGAGTTAATACTCGAGGAAATAGGTGTTAATTTTGTTGATAATCCTGATGCGCTAAAGAGATGGGAAGAAGTTGGGGCAGATGTTGATTTTGACTCAGAAAGAGTTCGTATTCCAAGGGGTCTAGCCCGAAAGCTAATTAAATCCGCCCCTTCTGAATACATTCAACACGCAAGAAATCCAGAAAAAAACGTTCGTATAGGTGGTAACTCTCTGGTGCTAGCTCCAGTTTATGGTCCGCCATTTGTTAGGGATATGGAAGGTGGGCGTCGTTATGCTACGATAGAAGATTTTAATAATTTTGTGAAATTAGGATATATGTCTAAATGGCTTCACCATTCTGGGGGTACCGTTTGTGAACCTACCGATGTCGCCGTCAACAAGAGACATTTAGATATGTTATTGGCGCACATGACTTTGACAGATAAGCCATTTATGGGGTCAGTAACAGAGCCTAGTCGAGCATTAGACAGTGTGGAAATGTCAAAAATTTTGTTTGGTAGTGACTTTGTGGAAGAAAATACTGTCATGACAAGCCTCATTAATATTAACTCTCCAATGACATTTGATTCAATAATGATTGGAGCAATGGAGAATTTTGCTAAGCACAATCAGGCGTGTATTATTTCACCATTTATTGTAGGTGGTGCAATGGCTCCAGTATCTGTGGCAGGTACGCTCACCCAAGTTTTAGCAGAAGTGCTTGCTGGTGTTTCTTACAATCAGATAATTCGACCTGGTGCCCCAGTAATCTTTGGCGCGTTCGTAACATCTATTGATATGAATTCTGGTGCACCTACTTTTGGAACTCCGGAGGCAACTAAAATATTGCAAGGTGCTGGGCAATTAGCGCGGCGACTTAATTTGCCTTATCGTTCTGGTGGTGGCTTATGTGGTTCCAAGCTTCCAGATGCTCAGGCAGCTTACGAAACCGCGAATACTTTAAACGCTGCGTTATTAGGTGGTGTTAATTTTATGTTACATGCATGTGGATGGTTAGAGGGCGGTTTGGTTTCTTCTTATGAGAAATTTGTCATGGATGCAGATCAGCTAGGTATTCTTCATTCTTTAGCAAGTGGTATAGACATGAGTGATAATGGCCAAGGTTTAAGCGCAATAAGAGAGGTGGGGCCTGGTGGGCATTATTTAGGCTGTGAACACACTCAGGCAAATTTTAAAGACGCATTCTGGCGCTCTGAGATTTTAGATTACAAGCCTTTTGAAACCTGGCTAGAGGAGGGCGCTCATGACACAATGGCGCTTGCATCAGCTCGTGTGAAAAAGCAATTGTCAAATTATGAAAAACCTTCAATTGACATGGCAATTGAAGAGCAGCTGCTTGATTTTGTAAGAATAAAGAAAGAGTCTGAGCCGGATTCGTTTGTTTAACTTATCATCTTGTGGTTTCAGTTAATCTTTGTTTAACGTAGCTTTCTACAGTACCAAGTAGGGTATCCATATGTGAATTTTGGAAAAAATGATCTGCGCCTTCAACAACTTCTTGTGTGATTGTAATGCCTTTTTGCTCATGTAGTTTTTCTGCCAAGCCAAGTACGTCATCTGGTGGTGCCACTCTATCGCTCGATCCATTAATTATTAAGCCGGACGAAGGGCACGGAGCAAGAAAACTGAAATCATACATATTAGCTGGAGGAGACACAGAGATGAAGCCAGATATTTCGGGTCGTCTCATAAGAAGTTGCATTCCAATCCATGCGCCAAATGAGAAGCCCACGACCCAACAATGTTTGGTATTTGGGTTGTGCATTTGAAGATAATCAAGGGCTGCTGCTGCATCAGATAGCTCACCAACCCCTTGATCAAACTCTCCTTGGCTGCGACCTACGCCACGAAAGTTAAAGCGCATAACATTAAAGCCCATTTTATAAAAACAATAGTGTAGATTATAAACGACCCGATTGTTCATCGTCCCACCAAATTGAGGATGCGGATGCAATACCAAAGCAATCGGCGCATCTTTTTCACGTTGGGGGTGATAGCGTCCTTCTAATCGACCTTCTGGACCTGTAAACAAGATTTCGGGCATATTTTAATCCTACGCTTTTAATTAAATTGTAATATGTGTTCATTGACTGGAACAAATATACAATCTAGAATGTTTCTAAACTAGTGGTTGGTAAATAACCACATTAGCAGTTAAGGCGTTGTATTGCCAACGTCAACTCAAAGGGTGAAATTGTACATGAAACTTAGCACAAAGGGTCGTTATGCCATGATTGCTCTGTCTGATCTTGCTAATCCCAAGAACAGCGATGTTTCAACCTTATCAGAGATTTCAAAAAGGCAAAATATATCACTGCCGTATCTGGAACAACTGTTTGTGAAATTGCGTCGTAGTGGAATCGTAAAATCAATCAGAGGGCCAGGTGGTGGTTATACATTAAATCGATCTGCAGACTCAATTCGTATTGCTGATATCTTAACAGCGGTTGATGAAACCATGGATGCGTTAACAAAGGGAGCTGGTGCTTCTCCGGTTACTGGATGTAGTAAAGAACAATCGTTAACGAACAGGCTTTGGGAGGGTTTGTCTGCACATGTATATGTTTATCTACATCAAACGAGATTATCTGACGTAATTGACAATCAACTTTCTCCATGTCCAGCAGTTCCTAATTTGCTTGAGGTTGTGGATGCAGCTTAAATATTTTACAAAGTTAAAGCCTCTCATAGTGCTTTACTATCGTGAAACACTTGTAGTTTAACTAATAAAAAAAATGGACCTACCTTGAATAACAGAGCTTATTTTGATTGGAATGCAACTGCGCCTTTAAAGCAAGAAGCTAAAACCGCTATGATAAAGGTTATGAATGAGCTTGGAAATCCTTCCTCGATTCATGCCGAAGGCCGTGCGGCTAAGTCAGTGGTTGAAAAAGCGAGAGAGCAAATTTCTGACGCTTTTGGTGCCGGAAGCTCTGAAATTATTTTTACGTCTGGAGCTACTGAAGCAGCAAAACTTGCATTAAATAATCACAATGTTAATTGTGCCGCTCTTGAACATCCGTGTGTACTGTCAAATTGTGAAAATAGTCTTGAAGTTTCAAAAAATGGACAAGTGCTAGTTGTTGATCCAGAAAATTCGAGTGTTCAGTCTGCAAATAGCGAGACCGGAATTTTACAAAAACTACACGGTGGAATTTATTTAACTGATTTTGTGCAATCTTTCTGTAAGATTCCGACTGCTTTTGATTGGTCTGGTTGTAAAAGAGGAATGTTATCTGCACACAAGATTGGTGGCCCAAAGGGGGTTGGAGCTCTTGTGGTCAAGAAAGGTGAAGAGGTTCAGGATCTATTCAATGGAGGTGGTCAGGAATCAGGAAGACGTTCCGGCACGGAGAATATAGTTGGTATTGCTGGATTTGGTGCAGCAGCGGTAAAAGCCCAAAAGGATTTGCAAGAAGGCGTTTGGGAAAAGGTTTTAAAATTGAGGAATTTATTAGAAGAAGGGCTTGAAGCCATAACGTCTGAAGCTATCTTCATAGGGAGGGGCTTGGATCGATTGCCAAATACCTGTTGCGTAAGTGTACCTGGTTGGATAGGGGAGACGGCTGTTATGCAAATGGATATAGCAGGATATGCGATTAGTGCTGGCTCTGCTTGCTCATCTGGTGTGGTTAAAAAAAGTAGTGTGTTAAAGTCTCTTGGTTACAGGTCAGAAATTTCTGAATGTGCGATCAGAGTTTCTTTAGGACCTGATAATACAGAAGAAGAGATTTCAAAATTTATTGATATGTGGGGAAATTATTATCGCAGATTTAAAGCTAAAGCCGCTTGAAAGGAATTAATTAATGTCAAATACAGATCTATATGAGCGGGAAGGTGTCGATAGGGAAACTGTTGAAGCAGTTAAAACTGTTGGAGAAAAATATAAATATGGGTTTGAAACTGAAATTGAAATGGAATTCGCCCCAAAGGGATTGGACGCTTCGATTGTTGAATTGATATCTCAAAAAAATAATGAACCGTCATGGATGACGGAATGGCGCCTTGCAGCCCTAGACAGATGGAAAAAGCTTACTGAACCAGATTGGGCAATGGTTGAGTATCCAAAAATTGATTTTCAAGATATTTACTATTATGCCAAACCAAAAAGCATGGAAAAGAAGCCAAAATCTTTAGACGAGGTCGACCCAAAGTTATTGGAGACATATGAAAAGCTTGGAATTCCGCTAAAGGAGCAAATGGTATTAGCTGGTGTAGAGTTGGGTGCAGAAAAAGTCTCACCTGATAGAAAAGTGGCAGTTGATGCAGTATTTGACAGCGTTTCAGTTGGAACAACTTTTCAAAAAGAGTTGGAGGCGGCAGGCGTAATCTTTTGTTCGATTTCTGAGGCAATTCGAAAACATCCGGATTTGATTAAGAAATACTTGGGAACCGTAGTGCCTCAATCTGATAATTATTATGCTACTTTGAATTCGGCGGTATTTACAGACGGGTCTTTTGTCTATGTTCCTCCAGGCGTAAGATGTCCAATGGAATTGTCCACGTATTTTAGGATTAATGCTGAGAATACCGGCCAATTTGAGCGAACTTTAATCATAGCGGATAAGGGATCATATGTAAGCTATCTAGAGGGATGCACAGCGCCACAAAGAGATACAAACCAATTGCATGCTGCGGTGGTTGAGTTGGTGCTTGAAGAGGATGCTGAAATTAAATATTCGACAGTTCAAAATTGGTATCCAGGAGATGAAAATGGAAAAGGTGGGATTTATAATTTTGTAACGAAAAGGGCAGACTGTAGGGGCGATAGAGCGAAGGTTATGTGGACACAGGTTGAAACTGGATCTGCAGTTACTTGGAAGTATCCTTCATGCATATTGCGCGGAGATGAAAGCCAAGGAGAATTTTATTCTATAGCTATCACTAATAATTTTCAACAGGCCGACACTGGAACAAAAATGGTTCATTTGGGTAAGGGAACTAAGTCACGAATTGTATCTAAGGGCATTTCTGCTGGAAGAGCTCAAAATACTTATAGGGGCTTAGTTTCTATGCATCCAAAAGCGAAAAACTCACGAAACTTTACACAATGTGATAGTTTGTTAATTGGAGATAAATGTGGTGCGCATACTGTCCCCTATATTGAATGCAAAAATAACAGTTCTAGAGTTGAACATGAGGCAACGACCTCAAAGGTAGATGATGAACAGCTTTTTTATTGTCATCAGAGAGGCATTGGTGAAGAAGAAGCTGTTGCGCTAATCGTTAACGGGTTTTGCAAAGAGGTTTTACAAGCTTTACCGATGGAATTTGCGATGGAGGCGCAAGCTTTAGTTGCAATATCTTTAGAAGGTTCTGTTGGGTAATGGATAAAAAGCAAAGTATAATATATGGTGCCGTGGTTGGTGTGGTAATTTTTTTCGTTGGTTGGTCAACTGGTCTCGGCGGATCTTTAATGCCAAATTTTATATTTTCAGTTGTGATGGGAATTCTAGCAATGGTTGTAATAAGAATTTTTACAAAATTTGCTGATAAAAATAAATAATTATTTAGGAAATTTAATGTTAATTATCAATAATTTAAATGTAGAATTACAAGAAGAAAATAAAAAGATTTTAAATGGTGTGAACCTGGAGATAAAACCTGGTGAGGTGCATGCGATTATGGGTCCAAATGGATCTGGAAAATCTACACTTTCTTATGTTTTATCAGGGAAGGATGGATATAATGTAACTGAAGGCACTGTAAGTCTTGATGGTGAAAATATCCTAAATATGGAATCTTACGAACGAGCAGCCTTGGGTATGTTCCTTGCTTTTCAGTATCCTGTTGAAATTCCAGGTGTTGGAAATATGACCTTTTTGAGAACTGCGTTAAACTCCCAGAGAAAAGCAAATGGTAAAGAAGAATTATCTGCTGCAGAATTTTTAAAGGTAGTTAGAGACAAAGCAAAGAACTTAAAAATCGATGCGGATATGTTAAAACGACCGGTTAATGTTGGATTTTCTGGTGGTGAAAAGAAAAGAAATGAAATACTGCAAATGGCAATGTTGGAGCCAAAAATGTGTATTTTAGATGAAACTGATAGTGGGCTTGATGTAGATGCTATGAGGCTAGTTGCAAATGGTGTAAATGCTTTAAGGTCTGAGAGTCGTTCATTCTTAGTAATCACGCATTACCAACGTCTCTTAGATCATATTGTTCCAGACTTTGTTCACATAATGGCTGAAGGACGTATAATCAAATCTGGAAATGCAGATTTAGCATTAGAAGTAGAAAATAATGGTTACTCGCAGCTTTTGGCAGAGTGTGCTTAATGGCAAAAGACGATGTAACAAAATATAAAATCGATTGCTACACTCTGCCTGCGGAAAGTAATTGGGCTAATCAGACACGAGCTGATGCATTGTCTTGGTTGAACCAAAATGGTTTACCGAATGGAAGAGAGGAGTATTGGAAATATACTAATCCTCTTAGTTTCAATTCTTCTAAACCGCCGCTTAAGAATGAGATAGATCCCTCATACAAAAAACCCATTTTTGACAATATTGATTGTGTGAAGTTAGTGTTTGTTGATGGGGTCTTGGATCTGGAAAATTCAGATGATCTTACTTTGACTGGTTTAGAAATCGAACCTCTTGCCAAGGCAAATAAAAATGAGGACCATTGGTCTTTGGGTTATTTTGGTAATATCGAAGGATCCTCTCAGAAAGTAGTCAAGAAAACATTAGCTTCTTTAAATACAGCGTTTGCTGTTCAGGGATTGACGATAAAAATAACTGATAAAGTGAGTAAACCGATTTCTGTTGTTTATTATCACACGGATCAAATTTCTGAAGCCTTGATACATCATGTGATTAAAATAGAGAAAAATGCACACGCTACTTTACTTGAAAGTGGTGGAATCTCCTCTCGATCAAATTGCGTAATGGAGCTTTCATTAGAAGAAAATGCAAGCTTAGATCATATTCGCGTTCAAGGCCGCAGCCATGAAAGAGAATCTATTACATATATTTTTTCTAATCTAGAGGTAAATTCATGCTTAAAAAGCTTTACTCTTACAGTTAATGGAAGACTAACACGTAATGAATATATTGTTAATATTAATGGTGAAAATGCTAAAGCTCATGTTGGTGGAGCGATTGTAGGGGATAACGGATTTTCTCATGATGATACTGTATTCATTACGCATAGCGCTCCAAATTGTGAAAGTCGTCAAGTTTTTAAGAAGGTGTTAAGAAACGGAGCAAAGGGTGTTTTTCAGGGTAAGATCTTGGTTAAAGAGGGCGCGCAGAAAACTGATGGATATCAAATAAGCCAAGGTTTGATGCTAGATGAGGATAGTAATTTTTTAGCTAAACCGGAATTAGAAATTTATGCGGATGATGTTATATGTTCTCATGGTTCTACATGTGGTGAAATTGATCCAACAGCGTTATTTTACCTCACTTCCCGAGGAATTCCGAAACCTGAAGCTCAAGATATGCTAGTGTTGGCTTTTTTAAATGAAGCAATTGATGAAATTACCTCAAATGAGATAAAGGAGATAATTAGTAAAAGATTACTGGATTGGATGTTAAAACGACATAAGTCATGACAGTATTTACTAATATTTTTCAAAGTTATTTTGCTCCATTGAGTGTATTTAGAAAACGTATTATTTACTTATCTGATAGTGAACTATTTGGTATTCTAATCATCGGTTGTTTGATAACATTAATTAGTCGCTTTCCCGATATGTATGCTGAAGCGCTGTTTCACGGTGATCCGTTGATTGGACTTTTTTCTGCTACACTGGTTGCTATATTCTTAATTTTTCCATTAGGTTTGTATTTTTTTTCAGGAATATTTTTTTTAGTTTTTAGAGTATTAAGAATTGAGGTTTCAAATTTTCAATTAAGACTATCACTCTTTTGGTCTTTTACATTGGTGAGTCCGTTGGGCTTATTGCTTTCCATGATGGAATTAGTCAATGTTTTGACAGTTATTGAGGTGGTATTAGCTAGTTTGATTTTTATTATATTTCTTATTTATTTTTGTTTGTTTTTAAGAGTATGTTTCGTTCAAAACATGCAGGAGAATAAAAAATCTTGATTTGCTTTATCGATTATTCATTGTTCATATGTCAGGTATTTCCATGAAGATTAGTTGGTTGAATTTATTCTTTGAGTTAGTCAGAAAACCACGTTTTGGGGCTGAACAATTGCTTCAGCTTAGGTTGAATAATTTTCAACTTTTGCAATTATCAATTTTGGCTATTTGTTTAATATCAATATTTTTATTTTTGGTCGTTTCTACGTTTGGCGCGATCTTGCCTAATTCACTCGATCTTCAGTCAAATCAGATGGATATTTTTAGCGCTTTAAGATCAATTAAACCAATTAATCTGGTAATTAGTGGCGTGATATCTTTTATTGCTAGGGGTGTAGCTTTAACTTATTTTGGCCAGATTTTTAAGGGTCAGGGTGGTTTTCGTGAGTCTATCTTAATGTTGGCTTGGTTTGATATTATTCATTCGATAGGTTTGGCTATTATCTTTATAGGTCTATGGATTTCTCCTACAATAACTATTATGTT
>JAQWNW010000012.1 GCA_029246285.1 Paracoccaceae bacterium | reverse complement strand
TTTTTCGCGCTCTTCGGGGCTTAAAAACGATCCTAATTCTATTTCTCTACCATTTCCCTTTAGGGTTAAGTATTTATCGACTGGCCCACTTTCTTTATATAAATTTACTGTTGACCAATACGGAATTGCTTCCCATTTTTTGGTAGATTTATTTACCTCAATACGCTCAACAGTGATTAAGTCTGACCATACCAAAAGTTTTTCAATAACTTCGCCATCATCATAGTTCTTTCTGAGAGATAAATAGAGAAGGAGTAAGGTGAATAAACAAAATGGCACGACACCCCAGAATGATGCAGAACCTAATAATGCAAGCATTGGAATAGTCATGAGAGACCAAACGGTGAGAAGCAGATAAAAAGAATCTTTTTTCGGAAGAGATCTATTAGGCCAGAGTTTTAAAGCTAACAATGGTGCTTCTTTCGAAGCGACCACTGTTGTGTCATCGCTTAAGGGCAAAGTTGAGTAGGGCATTAGTGATTAGGTTGCTTATCCCACATATCCTGAGTTGGAAGAATTTCAAACGTATGCTCAGGTGGAGGATTTGGTAAAGTCCACTCTAAAGTATCTGCATGCTCACCCCAGTAAGCATTTTCCTCCACTTTCTTTCCAAATAACAGTGTGTAAAACACAATTCCTATAAAGAAAATAAATGAAGCAAATGAAAGAAATGCTCCGTACGAAGATATTACATTCCAGTATTCAAAGGCCTCGGGATAATCGATATATCTTCTCGGCATACCCTGTCTGCCTAAAAAGTGTTGAGGGAAAAAAGTAATATTTGCACCTATAAACATCGCCCAGAAATGGAGTTTTCCCGCCCATTCGGGATATTGTCTTCCAGACATTTTACCAATCCAATAATATATTCCTGCAAAAATACAAAAAACCGCTCCTAAACTCATTACATAATGAAAATGGGCTACCACGTAGTAAGTATCATGATAAGCTCTATCAATGCCTGCCTGAGATAAAACAATCCCAGTCACGCCACCCACTGTAAATAGGAATAAGAAACCAAAAGCCCAAAGCATTGGTGTTTTCAATTCAACTGAGCCACCCCACATCGTTGCTATCCAAGAGAAAATTTTAATTCCAGTTGGAACAGCAATCACCATTGTTGCGAGCATGAAATAAGATTGCTGCGTTAAAGACATTCCTACTGTATACATATGGTGTGCCCAAACAACAAAACCAAGTGCACCGATTGCTACCATTGCATATACCATCGGCAAGTAACCAAAAATGGGTTTTTTCGAGAAGGTAGATATCACGTGCGATATTATTCCAAATCCAGGAACAACAATCATGTAAACCTCTGGGTGGCCAAAAAACCACAAGAGGTGTTGGTACAAAATTGGGTCACCACCACCTGACGGATCAAAGAATGTAGTTCCAAAATTACGGTCGGTTAGTAGCATGGTAATGGCGCCAGCCAAGACTGGTAGTGATAATAAAATAAGAAGTGCTGTGACAAAAATCGACCAAGCAAACAAAGGCGTCTTGTGAAGTGTCATCCCAGGAGCACGCATATTTAAGAATGTTGTGATCATGTTTATGGCTCCAAGAATTGATGAAGCTCCAGACACATGAACAGCAAAAATTGCCAAATCCATTGAATAACCGCCTTCATTCGTAGAGAGTGGCGCATAGAGAACCCAGCCGACACCTGAACCCAACTGATCATTTCCACCCGGGGAGAGCAGCGAAGCTACCGCTAAAGATGATCCCGCAACGTACATCCAGTAAGAAAGATTATTCATTCTCGGGAAGGCCATATCGGGTGCCCCAATCATCAATGGCATGAAATAGTTGCCAAAGCCTCCAAAAAGAGCCGGTATTACAATGAAAAACATCATTAGAATACCATGTCCTGTTATCAAAACATTCCATAAGTGACCGTTTGGTGTGCAGCTTTCAACGGCCTGTGCTGTAAATTTAGCACCTTCTAAGCACATGTATTGCACCCCAGGCTCCATTAGCTCCATTCTCATGTAAACAGTGAATGCGACCGATATTAGACCGAGTAATCCTGCCGTGAAGATATATAAAATTCCAATATCTTTATGGTTTGTGCTCATAAACCATCTGACAAAAAAGTTTTTTTCGTGGGTATGGTGACCTTGAGAGGCTACATCTGCCATACTGCTGCTCCTAATTTACTGATGATTCTTTCGAACCACATTATTATTAATTCTGATCTAACGAATGATATAAAATTTACAAGCATTCGTTATGCCGCACCCTCACATTTTTTCATGTTTGGTTTTATTATTTCATATATTTGATTTAGGTCGAGTGTAAGAATTTTCTAGTGAATCTTTTGGGTGCGTTAATTTGACCAACGCATCAAAAAGACAAACTGAATGATTTCTTAAAACTGTTATCTAACTCCTCAATTGTAACATTTTTGCCAAGATCTCTCATCGATGTCACTCCGTAATCACTAATGCCGCAAGGGACGATACCTTCGTAGTGCCTGAGTTCAGGATCGACATTCACAGAAATTCCATGAAAACTGATCCATTTTCGTAACCTAATACCAACGGCAGCGATTTTTTCTTCGCAAACATCTACTTTGATTGAAGATGGTTTTTCAGGTCTTTTTACCCAAACACCTATCCTATCATGCCTGGTAAATCCCTCAATTTCGAAATCTGATAATGTACAAATAATCCAATTTTCCAAGTTTTTAACAAACTTTCTTAAATCACGACCTCTTTTGTTTAGATCTAACATAACGTAAATTACCCGTTGGCCAGGACCATGATAGGTATATTGACCACCTCTCTTCGCCTCATAAACGGGAAGATTTTGGGGGTTTAAGAGGTCTTCTTTCTTGGAAGATGTACCTGATGTGTAGATAGGTGGGTGCTCAAGTGCCCAAATAAGCTCATTTTGCTCACCTCTTATTATTCCATCTACCCTGTTCTCCATAAATGATAGAGCTTTTTCGTAAGGAACGGCATGAGTTGATGTTTTCCATTCAATGGTCATCATAATTTTCGTTAAGACGGGTTTCTATCGATTTTCTAACTTAATATAATCTCTTTCAACAGGACCGCTATAAAGTTGACGCGGTCTTCCAATTTTTTGGACTGGATCAGCAATCATTTCTTTCCACTGTGAAATCCAGCCAACTGTTCGGCTTAATGCAAATATGGGGGTAAACATTGAAGTAGGGAATCCCATAGCGTCTAAAATAATTCCAGAGTAAAAATCAACATTTGGATATAATTTCTTCTCGATGAAGTATTCATCTTCTAATGCAATCCTTTCTAGTTCCTTAGCTATTTGTAGTATTTCATTATTCTCAATACCCAATAGTTCTAGAACTTCATCTGCACTTTCTTTCATTACCTTTGCTCGGGGATCAAAATTCTTATAAACTCGGTGCCCAAAACCCATCAATCTAAAGGGGTCATCTTTATCTTTTGCTCGGTTGATGTATTCGGGTATTCTATCTAATGAACCAATTTCATGGAGCATCTCAAGACACGCTTGGTTTGCACCTCCATGAGCTGGGCCCCACAAGCAAGCAATTCCCGCTGCTATGCATGCAAATGGATTAGCCCCGGATGATCCAGCTAATCTGACTGTAGATGTTGATGCATTCTGCTCATGATCCGCATGCAAAGTGAATATCCTATCCATTGCACGACTTAAAATCGGATTTGGTTCATATTCCTGGGCCGGAACTGAGAAACACATTCGTAGAAAGTTACTGGCATAATCTAAATCATTTCTTGGATAAACGTAGGGTTGACCTATCGAATATTTGTAAGCCATTGCAGCGATCGTCGGTACTTTGGCTATCATTCTTATTGAAGAGATTTCTCTTTGCATTTGGTCGTTAATATCAGTGCTATCATGATAAAATGCGGACATGGCTCCAACAACTCCTACCATTATTGCCATTGGGTGAGCATCTCTTCTGAAACCACGAAATAAATTGTGCATCTGCTCGTGAACCATAGTATGCATAGTCACTCTGTTTTCGAAATCATTTAATTGAGGTGAAGTCGGAAGCTCGCCGTACAATAATAAGTAGCATACTTCTAAAAAATGTGATTTTTCGGCTAATTGGTCGATTGGATAGCCTCTGTAAAGTAATTCGCCTTTATCACCATCAATGTATGTTATTGAGCTTTCACAAGAGGCGGTGGAGGTGAATCCTGGATCAAAAGTAAAGATGTCTGCTTCATTGTAAAGCTTACCGATATCAATAACGTCTGGACCAATTGATGGCGACTTCATGGGTAAATCGAAATTTTTTCCATCAAAAAGTAGGTTAGCTGATTTTGTAGTCTTTACCATATTTCTTCCCTTTTACCCTTTATTTTAAACTTAACAGTTCTTACCAGCTCCCTTATTGAATTAGGTCGATAACGCAGTTTTTAAAGCATTTTATTCGATAAATCGTTAATTCTATCTTTAACTTCATCTGGTCCCAATAAAACCATCATATCAAAAACGCTCGGGGTGGATAGTTTTCCAGATAGAGCTGCTTTCAAAGGTTGAACGATCTGTCCAAGCTTTAAATTACTGTCTAAAAGAAAATTATTTATAGCAATTTCAAGCCCTTCGCGGGTCCATTTAACATCTTCTAGATGCGGGGTCAATTGCCTTAATAACTGTATTCCGTCTGAATTTAGCACTTCTTTTGCTCTCTCATCTCCGATTATGGGACGGATTGTAAGTAAAAAATGAGCTTTTTCGATGATATCTGGAATTTTTTTTGATTTGTTTTTCAAGCAATAGAGTGCCTTAGAAATTTTGGAAATTTGTAATTTTGTCAAATCATAATCATCATTAAGTTTAGTGAATTCTTTTAGATTTTTTATAAGGTCATTTTCATCTAAAGTTGCAATATGCTTGCTGTTAATGCTGTCTAACTTTTTAAAGTCAAATCGTGCTGGAGATTTATTAATTCCCTTTAGATCAAACCAGGAGATAGCTTGTGTTGTGTTGAAGAATTCATCATCTCTATGGCTCCACCCTAATCTTGCAAGATAATTTCTCATTCCTGCTGGAGTGTAACCTAATTTTTGATACTCTATTGTCCCTGTGGCACCGTGTCGTTTGGATAGCTTTTTTCCATCTTCTCCAAAAATTAGGGGAATATGCGCGAAAATCGGTATTCTCCAATCCATAGCTTGATAAATTAACTTTTGTTTTGCTGCATTTGAAAGATGATCATCACCCCTAATGATATGCGTAATATTACTGTCGTGATCATCTACGACAACTGCGAGCATGTAAGTGGGGCAACTATCGGATCGCAATAGCACAAAGTCTTCAAGTACTTCATTTTTCCAAGTAATTTCTCCTTGGACTTCATCTTTTATGGATGTATTGCCCGCTAATGGAGTTTTGAGGCGAATTACAAAAGGTCGATCTGGGTGCTGGTCTTGAGTCATTTCCCGCCAAGGACTGTTAAAAAGTTTTGCATTTCCCTTTTCTTTTGAGGTGGTACGAATGGCTTGTATTTCTTCTTCCGTGCAAAAGCATTTGTATGCCTTATTCTTTGCTAAAAGTTGATAAGCTATTTCTATATGACGTTCTTGATTTTGTAGCTGTGATTGTGCTGGTCCATCCCAATTAAGCTCCAACCAGTTTAGGCCCGCAAAAATGGCATTAGTTGCCTCTGGTGTTGATCGTTGTTGATCGGTATCTTCGATACGCAACAAGAATTTTCCACCATTGGCCTTAGCATAAAGCCAATTAAAAAGCGCAGTCCTAGCGCCTCCAATATGTAACATCCCAGTCGGAGAAGGAGCAAATCTTGTAATAACATTCATGCTAACGGGGTCCAATCAATTAAAACTTTTATTTGGTAATAAGTAAAAATTGAGATTTAAACAAGATTATGAACTATTGTAAAATTTTTGTTTTCATTTCTCGACTTAGTAAATATCTAGATTATTCAAATAGTAAAACGAAAATAATACTAATATGATCTGATCAAACCAACCAAGCGACCTTGAACCTTTACCTGTTCCTCTCGATAAACACGTGTTTCATATAGAGGGTTTGCAGCTTCCAGGGCTATAGAACCGCCTTTCTTACGCAGTTTTTTCAGAGTTGCCTCTTGGCCCTCAATTAGGGCCACTACAATATCTCCAGTGTCTGCATGCGCTTGTTCGTGAATAACCACGACATCTCCATCATTAATTCCTGCATCAATCATGGAGTCTCCTTTAACTTCTAAAGCGTAGTGATTTCCGCTTGAACTAAGCATTGTCTCAGGAACTGCTACATTATGAGATGTATGAGTTATGGCCTCTATTGGTGTTCCAGCGGCAATCCTTCCCATAACTGGTAACTCTATTGCTCCTTTGTTTCGGGAAAACGCTTCACTATTACCACTCATTTTAGCATCACCATCGATAACTCTTGGTTGGAATCCTTTGCTATTTCCAGTTTCAGGAAGTTTTAAGACTTCGATCGCTCTGGCACGGTTTGCGAGTCGTTTGATAAAACCACGTTCTTCAAGGCCTATAATTAATCTGTGAATTCCAGATTTAGATCTTAAATTCAAAGCATCTTTCATTTCATCGAATGAAGGCGGTACTCCATCTTGATCTAATCTTTGATTAATAAAGACTAAAAGTTCCTTTTGTTTACTTGTAAGCATTAAAGATCCTCCTAACGAAAGTAGTTCACATAGGTTTGTTCATTTAATGTTCTATACATGTTCTTGATTTGTGTCAAATAATTTATAACCTAATAACATCTACTAAGTCATTTTTCTCTCTGCATTTATCATGAGGAGGTCTCACTACTAAAGCATTTGAACTTTGCAATATTGAAGTTGATGCACTGTCTTGATTGATTTGAACCGTAACTTTACCGTCTTTAAGGTGTGCTCTCATATAGTGTTCTCTTGAGCCATTTTTTTTGAGAGCATTTGTTAAAGGGTATTTTGTTCTTTTTGTTTTTTCGTATTTCAGTCCAAGCATTTTATTTATCATTGGTTTTAAAAACACCTCAGAGCATATCATTGATGATACTGGATTACCTGGTAGGCCAACAAAGATGAACGAATTGCATCTCCCAGCCATCAGTGGTTTGCCAGGTCTCATAGCAACTTTATAAAATGCGGATTTTATACCAATTTTTTTTGCCACTTGTTGTACTAAGTCATGGTCTCCGACTGAAGCGCCACCTGTCGTGATAACGATATCTGAATTTTTAGCTAACTCAAAAGCGGTTTCCAACGACGCTAAGTTGTCCTTTGCGATTGGAAGAATTTTCGCAATTGCTCCATTTTTCTCTAATAGGGCTTTGATGCCGTAACTATTTGAACAGATTATTTGACCAAACTTGGGTTTGGTATTTGGAGGTATCAGTTCATCACCAGTTGAAATAATTGATATGATTGGCTTCTTGCTTACATTTAGTTTTGAATGTCCCATACTCGCGAGCAACATAACATCGTAAGGAGTAATTAGCTTTGGTGCCTTAAATATTAAGCTTTTTTTAAAGTCTGATCCAGCATGCCTAATATAAGTTGACTGGTCAATATTTTTGTTAAATTCTATGTAACCGTTTTTCCTTAACACTTGTTCTTGGATGACTACTTTGTCTGCTCCTTGTGGGATTGCGGCGCCCGTGAATATTCTTATGCTTTCGCCTGAATTTATTTTTTTTTGTGATGGATGGCCTGCAGCAGATTCGCCGATTACTTTTAATTTTGCGCTAGGCTTGATGTCTTTTGAAGCTAAGGCGTATCCATCCATGGCAGACATCGAAAATGAGGGTTGGGGGTGTTTTGCTAGGCAATCATCTCTCAATATTCTCCCCGAAGCATTTGCAATTGATACTGTTTCTTTACCTAAGGGTTTTACTAAATCAAAGAGTCTTTGTAATGCTTCTTCGGAACTAAGCATCAGGACGCCTCAAATTTACCGGATTTTCCGCCGTCCTTAAGGATTAATCTGATGTTACTTATTTTCATGTTTTTGTCAGCCGCTTTTACCATATCATAAATTGTTAAGGCGGATATATTTACAGCAGTTAAAGCTTCCATTTCCACGCCAGTTTTCCCTGTACATTTTACTGATGCGGTTATTTCAACTTTATTTTCATGCTTAATAGGTTCCAATTCGATTGAAATATTTGTTAAATTAAGAGGATGACATAAGGGGATCAAATTACTAGTGTTTTTTGCTGCCATTATACCAGCTAATCTTGCAGTGCCGAGTACGTCTCCCTTCGCTGCGTTGCCATTTACTATAAGGCTTAAGGTTTCATTTGACATGTGAATTTCACCGCGCGCGATTGCTTGCCTACTAGAATTATCTTTTTCGTCCACATCCACCATGTGGACGTCTCCATTTTTGTTGAAATGATTTAAAGATTTTTTCACATGTATTTCCTTTAGTCTTAGCTTAATAAGTCGGCTGTTGCTTGAGCTACGTTTTCTTTTTTCATCAAACTTTCTCCAATTAAAAAAGATCTTGCGCCGTAATTAGAAAGTTCTTTCATATCGCCGTTAGTAAAAATACCAGACTCCGATACTAAAGTGTAATCACTAGGGATCTTTAAAGCCAAATTTTTTGTATTTGAAAGTGATACTTCGAATGTTTTTAGATTTCTATTATTAATTCCAATCAAATTAGATTTCAGCTTGAGCGCGCGTGAAAGCTCAAGCTCATTATGTACTTCAATCAAAACATCCATATTGTAATCAATTGCGGCATCTTCCAACTCCTTAGCTTGTTGATCAGAAACAAACGCCATAATGATTAAAATGCAATCCGCATTAATGCTTCTAGACTCAATGATTTGATATGGATCCAGCATAAAGTCTTTTCGTAAAACTGGTAATGAACAGCTTTTTCGAGCAGAGATTAAGAAATTTTCGTGGCCTAGAAATGATGGTTGGTCGGTTAATACACTTAGACAGGTTGCCCCACCTGTTTCATAAGCGATTGCAAGTTGTGATGGATCAAAGTCAGGACGAATTATACCTCGAGATGGACTTGCTTTCTTAATTTCTGCGATAAGAGCGAAACTTTCTAAACTGGCAGATTTAAGTGATTTGTGAAAGCCTCTTACCTCATCTGTGTTTGATGCTTTTAATTCCAGATTTGAAATTGGAACTTCAATTTTTCTATTTCTAACTTCTTCTAATTTATATGTCTTAATTTGTTCGAGAATATCGGCCATATTATTTTATCTCAGTTATCCGTGCGAGTTCCGTGATCTTATTTAAAGCGCTTTTGCTATCAATG
This sequence comes from Paracoccaceae bacterium, assembly GCA_029246285.1. GTDB lineage: Bacteria > Pseudomonadota > Alphaproteobacteria > Rhodobacterales > Rhodobacteraceae. The sequence goes on along the minus strand of JAQWNW010000012.1, from coordinate 2,632 downwards.
CTTTCTTGCCCAATTTTTACCCCCTCTTTAAGGTCTTTGGCTCGTCCTGCGATTACCAATGCCGCTGCAGCGTTTAACAAAACCGCATCTCTATACGCAGATTTTTCTCCATTTAGCAGTTTTTTAAAGGCTTTTGCATTTTCTTCAGGTTTGCCACCTTTTATTGTTTCAAATGGATGGGTGGATAGACCGGCATCATTCGGGTGAAGATCAAATTCTGAAAGTTCTCCGTTATCAAGAGAAACCACTGAAGTAGGCCCACAGATTGATATCTCGTCTGTTCCATCTGAACCATGAACTAACCAAGCCATTGTTGATCCTAATTCTAGAAGAGTTTCTGCCATTGGTCGTATGACGTCTTTAGAAAATGCTCCTGTTAACTGCCTCTTGACATGAGCAGGGTTGGTCAATGGGCCAAGAATGTTAAAAATAGTTCTGGTACCTAATTCTTGTCTTGCAGGCATTACATGTCGTACTGCTGGGTGATGCATTGGAGCCATCATAAAACAAATACCAATTTCATCCATGGCCTTTTGCGCGACCGAATGCCCAACCATAACGTTAACACCCATTTCCGTTAAGGCGTCAGCAGCTCCTGATTTAGAACTTAAGTTTTTATTTCCATGCTTTGCTACTTTTACTCCAGCACCGGCGACAACAAATGCGGTTGCTGTAGAAATATTCAAAGTTCCTTTACCATCTCCACCTGTGCCAACGATATCTATTGCATCGATTGGAGCTTTTACAAAGTTACATTTTTTTCGCATCACTGCCGCCGCCGCAGCATATTCATCTACTGTCTCTCCTCGAGTTCTAAGTGTCATTAAAAAGCCACCTGTCTGAGAAGGCGTTGATGCTCCAGCCATGATTATATCAAACGCTATTTCGGCTTCTGAGCGCGTTAGGGGTCGTTCTGTAGCGATTTCAATGAGATCTTGTATATTTGCGCTCATTACTATGCCTTAGTTAAAATTAAAAAATTCTTAAATCGTATAATACAAAATATTATAGTTATCTATTGTTTTAAGTAATAATAAGAATAAATGACAGATTAATTTCATTTTGAAGTTGAATCAAATGCTTGGGTAATGATATCCTCTTTAAGTGTAAGGGGCATAAACTTAGAGGCTTTCTATGGAAGAAGCATTTTGGATGGGTATTTGGATCGGTTGCGGTTTTTCTGTCGCTATCTTAATTTTGCTTTCATTAATTTACACTTAAGTAAATCTTATCGAGATGATCCTATAGAGGCTTGAATCGCATTCAGTGATTTCTGATCTATACTTACGCCTTCCTTATTTTGAACAGCGACTAAGAAACTTTCAAGATAATCTTGAGATAATTGCTGCTCTCTCTGAGTTGAAAGGTAATTTATCCATTTTTTATTATCGGGAGCAAATGCATCAAAATCTGTAATCCCACTTAGTTTAGCAATAAATATGGCATTTTGTTCTTCAACTTGAGCGATTTCAGCAACATTTAGGTTGAATATTTCAGTTACTAGAGCTGGAGGAACTTCACCATTTGATCCGCTCCGAAGCACATCAATACTATTGTTTTCTTTTAACCCAAGGCTTTCAAACGTAGCCCCACTGTTTAATTTTGAGACAATATTTTCTGAGAGTGTTTTTAATTTCTTATTATTTTCAACGTTTAACCAATCTGACTTAACCTCATTTTTGACAGTCTCAAATGTTTTTAGAAATGGAGGTTTAATTGAGTCTAGCCGCATTGCTAAAATGCTACCATCAGAAAGAGTTATCAATGTTGGGTAGTCGTCCTTTAAAATTTTACTTGCTTCAAGATTGAACTCATTACTTGCTTCAATGCCTACTGAACCATTTCCTTCGTAATAGCTTGTTGTTCTCAATATCATATCAGTATCTAGAGCAACTTCTTCAATTGTTGCGCCAGAGGCGAGTAAATCATCAATTTCATCAATCATTCCATTTATCATTTCAATGGCATTTTTTGATTTCGTGTAAGATTGTAAGGTGTCGGTTGCTTCTTCAAAGGTCGTGATACTTCCAGGTGTAATTTTCAGAACATTGTAAAGGGTAGGGCCTAAATCAGTTTTGTAAGGTCCATATATACCCAAGGCGTTTGATTTAAAAACTTTATCAGCTACCGCTTCGTCAAGATCGGTCTTTGAAAGTTTTCCGAGACTAACGTCTGCCAATGTCAAATCGCGCTCAGATACTAATTGTTCAAAAGTTTTAGTGCCATCCTTATGTGCGTTGTATGCCGCTAATGCCTCTGCTTCATTTGAAAAAATTAGTCTTTGTAGAGATCTCTTTTCAGCTATCACGTATTGATCGATATTATCTTCATAGAGTTGTTTCAAGTCTTCTTCATTAACTTCAATCTGATCAAAAAGCATAGTTGGCGTTAAAGACACATAAGAAATATTTTTACTTTCTGGGATCGTGTAACTATCTGCATTTTCCTGATAAAATGCGTTTAAATCAGCATTTGATGGATCTTTGGCAGACGTTTCCAAATTTGATACGTTAATTTTTGACCAACTAAAACTTCTTAATTGACGATGAAAATTCAATAGTGTTAATGCGTAAGTCTCATTAGATTTAACGCCACTAGATACTGCATTTTGCAGTAACATTCGTGCATTTTC
>JAQWNW010000081.1 GCA_029246285.1 Paracoccaceae bacterium | reverse complement strand
TCGATAGCATCTTCAAATGTTTTACACGGTAAAACGTTCATCTTAGAGTCATATTGGTGGCAAGCTTGATGTGAGTAGGCTCCTAACTCACCTTGAAATGAGATTTTTTTTGATGTTGTCATAAAATTTGTCCAATTTGTTCCAAGGGCGTTTAGTCGCGGTTTGTACACCTTGCATCGCCGGTTGGGAAGACGTTACAAGGGCTCTAGTAAATTTTTTTGGCTGATTGCCTCTTAGCGGAGTATAGTTTTAATGTTTGACACGATGACGATGACTAAAATAGCTGCGGCATTTTGTGGTTCTTTATTAGTTTTTTTGTTAACTTTGTGGTTGGCAGAAACATTATATCATGTAGGACATGACGGGCATGGAGATCATCATGAGGCGGCGTATGTAATTGAAGACGATACTGAGCTTGTTGAACAAGTTGTAGAAGAAGTCGACTTTGAGGTTGTTTTAGCGTCTGCTGATCCTGATAAGGGAGCAAAGGTATTTTCAAAATGTAAAGCCTGTCACAAAATGACCGATGGAGCAAATGGAACGGGACCTCACCTTTACAAAGTAGTTGGTAGGGATATTGGCTCAATTCCTGAATATGGTTACTCTGGCACTTTAATGGAAATGGCAGGCGTTTGGGACCCAAATGCTTTAAATGGTTTCCTTAAGAACCCTAAGAAATATGCTCCAGGTACAAAAATGGGTTTCGCTGGTTTGAAGAAAGAGTCTGATCGAGCTAATTTAATTTCTTATTTAGCCACTTCTAAGTAAATCCTAACAGGCAATTTTGCTCTATAGCTATAGTTGGCATAATTGAGATTTTTGCTAATTATTTTGCTGATTTTGATTTACGTTATAGACTCATTCGTTACAGTAAAAATATTAAACTTGGAATTATTGGGGTAAATAATATGAATTTGTTCAAGATGGGTAGTGTTTTTTCTTTTTGCCTCAAATCAGTTTTTACTATTTCATTATTGTGTTTTTGGATGGCGCAATCAGTGACTTTAAACGCGGAACAAATTATAAAGTCACACGGTATATCCACCTTCGGTGATTTAAAATATCCGCCCGATTTCAAATATCTGGATTACGTAAATCCAAATGCACCCAAGGGTGGAGAGTTTTCTACATGGGCTTTTGGTACATTTGATAGTCTATCCCCTTACATTTTGAAAGGGAACGCCGCTAGGGGTGCAACGTTGTTTTTTGAAAGTCTTATGACCGGAACGGCGGATGAACCCGATTCTATGTATGGCTTGTTGGCCGAAAGTATTGAGTATCCAAAAAATAGGCAGTGGGCTATCTTTAATATTAATCCGAAAGCTAAATTTTCAGATGGAAATTCAGTAACAGCTGCTGATGTTGTATTTTCTTTTTACACGCTTCTTGAAAAAGGTGTGCCAACTTTTAAGGTTACTTTTTCAGATTTTGAAAAAGTGGAAGCCATAAATAAATACAAAGTAAAGTTTTTCTTTAAGGAGGGCTCTAATACACGAGAGTTACCACAAGCCGCTGCTGGTTTGCCAGTTTTTTCGAAAGATTATTATTCAGAGAATGACTTCTCAGAAAGCACATTAAAGCCTCCCGTTGGATCAGGGCGTTATGTTTTGCATGATATGAAGCCTGGCCTGTCTATCACCTACAAAAGACGTGAAGATTACTGGGGTAATCATTTGCCAATAAATGTTGGTAGAGATAATTTTGATACAATAAAAATGGAATATTTTGCTGATTATATTTCAGCCTTTGAGGCATTTAAAGGTGGGGCTTATAATTTCAGAGAAGAGTATTCTAGTCAGGTTTGGGGAACGTCATATAACTTTCCAGCGTTAGAAAAAGGCTGGGTAGTAAAAACACAGCTGCCAGATCAAAATCCCTCTGGCACGCAAGGGTTTTGGATTAATCTTAGAAAAGACAAATTCAAAGATCCAAGATTAAGAGAAGCGATTGGAATGATGTTTAATTTTGAATGGTCAAACCAAGCCTTATTTTATGGAATTTATAAACGTACAGATAGTTTCTGGGAGAATTCTTATTTACAAGCTAATGGAATGCCAAGTGAAGAAGAGTTGGCTCTATTAGAACCGCTTAGAAAATTTCTGGATCCCTCCGTTTTTGATTTGCCAGCTTTTACCCCAAATGTCTCAAAACCCAAAAAATTAGATCGAAGTGTTTTAAGACAGGCTGCAAAATTGCTTAATGAAGCTGGTTGGCGACTAGTCGATGGGAAAAGAGTGAATGAAAGTGGAGAGGTTTTAAGTATTGGGTTTTTAAATGATGGGCCCTCTTTTGAGAGAATAATAAATCCTTATATCGAAAATCTAGAGCGACTCGGAATAAATGCTTATCTGGATTCCGTTGATAATGCGCAGTCCAAAGAGCGCGAGAAATCATTTGACTTCGACATCACTACACGAAGATACGTAATGTCACTGACACCTGGATTAGAGCTTCGTTCGCGTTTTGGAAGTAATACAGCCAACAAAAAAGGATCTGCTAATATCTCGGGAGTCTCAAATACTGCCGTTGATATTCTAATTGAAACAATTGAAAAAGCTCAAACTAGAAAAGAGCTTAATACAGCCGTTAAAGCATTAGATAGGGTGTTAAGATCTATGCATATTTGGGTTCCTCAATGGCACAACTCAAATCATAATCTCGCATATTTAGATGTTTTCGGACGGCCAGAAAATTTACCACCATTTTCAATTGGTGAAACAGATTTTTGGTGGTACGACATGGAAAAAGAAGCATATTTAAAATCTGTGGGTGCGCTTTAAAAAGGTTTAATAATTGGGCGACTATATTCTAAGAAGATTATTATTAATGATTCCAACTTTGTTGGGAATAATGATAATTAACTTTGCATTAATTCAATTCGTACCAGGCGGCCCAATTGAACAAATTATTAGTCAAATTGAGGACGGTGGTAGTGCTACAGATCGCTTTGCTGGTGGGGCAGATAACCCAAATCCCTCGGAAAATAGTCAATATGAAGGAGCTAGGGGGCTTCCAGCAGATTTCATAAAAGATTTAGAAAAGCAATTTGGATTTGATAAACCCGCTCCAGAGCGGTTTTTATTGATGCTTGTAAATTATTTAAAGTTTGATTTTGGTGAAAGTTATTTCAGGTCAATAAAGGTTTTTGATTTGATAATTGAAAAGATGCCAGTATCAATCACCTTGGGTCTTTGGTCAACACTTATCGCTTATTTAATATCAATTCCCCTTGGGGTAAGGAAAGCTGTAAGGGATGGAAGCCGTTTTGATACGCTGACTTCGGGGCTCATTATTGTTGCTTACGCTATCCCAGGATTTCTTTTTGCGATACTTTTATTAGTTCTGTTTGCTGGCGGTTCGTATTTTCAATGGTTTCCACTTAGAGGTTTGACATCAGAGGGTTTTGAAGGTTTTTCTTTGTTAAGAAAAATCAGTGATTATCTATGGCATATTACTTTACCTGTAATAGCTGCAACTATAGCTAGCTTTGCAACATTAACTCTTTTAACTAAAAATAGCTTTTTGGATGAGATTAAAAAACAATATGTGATAACCGCGAGGTCAAAGGGCCTATCAGAAAATAGGGTGTTTTTTGGGCATGTTTTTAGGAATGCTATGCTGATAATAATAGCAGGATTTCCAGGGGCATTTATATCTATTTTTTTTGGATCAAGTCTTATAATAGAGATAGTTTTTTCATTAGATGGGTTGGGTCGTTTAGGTTTTGAAGCGGCTCTTAATCGAGATTATCCTGTCTTGTTTGGAACACTATATATCTTCGGTATTATGGGCTTATTAGTCGGTTTAATTTCTGATTTGATGTATATTATTGTTGATCCAAGAATAGATTTTGCGAGCAGAGATGTTTAAAATGAAACGATTTGCTTTAAATTCTTTGAATAAGAGGAGATGGAAAAACTTCAAATCTAACCGTAGAGCTTATTATTCTTTATTAATTTTCATTTTTTTTACACTTATCGCCTCAATGGCAGAATTTATCGCTAATGATAAGCCATTAATCGTCAACTATCGTGGAAATATATTTTTCCCAATATTTTCTGG
>JAQWNW010000045.1 GCA_029246285.1 Paracoccaceae bacterium | reverse complement strand
TAGCGCTTGAACACCGATTGAAACCCTGTTGACACCGGCTGCCTTAAACTCTGCAAATTTTTTGGCTTCTACGGATGAGGGGTTTGCTTCTAGGGTGATTTCAACTGTATCTTCAAACCCCCATAATTTTGAAATATGGTTAATTATATTTGATACCAACTTAGGCTCCATTAAACTTGGCGTCCCTCCTCCAAAAAAAATAGAGTTTACTCTTCTGTCTCTAGTTTCTTGATAATAAAAACCTAGTTGCGATAAAAATGGAATTTCCCAGTCATTCCAAGCTACATTTTTTTCAACGTAACTATTGAAGTCACAATATGGACATTTGGATTCACAAAATGGCCAGTGTAAATAGATGCCAAAACCGGAGTTTTTCCAATCAGGATAAGCAAGCATCTATTAGCTTTCTAAATGCGTTATGCCGATGGCTTATTAAGTGTTTTTTTGCTGGTTCCATTTCCGCAAAAGTGATTTCGTAACCATCTGGTGTAAAGATTGGATCAAATCCAAAACCATTTATACCCCTCATGGGCCAAGTAATTTGACCAGAGATAGTACCTTCAAAAGTCTCATCATGTCCATCTGGCCATGCTAAACATAAAACACATATAAACTTAGCTTTTATTGGTTTGGGAGCTTTTATACTATCAAGAAGATTCCAGACTTTTGTCATGGCGTGATGAAAATCTCTTCCACTTTTGGTCTCAGCCCAATCCGCAGTATAAACCCCGGGGGCGCCATTTAGGGCATCAATCATAATACCGCTGTCATCAGATAATGATAATAAATTAGAAGACTTAGTGGCGTAATGGGCTTTTATCCGAGCATTACCAATAAAAGTATCCTCGGTTTCTTTTGGCTCATTATTGCTGAAGTGGCCGATGGGAATTGTTTGTATTTTAAATGGATCAAAAAGCTCAGAAATCTCTTTAAGCTTACCTTTATTATGGCTTGCTAATACAATTTTATTTTCCTTTATTCTACGCATTATGGTTTTTTACAGCATTTTTCTGAATAAACACTAGTTCTTGAACTCCCTTCTCAGCTAAGTCGGTCATAAGGTTAAGTTGGCTTCTTGAAAAGGGAGCTCCTTCAGCAGACCCTTGTACTTCGATCATTTTGTTAGATTCAGTTAAAACAAAATTAGCATCTGTCTCTGCTTCGCTATCTTCAGCGTAATCTAGGTCAAGAACAGCTTGCTTAGCATATATTCCACAACTAACGGCTGCGACTGTTTCAATAATTGGATCACTATTAATAATTTCTCTGGATAACAAGCGATTGGTTGCTAATTTTAAGGCTACCCATCCACCTGTGATTGAAGCGCATCTTGTACCTCCGTCTGCTTGAATTACATCGCAATCAATTGTGATTTGTCTTTCTCCTAAAATGCGTCTGTCGATACAAGCCCTTAAGGATCTTCCTATCAATCTTTGAATTTCTTGGGTACGTCCTGATTGTTTTCCAGAGGTGGCCTCACGTCTGTTCCTTGTTGAAGTAGACCCAGGTAACATTCCATATTCACCAGTAACCCAACCAAGTCCTGAGTTACGTAAGAATGGGGGAACGCGCTCTTCAACAGAAGCTGTACACAAAACGTGTGTACCGCCACATTTGATTATACATGATCCTTCTGCATGCATCGTTATACCTGTTTCTATCTCGACAGATCGCATTTCATTGTTATTTCTATTTGAAGGTCGCATAGGTTATACCCTTTAATTTTTATGGGTTAAATAAACAATCATAACAGTTTGAGTAAAGAGCAAATGCTCAATTGACTGATGATAAACAAGTCATTAGATATATTTAACCTCTTGAGAGCTTTATATGATACAAAAACAAAACTTAATTCAAGAAATGAACGAGCGCAGTCGTATCGTATTTAGAAATCTAGTGGAGTCTTACTTGAGTACAGGTGAGCCAATTGGCTCTCAAACACTTGCAAAATCTTTTCAGGAAGACATCTCTCCGGCAACAATAAGAAATGTGATGCAAGACTTAGAGCTACTTGGATTATTAGACAGCCCACATGTTTCTTCTGGTAGAATTCCCACGCAAAGAGGCCTGAGGCTTTTTGTGGATGCGCTTTTAGAATTTGGTGAAATTTCCAATGAAGAACAAGAAATAATTGATCATAATGTGAAAGATGATCCTCAAAATTTATCTGGTATTTTAAATCGAACGGGTTCTGTCCTGTCTGGCTTAACACAGAGTGCTAGTCTCGTCTTAGCACCAAAACTGGAAGCTCCAATAAAACACATAGAGTTTGTAAGCCTTTCTGAAGAGCGCGCTTTAGCCGTTTTGGTTACAGCAGATGGGATGGTAGAAAACAGAGTATTTGAACCCCCAGTGGGACAAACTCAGTCTGATTTTAGAGAGGCAGCTAATTTCATGAATGCGCATGCCCAAGGTTTAACTTTGTCAGAACTTAGGAGTGTGATGGAGGGAGAGGTCAGTAAAAGGCGTCTAGAGATTGACAAAATCGCTGCGCAGTTAATAAAGGATGGCTTGGCTATTTGGGATGGAAAAGATACAGACAATAGTCGTCTGATAGTCAGAGGTCGTGCAAATTTAATTGATGGAACATCAGCAGAAGAAGACTTTGAAAAAATAAGAGAGCTTTTTGATGATCTAGAAAGAAAACAGGATATTGCTAATTTTCTTAACTTAACCGAAAAAGGGGATGGAGTTCGTGTTTTTATTGGTTCAGAAAATAAACTTTTTTCACTTTCGGGTAGTTCTTTGGTTATTTCTCCCTATATGAACTCTGAACACAAAATTATTGGGGCTGTTGGTGTGATTGGTCCAACTAGATTAAATTATGGAAGGATCGTGCCTATTGTAGATTATACAGCCCAATTAGTAGGAAAAACCTTATCAGAACGTGGTTAATAGAGGAAAATATGAGCAAGAAACAAAATAATAAATCAGAAGAACTTCTTTCATTGGACGAGCTTATTGCTGAAGCTGAAGAAGGAGATGTTGACAATAGTGATGGTGAAAATAATGAGGATAGCACACCAGAGCTAGAAAAACTGATAGAAGAGAGAGACTCCTTAAAAGATAAGTTGATGCGATCACTAGCAGACTCAGAAAATTTAAGAAAAAGGTCAATTAGAGATAGAAGTGATGCGGAGGTATATGGAGGGACCAAGTTAGCTAGAGACCTCCTTTCAGTTTATGACAACATTACAAGGGCTCTTGACGCGGTTAGCGATGAGCAGAGAAAGGCAAATAAGGCCTTGATCGAAGGTATAGAGCTAACTAGGAAAGAATTAATTAATGGATTTGAAAAACATAAAATCTCAAGGGTTGCTCCTGAGGTTGGAGATGTTTTTGATCCTTTGATTCACCAAGCTATGTTCGAAGCACCAATGCCTGACTCAAACGCTGGTGAGATAATTCAGGTTATGGCTGTTGGGTTTAAGATTGGTGATAGATTACTTCGCCCAGCGCATGTTGGAGTCTCTTCAAAATCAAACTAATTTAATAGACTTTTTTTCAAATCATAGATGGCCTCCAGAGCTTCTCTCGGAGTTAGGTCGTCTGGCTTAAGTTTATCTATTTTTTGTTTTAGTTGTAATTCTTTTGACGAATGCACAGTTTGGTTTTTTAATCCAATATCAAACAGTGGTAAATTATTCAGTAAACTATCCTTATCATTAAGGTTTGTATGCTCATCTGAACTTAGTTCGATTAAAACTGATTTAGCCCGTTCTAAAACTTCTGGTGGCATTCCGGCTAGTTTAGCCACCTGTACGCCGTAAGACTTGTCTGCAATACCTAAACCTACTTCATATAAAAAAATAATTTCATCATTATGCTCTTTTACCTTTACGGTAGCATTGGTTAAACCTTCAAGATTTTTTGAAAGAACGGTCAGCTCGTGATAATGAGTAGCAAATAAACCTCTAGAGAGATTCTTTTCATGTAAATATTCGAGCGTTGCCCAGGCGATTGAAAGCCCGTCAAATGTTGATGTACCTCTTCCAATTTCATCTAAAATAACCAAAGATCTCATAGTTGCTTGGTTTAAAATAATTGCGGTTTCAACCATTTCCATCATAAAAGTGGAGTGACCTTTAGCAATATCATCTGAAGCCCCAATCCTACTAAATAATTGATCAACTATACCAATTTTGGCGGATTTTGCTGGAACATAAGAACCCATCTGAGCTAAAATTACCAAAAGAGCATTTTGCCGTAAAAAAGTGGATTTACCGGCCATATTTGGTCCAGTAATAAGCCAAATATTGGGGTTATTTTTCTCACAGCTCAAATTACAACAGTTTGGGATAAATGAACTTTCTGAAGTCTTTTGTAGAGCTTTTTCTACAACTGGGTGCCTACCATTTACAATCTCAAAATCCCTTGAGTTATCTATAATTGGTTTGCACCAATCATTTTCTTGAGCGGCCTGAGATAAGGCGCAATTAACATCAATAATTGCAAGTATTTTCGCAGTATCAAGAATTTCTAGAGAGTTTTTTAATATCTTTGTTTGGATTTTATTTAATATATCAAGCTCTATGTTTAAAGCGGCTGATGTGGCGTTTAGAATATTAGACTCTGTCTTTCCAAGCTCTGTGGTTGTAAACCTGATAGAGTTCGCTGTTGTCTGCCTGTGAATAAAAACATCACTTAATGGTGGTGATAGCATTTTTTGTGAGTGACGCGTGGGTATTTCGATGAAGTAACCCAAAACATTGTTATGTTTAATTTTTAAACTGGACACCTCAGAAAGTGTGATTAGTTTTTGCTGCATAGAGCCTAGAAGTTTAGCTCCTTTGTCTCTTAGATCACGTTGCTTATCCAGCTCATCATTATATCCTGTTTTAATAAAGCCACCATCTTTAAAATTATTTGAAAGGTCTTCTCTTAATGCATCTTCAATTGTTTTAATTAAAGTTTTATGCCCACTCAGAGGTTTTATATCAAATGATAGAGCATGAGGTGGTTTTATATTATTCAAATAATAATATATTTTATCACAATTTTGCAGACTATTTCCGATAGCCTTGAGGTCACGTGGATCAGACCTGTTTAATGATATTCGAGTTAAGGCCCTTTCAATATCAAGAATATTCCTAAGTTCAGTTTGAAGAGTTATTCGGTCATTATTCTTTTCATAAAAAAACTCGAGGTCATTTAGGCGGTCAATAATAATAGTTTTATTTGATGAGGGGTTGTTTAAACGGCTTGTTAATAATCGAGCCCCACAAGCTGTTATTGTCTTATCAATAGTATCTAAAAGAGATCCATCTTTTTCACCAGAAAGAGAACGGACTATCTCTAAGTTTTTCCTTGTGAAGCTATCAATTTGTAAAGCGTTCGTGGAAACTTCTTTTAATGGTCTTTTTAGGATTGGTAGTGTGCTTTTTTGAGTTAATTCTAAATAACTGATTATAGAATTAATCGCTGATAATTCGGTTCTGCTGAATGCCCCAAAGCCTTCAAGTGTTTTAACACCATAGAAAGCACAAATCTGTGTTTTTGCTCCAGTGCTTTCAAATATAGCATTTGAAATGGGCGTTAGAGCAATATTGAAATCATTAAATTCATCTATCAGGTTTTCAGAAACAAGCAGCTCTTTTAAATTTAACCTTAAAATTAATGTTTTAAGATTTTGCTTGTTACAAGAGGTTACGATAAAATCACCAGTAGATATATCTACCCATGCAAGAGCAAGTGATCCTCTTATTTCTGAAAGTGAACCTAAAAAGTTATTTTCATGTGCTTCAAGTAGAGAATCCTCTGTTATTGTTCCAGGGGTGATTACTCTAACCACATCTCTTTTTACGATTGCTTTATAACCACGTTTTTTGGCCTCTAATGGATTTTCAAGCTGTTCACAAACTGCTACTTTAAAGCCTTTTTTAATGAGAGATAATAAATAGTTATTGGCTGAGTGTACCGGAACACCACACATAGGTATTTTTTGTTCTAAATGTTTCCCTCGTGATGTTAAAATAATGTTTAACGCTTCTGACGCCTTTATAGCATCTTCAAAAAAAAGTTCGTAGAAGTCACCCATTCTGTAAAATAATAATGCATCAGTATAATTTTTCTTTATGGAGAAATACTGAGCCATCATAGGAGTGATTTTTGGCTTATTAGTACTCATATACTCACCAATTAAAGTTCCACATCAATTTACTACATTTGTTGGTTAATAGTTTAAAGCTAACAAAATAGGTTTGGGTTGAGAAGTGTCAATTACTTTGTTATTGAGATATTTCGTAAAAAATATTTGGAAATTATCATGTCAGGAAATGGAAAATTTACAAAGGAAGAGGCTTTGGCATATCATATGAAGCCAACTCCAGGTAAATTAGAAGTTGTTGCTTCAACAGCTATGGCAACACAAAGAGATTTATCTCTTGCTTATTCACCAGGCGTAGCCGTTCCAGTAGTTGAAATAGCTCAGAACCCAGAAAGTGCTTTTGATTATACAACTCGGGGAAACACCGTGGCGGTGATATCAAATGGTACAGCTATTTTAGGTTTGGGAAATCTTGGAGCATTGGCCTCAAAGCCTGTTATGGAAGGTAAGGCTGTTTTATTTAAGAGGTTTGCGGATGTAAATTCGATTGATATTGAGCTTGACACGGAAGATCCCGAGGAATTCATTAATGCTGTTAAGTATATGGGCCCATCTTTTGGTGGTATAAACTTAGAAGATATCAAAGCACCAGACTGTTTTATAATTGAACAGCAGTTAAAAGAAATAATGGATATTCCTGTTTTTCACGATGATCAACATGGTACGGCGGTCATTTGTGCGGCTGGGTTGTTAAATGCTCTTTACCTAACAGGGAAAAAAATAGAAGAATGTAAAATCGTTTTAAATGGTGCCGGTGCAGCAGGAATAGCTTGCCTAGAATTAATTAAATCGATGGGCGCAAAACATGAAAACTGTATTGCTTGTGATACTAAGGGGGTTATTTACCAGGGGCGTTTGGAAGGAATGAACCAATGGAAATCAGCTCACGCAATTGTAACGAAGACTAGGTCTCTAGAGGATGCTATGAAGGGGGCTGATGTGTTTATTGGTGTGTCAGTAAAAGCGGCGGTCACTTCAAAAATGCTTGAAAGTATGAATGAAGATCCAGTGATTTTTGCTATGGCAAATCCAGACCCGGAAATAACCCCTGAGGAGGCTCATTTGATCAGACCAGATGCTATTGTCGCCACTGGTAGATCAGACTATCCCAATCAGGTTAATAATGTTTTAGGTTTTCCATATTTATTTAGAGGAGCTCTAGATATAAATGCGAGAGCAATAAATGATCCGATGAAAATTGCTTGTGCAGAAGCATTGGCAAAATTAGCGCGTGAGGATGTTCCTGATGAAGTGGCTATGGCATATGGAAAGAAATTAAGTTTTGGGAGAGATTATATAATTCCAACACCTTTTGATCCACGTTTGATATATAGGATACCACCAGCGGTTGCAAAAGCAGGAATGGATACAGGATGCGCCCGTCGTCCAATTATCGATATGTCGGCCTATGAGTTAGCTTTAAGAAGTCGTATGGACCCAACTGCGTCTATGTTACAGACTTTACATGTACGAGCTAAGAATGCGCAGGCTCGAATGATTTTTGCAGAAGGAGATGACATAAGAGTTCTTAGAGCAGCGGTTAGCTATGTTCGCTCTGGTTTGGGTCAAGCTATAGTTGTTGGAAGAGAAAAAGATGTCAAAGAAAAGTTAGACGCAGAGGGTCTGCTTGATGCCTACTCTGAATTAGAAGTTATCAATGCGGCAAAGACTGTCCATTTGCCAGAGTACAAGAGTTTTCTTTATGAACGTTTACAACGGCTGGGCTTTGATCAAGGTGATTGCCATAAGATGGCCTCTAGAGACAGGCACATATTTTCCTCATTAATGTTAGCCCATGGTCATGGTGACGGCATGGTAACGGGTGCTACTCGAAAATCATCAGCTGTCTTGAGTCGTATAAATCGTGTGTTTGATGCTAAGCCTGGTGATGGTGTTGTTGGGGTTACGGCAATGATTCTTCGAGGAAGGTTAATTTTAGTGGCTGATACTTTGGTTCATGAGTGGCCTGAAGAAGAGGATTTAGCTGATATAGCTGAGAGCGCTGCTAGAGTTGCAAGAAATTTGGGTATGGAGCCTAGGGTTGCGTTTGTTAGCTTTTCAAATTTTGGGTACCCTGTTTCAGAGAGAGCAGAAAAAATGAGTAAAGCACCATCTGTATTAGATGAGAGAGGTGTAAATTTTGAATATGACGGGGAAATGACCGCAGATGTTGCTTTGAATGCGAAGGTATTGGCTGAATATCCATTTTGCCGCTTAACAGCACCGGCTAATATCCTAGTTGTTCCTGCAAGGCATTCTGGTTCTATATCTGTAAAATTAATGCAAGAAATGGGTGGTGCCACAGTCATTGGCCCAATTCTAGCTGGTATCGATAGTCCAGTTCAATTGTGTAACACTGCTGCTACAGCAAATGATATTTTGAATATGGCTGTTATGGCCGCCTGTAAGGTGGGTTAGTTTTTGACAATATTTAATTTTGGATCAATTGTTATAGACAACTTTTATAAAACTCCAAGAATTCCTGTTCCTGGTGAGTCTGTTCGAGCTGATAGCTTCAAGAAAGGATTGGGTGGAAAAGGTGCCAATCAATCTATAGCGGCCAAGAAAGCTGGTTCTGATGTTTTTCATATTGGAGCTGTGGGTCCAGATGGAAATCGTGAATTAGAATTAATGAAAAAACATGGTATAAATGTAGACCATGTAAACTACAGTAATTTGAATACAGGGCATGCGAACATAACCATAGATCCAGCCGGCGAAAATGCGATAACGTTTTATGCTGGGGCTAACGACACTCAAACTTTGGAAAGAATAAAAAAGGGTTTTGAGAATGCTAAACCAAAGGATATTTGCTTGTTGCAAAATGAAGTCAATTTGGTTTTAGAAGCAGCAAAAATAGCTAAATCGCATAAAATGAAAGTAATATATTCAGCGGCACCGTTTGATGTTTCACATGTAAGGAAAGTATTAAATTTTATCGATTTGGTAGTTGTTAACGAAACAGAATACGCTCTTTTGTTGAAAGCATTTGGTAAATGTTTTAATAAACCACTTTTGATTACTAACGGCTCAAAAGGGTCTTGTTATTTGTCTAATGCTGAGAATTTCCGAGTTAAGTCTCCTACAGTACAGCCTGTGGATACTACTGGAGCTGGAGACACTTATTTAGGATACTTTGCTTCTAACTTGGATCAGAAAAAATCTGTGAATGATGCAATGGAAATAGCGTCTTTTGCAGCAGCTTTACAGGTAACACGATATGGTACATCGGAGGCCATACCAAGACTTTCAGAGGTAAAAATGTTTTGGAAAAAATCTGGTATCCAAACGTTAGCTCTTCACTGAACCCCAAAAGCTTTTTACGCTAGAGAAAAAATTCTTACTGTGTGGGTTGTTATCTGCGCTTAATGCTTCAAATTCTTGCAAAAGTTCTTTTTGTTTCGAAGTAAGGTTCACTGGTGTTTCTACAGCAAGTTCAATAAAAAGGTCCCCTGCGTTTGAACCTCTTAAAGCAGGCATTCCCTTGTTACGTAGTCTCATTTGTCTTCCAGACTGGCTGCCGTTTGGAATTCGTACTCGGCTACGTCCACCGTCTATTGTTGGTGCCTCTATTTCACCGCCGATAGCTGCTGTTGTCATACTTACTGGAATACGGCAATATAGATTTTTACCATCTCGTGTAAAAATTTTATGTTCCATGACTTCTGTAAAGATGTACAGATCACCACTTGGTCCCCCACGAACACCGGCTTCTCCTTCCCCACTAAGTCGAATTCTGGTTCCGGTCTCTACTCCTGATGGTATATTTACCGACAGGGACCGTTCCTTTTCTTCCTGTCCAGATCCTTTGCATTTTTGGCAGGGGTTTTTAATTATCTGTCCCATCCCAGAACATGTAGGGCACCCTCTTTCTACTGTAAAAAATCCCTGCTGTGCTCTGACTTTTCCCATTCCAGAACATGTAGGGCATGTAGATGGTTCTGAACCACCTGAGGCACCAGAGCCATTACAACTACTACAATTTATGATAGATGGTATATTTAAAGTTTTTTGGATGCCAGAATACGCTTCTTCCAAACTTATACTAAGATTATATCGAAGGTCAGATCCCCGTGAAGCTCGCTGTTTGTTATTTTGACCACCCCTAAAATCACCAAATAGATCTTCAAAAACATCTGAAAATGCAGAGGAAAAGTCACTGCCCGCATGGAAACCACCTGCTCCCGGACCTGCGTTGCCTCCTTCGAAAGCAGCGTGACCGTATCTATCATACGCTGCTTTTTTATTTTGATCTTTTAATATATCATACGCTTCATTTACTTCTTTAAACTGACTCTCGGCGTTAGGATTCCCAGAATTTCTATCCGGATGGAGTTCTTTTGCTTTTGTTCTGTAAGCTTTTTTTAGCTCACTTTCTGAGGCGCTTTTGGACACTCCAAGAACTTCATAATAATCACGTTTTGACAATGACTTTGTCCTTTTCAAAAAGGGGCGTTATTAAACGCCCCTTGCAGTATTGTGATAAATATTTATTTATTATCTTCGTTGTTTAGATCTTCAAAATCAGCATCAACGATATCCTCATCTACTCCGCGTAGCTCTTCTTCATCCATTCCTTCTGGAGCAGTAGCTCCTTCAGCATCTGCAGAGGCTTTATAAATCGCTTCACCTAGCTTCATTGACGCTTCAGTTACGTTCTGGATACCAGACTTAATTTTTTCTGCATCCTCACTATCAAGAACTTCTTCCAAGGCTTTTATAGCGAGCTCGATTGCTTCAACAGTTGTTGGGTCAACTTTATCACTGTGCTCTTCAAGTGATTTGTTTGTTGAATGAATAAGACCTTCTGCTTGATTTTTTGCTTCAACAAGATCTTTACGTTCTTTATCTGCTTCAGCATTTGCTTCAGCATCTTGAACCATCTGGTCGATTTCGTCATCAGAGAGACCGCCTGAGGCTTGGATAGTAATTTGCTGTTCTTTACCTGTTGCCTTGTCTTTTGCATTTACAGATACAATTCCGTTTGCATCAATATCGAATGCCACTTCGATTTGTGGAAGCCCTCTTGGTGCAGGTGGTATTTCTTCTAAATTAAACTGACCTAAAACTTTATTATCCGCGGCCATTTCTCTTTCACCCTGAAAAACCCGTATCGTTACAGCTGTTTGATTATCCTCTGCTGTTGAAAAAACTTGAGACTTCTTTGTTGGAATAGTTGTGTTTCTATCAATTAAACGAGTAAAAACACCACCTAAAGTCTCAATTCCAAGTGATAAGGGTGTAACGTCTAACAACACCACGTCTTTAACATCTCCTTGTAAAACACCTGCTTGAATAGCTGCACCCATTGCTACAACCTCATCAGGGTTAACGCCTTTGTGAGGGTCTTTTCCAAAGAAAGTTGAAACTTCTTCCATTACCTTTGGCATTCTAGTCATTCCACCAACTAGTACGACTTCATCAATATCACCTTTTGACAATCCAGCGTCTTTTAAGGCTGCTTGGCATGGCTTAAGGGATTGTTTTATTAAATCAGCTACAAGACTTTCTAATTTAGATCTTGTTAATTTTAAAACCATATGGAGGGGTTGACCACCATTTGGATCCATTGAGATAAATGGTTGATTTATTTCCGTTTGTTGGCTTGCCGAAAGTTCTATCTTAGCTTTTTCAGCCGCTTCTTTTAATCTCTGTAGTGCCATCTTATCTTTTTTTAGATCAACACCATTTTCCTTCTTAAATTCTTCTGCTAAGTAATCGACGATCCTCATGTCAAAATCTTCACCACCTAAATAGGTATCTCCATTCGTAGATTTTACCTCAAACAAGCCATCGTCAATTTCTAAAATTGTTACATCAAAGGTACCTCCACCCAAATCATAGACAGCGATAGTCCTCGCTTCTTTCTTATCTAATCCATATGCCAGGGCTGCAGCAGTGGGTTCATTTATTATTCTGAGAACCTCTAAGCCAGCTATTTTTCCAGCATCTTTGGTGGCTTGTCTTTGAGCGTCATTAAAATAGGCTGGAACGGTTATCACTGCTTGATCAACATCTTCTCCTAGATACGCCTCTGCTGTTTCTTTCATTTTTTGAAGTATAAATGCAGAGATTTGAGACGGTGAAAATTTATCATTATTTGCCTCTACCCAAGCATCTCCATTGCCGCCATCAACAAGTGAATAAGGAATATTTTTGATGTCTTTTTGGATATGTTTATCTTTTAAAGGTCTGCCAATTAGCCTTTTTACAGCAAAAACAGTATTATCGGGATTTGTAACAGCTTGCCTTTTTGCGGGTTGGCCAACAAGCTTTTCATCTTCAACAAAGGCTACAATAGATGGCGTGGTTCTCGCCCCTTCCGTATTTTCTACTACTTTCGGTTGAGAGCCATCCATTATTGCTATGCAAGAGTTTGTTGTTCCTAAATCAATTCCTATTACTTTTCCCATTTGTTAGTCCTTTCAAAATGACTAAGATCGTACCATAATCATAATTTTACTTAATAATTTTAGTGCTCTTAAGAGATTTTTTTGTTAAATTCGAATAGTATATAGGTTTGCTACATGACTCCTACAAGGGTAAGCGCTGTAAATAAATAAATTTTTTAAAAGGTGTAGTTTCATAAGAAATACAAATTAGAATATTAAGATAACTTTCTTTCGATTTCTTGTCGTTCAAAAATTTCTATAACGTCATCTTTTCTAATATCTTCATAGTTCTCAAAAGCCATTCCGCATTCTTGACCTAAGTTTACCTCATTAACCTCATCTTTGAATCTTTTTAATGTTTTTAATGTTCCTTCGTGAATAACTACATCATCTCTAAGTAAGCGTACACCAGATGATCTGCGGGCAAGGCCTTCAGTAATTTGGCAACCGGCCACTCTTCCTACTCCGGTAACTTTAAACACTTCTAATATTTTGGCATAACCAATAAAGTTTTCACGAACTTCTGAAGATAAAAGCCCAGAAGCAGCGGCCTTTATATCGTCAACCAAATCATAAATTACGGAATAATAACGAAGCTCAACGCCTTTTTGATTGGCCGATTGACGCGCTGGGGCATTCGCTCGAACATTAAAACCGACAATTGGCGCTTTGGATGCTTCTGCTAGAGTGACATCTGATTCAGTAATTGCGCCAACACCAGAGTGTAAAACTTGCACACGAACCTCATCATTTCCAATTTTTTCCATCGCTTGTAAAATAGCTTCAGAAGACCCTTGGACGTCAGACTTTACTAAAATTGGAAGCTCTTTCAGGTTTTCGTTTGCTTTGGCATTTGCCAATAATTGTTCTAGGCTAGTGCCTGTTCCAACCGCAGCTTTCTTATCTTTTAAAACTTGGGCTCGATAGTCGGCAATTTCTCTTGCTTGTGCTTCTGTTGCAACAACATTAAGTACATCACCGGCTTCTGGTGTCCCATTCAATCCAAGCACTTCGACTGGCACAGATGGCCCTGCATTTTTTACACGATCATTTTGATCGTTTATAAGTGCTCGCACTCGCCCCCATTGCTCGCCTACAACAAAGATATCACCCTGATTTAGAGTACCTTTTTGAACTAGTACAGTAGCGATGGGGCCTCTACCCACATCTAGCTTTGCTTCAATCACCGCACCTTCCGCGGCTCTATCTGGATTGGCCTTGAGCTCTAATAAATCTGATTGCAATGAGATGTATTCTAATAATGTATCTATCCCTTGACCTGTTTCCGCGGAAACCTCCACATCCAAAACATCACCAGACATTTTCTCAACAATTACTTCGTGTTGCAATAACTCTGTACGAACTTTGTCTGGATCTGCTGCTTGTTTGTCGCATTTGTTGATAGCAACAATTATGGGAACATTTGCAGCTTTTGAATGGTTGATCGCCTCAATTGTTTGAGGCATCACACTATCATCAGCGGCCACAACTAGTACAACTATGTCTGTTACTTGGGCTCCTCGAGAGCGCATTGAAGTGAAGGCTGCGTGTCCAGGTGTATCAAGAAATGAAAATGTTTTACCGTCATCTGTTTTTACTTGGTATGCTCCAATATGTTGTGTTATTCCGCCAGCTTCTCCTGAAACTACATTTGCTTTTCTAATGACATCTAGTAGGGAGGTTTTTCCGTGATCAACGTGTCCCATAACCGTTATTACTGGAGCTCTTGGTTTTAAGTTGGCAGGATCGTCTTCTATAGTATCAATGACGTCTTCAACGTCAGCATCAGAGACTCTTACAATTTTGTGACCAAATTCTTGAATTATTAGTTCAGCAGTATCAGCATCTATCGATTGATTTTGTGTTACCATCATCCCATTCGTCATGAGCGACTTCACTACATCGGACACACGCTCAGCCATTCTATTAGCTAGCTCTTGGACAACAATGGTTTCAGGAACTTGGACGTCTCGTACAACTTTTTCGCGCTCTTGGCTGTTTTCAAGCATTTTGCGTTTTTCGCGCTCTTGTTTTCTTCTAATAGCCGCCATTGATCTTTGGCGACCTCCCTCATCACTCAATGCTTGGCTCAGCGTTAATTTCCCTGATCTACGCCTGTCTGTATCTAACCCCTTTGGTGCTCTAGGTGTTTGCTGTTTTCGATTCTCTTCTCGTTCAGGTAATTTTCTGGAAGGTTTTGATGTGGGTCGACTAGAATCATCTGGAACAGGAATTACTGGTATATCTTCTGCAATTTTTTTTGCTTCCATTACAGCAGCAATTGCTCTTTTCTCCTCCTCCCTTTTTTCTTTTTCTTTCTCTTTACGTTCCTGTTCTTCTTGTTCTTTTGTTTCTAAGTCGGCGCGCTTTTTCGCACGCTCCGCTTCCCTGAGCTTTTCATCAGCATCTCTTTTATTTTTATCTTCTTCTTCTCTTTTTCTTGCAATGGCCAAAGCTTTTTTTCTACGCTCTAATTCACTACTGGAAATTCCACCTGGAGTTTTTGATGGTGATGAAGATTTTTGTGGTGAACTTTTGA
Source organism: Paracoccaceae bacterium (assembly GCA_029246285.1). Classification (GTDB taxonomy): domain Bacteria; phylum Pseudomonadota; class Alphaproteobacteria; order Rhodobacterales; family Rhodobacteraceae. The sequence continues at coordinate 50,107 of JAQWNW010000045.1, read as the reverse complement.
CCTGGGAACTAATAGAGGGTTTAGGCACAATAACCCGTTTTCTTTTTGTTTCAACAACAACAGACTTTGAACGCCCATGACTGAAGCTTTGTCTTACTTGTCCAGGTCTAGAAGGACTGCCCCCCAAAAGACCAAGTTTTTTCCCAGATTTATTTTCAGTATCACTCATATATTCTAAAACCTAATTATTGTTAGTTTATGTGAAAAGCTCTTGTTTAAGATCATCGAATCCGCGTAATTTATTTAATCTTGATGCTTCATGTACTACACGTTTACTGAGACCACCAGAGGTAAGCGAGACATGAACCACATAATTTCTCCCAAATGCTTCTCCTAACTCATTACTAGTTAGGCAGTCGATATAAGTATTCGTACCTTTTGGTGGTCTTAATTTGCCTTTTTGATTAATAGATCCATCTCTTGCTTGTATAAGAACTCTAGCTGTTCCATTAATTAAGCTAGACTTCACTTTTTCGTAACCAAATATAGCATTTCCTGATTTTCTTGATAAGGAGATCAAAGATATGAGATTTTTTAATAAAATATTTTCGACAAGAGAGGGCAAATCATTTTTTACCAGAACTTTGTTGTTGGTGGCTTTTAAAAATAGTTTTTTTGATATGGCTTTAGATAAAGCATTTTTATTAGTTTTAATCCAAATGCCACGCCCAGGAAGTTTTTCTGCAATATCTGGCAATATTTCATTGTTTGGATCAACAACAAAACGTATCATATCTGATTTATAGCATGTTTCACCAGACGAAATACATCGTCGGGTGGAACATTTTGAAGAGTTTTCTTGCTTAAGTATTTCCATTTATGAAGACCACGCAATTATTCATCTAATCTATTATCTTCAATTTCTTCAGCTGAGTCATTTTTAAGATCTTCGGGATCTACCCAACCTAATTCTATTCTAGCTGTCATCACTAAGTTTTGTGCTTCCTCAAGTGAAACATCAAATTTTTCTAAAATACCCTCATCTTTGTGACGTTTGCCTTCCACCACTGTCCATCCCCCAGACAGCTCCCAGTCTGCACAAGTAGCAAAATCTTCAAGGGTTTTAATATCATCTTCTGCTAATGCAACTAGCATTTGTGGTGTTAAACCTTCAAAGCCAGCTAAGCTGTCCTCAACTCCTAGCTCTCGAGCGTGTGCTACAGCTTTAGAGCTTTGTTCTTCTAGATATTCTCTTGCTCTCGCTTGTAGCTCTTCCGCCGTTGACTGGTCAAAGCCTTCTATTGTTAAAATTTCATCAATCTCAACGTATGCTACCTCCTCCAGAGAAGCAAAACCCTCTGAGACGAGAAGCTGCGCAACAACTTCATCTACATTTAATGCCTCTGTGAATAATGCCGTACGTTCATTAAATTCAGTCTGGCGGCGTTCAGACTCTTGAGAATCTGTCATTATATCGATGTCCAGATTTGTCAATTGAGATGCTAACCTAACATTTTGTCCTCTACGTCCAATAGCAAGTGATAATTGTTCGTCAGGAACTACCACTTCAATTCTTTCAGCTTCTTCATCAAGAACTACTTTAGTTACTTCGGCTGGTTGTAAAGCATTAACTAGAAAAGTTGGAGCGTCCTCATTCCAAGGTATTATATCTATTTTTTCACCTTGTAATTCATTAACTACAGCTTGGACTCTGCTACCACGCATACCAACGCAAGCACCAACTGGATCTATTGAGTTATCATGTGAAATAACACCAATTTTAGCACGAGAACCTGGGTCCCTAGCAACTGTTTTTATTTCGATTATGCCATCATAAATTTCGGGAACTTCCATTTTAAATAGCTCTGACATAAATTCTATGGCTGTTCTGGATAAGAATATTTGAGGGCCTCGTACTTCTGATCTTACATCTTTAATGTAAGCTCTGACTCGATCACCATTTCTAAAACTTTCACGACCAATTTTTTGATCTCGTCGAAGTATTGCCTCGCCTCTTCCGACATCGACTATTACATTTCCATATTCTTCCCTCTTAACAACACCATTTATGATAGTGCCAACGCGATCCTTAAATTCCTCATACTGCCTTTCTCTTTCAGCTTGCCGTATGTTCTGTAAGAGAACCTGTTTTCCTGATTGAGCTGCAATCCTACCGCTTTCTACTGGTGGTATTTCATCTATTAGCTGATCACCTACTACTGCGTCTTCTTTATAAACTATTGCATCTTCAACAGTGAGCTCTTGAAAGCTATTTTCCACTTCCTCAACTACTGTTCTTATTCGTTGCATGGTTAGTTCCCCAGTTTTGCGGTCTATGAAAGCGCGAATATCCAGTTCTGCACCGTATTTTGACTTTGCAGCTCGTGCATATGTTTCCTCTAAAGCATTTATAACTAGGTCTGGATCAATTAGTTTTTCTCTCGCAACTGATTCAGCAATTTGTAAAAGCTCTATTTTATTTGCACTGGTATTAGCCATTTATTATATCCTTTCAGCCTTCTTCTTTTTCGATATAGTCGAAATCGTCTTCATTAAAAATAATGTTTTTCTGGTTTTGCAATGTTTCTCTTAATAACTCATCTGTTAAAATTAATTTAGCATCTGAAAGCCAATCAAATTTTAAACCAATTGTCCCAATATCCATTTTAATTAATACTTCATCATCATCAGTACCTGATAAAATTCCCTTGAAGCGTTTTTGCCCCTCGATAGCTGAGGTTGTTTCTAATTTAGCCTCGTAACCACTCCATTGATCAAAATCACAAAGCCTTGTTAACGGCCGGTCAATACCCGGAGATGAAACTTCTAAATTAAACGCGTCCTCATAAGGGTCTTCAACATCAATTGCTGCAGAAAGTTCATTTGAAACATTCGCACAATCATCAACAGTTAAATTCATTTTTGGTGAGTCTATCATAATTTGAATTAATTTCGATTTACCATCGACTAGTCTAATTCTAATTACTTCAAATCCCATATCTTGAATGATAGGGTTTGCAATTAAAAGAATTTTTCTTTCCATTGGTGTTTTTGTAATCAAACTATTCAATGTTAACCTCGAATAAAAAAAAACGGGCCATCAGCCCGTAATAATTGTCGGAGAGTTTCTGGGTTTGGACGCCAAACACTCGATGTTGGAAGCCGTATAGTGATTTAATTAAATAAAAACAAGTAAATTCTCAGTAGTTCTGTTTATTTGATTGTTTCTAACCTAATCTAATTGGATCGAGGAACTATAATCACTTCAACGCGGCGGTTTTGTTCACGACCTTCTTCCGTGTTGTTGGAGGCTATTGGTGATAAAAAACCAACCCCATCTATGGTTATTTGATTTGGACTGACATTAAATTTTTTTACAAATAGTTTTTGTACAGACTCAGCTCTGTCTTTTGATAATTTTATGTTACTTTTTATTGGTCCGCTAGCGTCTGTATGTCCCACCAATATAATTTTTTCTTTTTTATTCAAAATTAAAAAATTTGCTAAATCAGATAAGATTCTCAAATCAGATTCTAGAATATCTGCTGATCCAGGTTTGAACTTCAAGCCTTCAAGAATAATTGACCCTCTGTTGTCGTTAAAGTTTGCAGATAAGCTTTTTGATAGATTTTTTGAATGTTCTTTTTTGATATTCTTCTCAATTTCTTCCCCAAATTGGTTAATTTGGATATAACCAGTATTTTTGCCAACACTAATTATATAAGAGATAAATTTTGACTTTTCATAGTTAATAGCTTTAGCTGTTAAGAACTTATAATTGCCAAGATTTACAAACATTTCTGGCATATTAAGTATGTTAGAATTAAAACGAAATTTAAATCCGCCACATGATTTAAAATCACATTCAAAAATTATTTCGTATTCATTTAATGCGAGACTATTCTTGATCTCTTTTTGTATTTCATCAACAGTTCTACTAAAGTTTTTAATTTTCCAAACCTGTTGTAACATCATAGAAGAATGTGGTTTATCTTTTTCAGATAATAGATCATTTTTGCCAGTAATAACATAAAACGTATCATTTTTTGACAGTTTTTCGTAACTTAAATCAGCTTTATAAGGTATATTTAAGGGTTCACTTGAATTGCCACGATCGGGCAAAGACAGTAAGGTTATAATGAAAATTAACGTTCTCAATTTTATCTATCTAGAGAATGATATTCAGTATTTGGTCGCATATCAATCGCAGATGCCATGCGGTTGCTCATATTGAAGAAACTGGCAACAGAAGCAATGTCCCATATATCTTGATCAGAATATCCGTTTTCACGTAAAATTTGTCTATCAACTTCTTCAATTTTATAACTTTCCTCAGTCATTTTTGCAACAAAGTCCATCATGGCTCTTTGATTTGGCTTTAAGTCAGCAATCCTATAATTTATCACCATTGCCTCCCCAAGCGCAGGATCTTTAGATAATTTTCTCACTGAATTCCCATGTGCCACTAAGCAATAATAACATCTGTTAATTGATGATACTACGACTGCAATCATTTCTCTTTCTAACGGAGAAATGTTGCTTTCACCAAGCATTAGGTCATTATACATATTGGTAAATGCGTTTAGTTTTGTTTCATTAAAAGAGTAGGCTTTTAACACATTTGGAATTAGACCCAATTTATCCTTACATAATTTAAAGTATTTTTTCACATGGTCTGGCATGGGGTCCATTGCTGGAAGGTTTAGGGCAGTAATTTTTTCTTTAGGTTCACTCATCATCACTCTCCGTTTTAATACTAAAGGTTTCTTTTACTTTTTGAGCTAGCATTTCGACAGTCTTCACATTATGGCCACGTATAACTATATCAGTACCAAGCATACCATCTCTTAAAAATGGATAAGACCCAAAACTAAATTCAGGATTTTCTGAGGCCATTGCTTTTAATTTTTCAGCGATCTCCCCTTCGGGAAGGTTTAAGATTATTGATTTTGATTTTACTGGAGATCCATGCTTCATATTAGTGAGTGTAACATCTACCATAGATTGGAATATAGAAGGCACCCCAGCCATTACAAACACATTTTCTATTTTAAAACCGGGGGCACCTGAAATAGCGTTTTCGATAAGTTCAGCAGTATCTGGAATTCTGGCCATTCTAATTCTAGAAGAATTTAGCTCTATGCCATTTTGTTTGTAATATTTGTTTAACAGGTTTTTTGCGTCTGAGCGAACTCCAATTTTAACCTTAAAAGCTTTAGCAATAGAATCGGCCGTGATATCATCATGTGTTGGCCCTATACCACCACTGGTAAAAACATAGTTAAACTTTTTTCTAAGCTCATTTGTTGAAAGAATAATTTCTTCCTGATCATCAGATATAATTCGAACTTCTTTCAGTGACACACCCACTTTCACTAACTCTTTTGCTAAGTAATGCATGTTACTATCGCGAGTACGCCCTGATAATATCTCATCACCGATCACTATCATGGCAGCTGTTGGATTGTTCATTTGGGAATCCTTGCAAGGTCTAATATTAGGGTATAGGCCCTTAATTATGAAATTTCAAAGTGATTTAAAACAAGCATTTTTAATTAAGCGATATAAACGATTTTTTGCAGATGTTAGATTGAAAAATAATGATATTATAACTGTTCATTGTGCCAATACTGGCTCAATGATTGGATTAAAAAATGTAAATCAAAAAGTTTTAATAGAAAATAGCGGCAACCCAAACCGTAAATTGTTATTTTCATGGAAATTAAATGAGTTAGGCTCAGGATCATTTGTGATAATTGATACTGGAATGGCTAATAAGATCATTAATGAAGCTCTTATAGATGGTATCTTACCAGAGCTATCAGGTTACGCATCTTTTCGGAAAGAGGTGAAATATGGCTCAAATAGTCGAATTGATTTTCTTTTAGAAAATGGTGAGCACGAAAAGTGTTACGTAGAGGTTAAAAGCTTAACATTATCAAGAAAAAGATCAGTCGCAGAGTTTCCTGATAGTGTTACTAGCCGTGGTGCTAAGCACCTAATTGAACTTTCAAACATGGTTAAAGAAGGCCACCGAGCAGTACTATTATTTTTGGTCTGTAGGAATGATTGCAGTTTTTATGATGTTGCTGGTGACTTAGATCCATACTATTATCAATGTTTTAAAGAAGCGAAACAAGCTGGTGTAGAAATTTTATGTTATGACACTAAAATAACCTATGAAAATGTTAAACTTGGAAGGCTGATAGAAGGACTTCATAAGTAAAAAAGGAATGATGTTTATGAGGCAAGATGATCGAACAATTACGCGTGATGGTATTAAAATTCACCATAATTCAGATTACGAGGGCATGCGAAAATCTTGTATCCTAGCAGCAAAAACCCTTGATATGATTAGTGACTACGTTGCACCAGGGATATCAACGGAGGAGTTAGATAATATTTGTCACGAGTTCATGGTTTTGAATGGCGCTGTACCAGCAACATTAGGTTATCGAGGCTATCCTAAGTCCTCTTGTATTTCATTAAATCATGTTGTTTGTCATGGGATTCCTTCAACAAAAAAATTAAAAGATGGCGATATTTTAAATATTGATATTACATGTATATTGGATGGTTGGTTTGGCGATAGTAGTAGAATGTATATTGCTGGCAAAGCAAACAGAAGGTCACAAAGATTAATACAGGTCACTCATGACGCCCTTATGCTAGGCATAGAACAGGTAAAACCAGGTAACACTTTTGGGGATATTGGCGCCGCTATACAGAGATATGTAGAGGCACAGAGAATGAGTGTTGTGAGAGACTTTTGTGGACATGGATTAGGACGTGTTTTCCATGCGCAGCCAAACGTCCTACATTATGGAAATTGGGGTGAGGGTTCTTATCTTGAGGAGGGAATGTTTTTTACTATTGAGCCGATGGTGAATTTGGGTCGGCCGGAGACAAAAATATTGTCTGATGATTGGACTGCTGTAACAAGAGATAAGTCTTTATCAGCACAATTTGAGCATTCACTGGCAGTAACTAAAGATGGGTTTGAAATTTTTACTTTGTCTCCTAAAGAAATTTTTTTCCCTAGCTTTTAACAATGCTCGAAATTCTTAGGGTTCAATAATTTATAGTTTGCCATGACAATGTTTAAATTTCTTTCCTGATCCACATGGACACTTATCATTTCTTCCTGGGTTTCCCCAAGTTGATCTATCCTTCTCATTAAACAAAACTTTTGCAATTGTGCTGGGTTTATTTTTAGTTGAATTAAGAATTTGTTCTTCCATCATTTTGTTGATCATTTCCTTGCGTTCTTCTGCAGTTATTGGACGGATTTTAGCAAGTTGTGAGGTTACCTGACTGCGCAAGCTATTCAACAAACTTTCAAACAATCCAAATGCTTCTGTTTTGTATTCATTTAAAGGATCTCTTTGAGCATAACCTCTAAAACTGACCACTGATCTTAAATGGTCCAAAGTCAATAAATGCTCACGCCATTTTTGATCTATGCTTTGTAAAAGAACAGATTTTTCAACAGAGCGCATTGCATCAACTCCAAACTCTACAGCTTTTGATGCCATAAACTTATCAGATGCGTCATAAATACGTTCTCGGATGGAAATATCGTCAACCCCCTCTTCATTGCCCCAATTTACGATCTCTGCAGTAACGCCAACTTTTTCCAAAACTTCTTGTTCAAGTTGTTTTAAGTCCCATTGATCTGGATACGATTTGGGTGGTATAAATTCATCAACCAGGTCGTCAATTACTTGATGTCTCATATCTTGTGCAATTTCCCCTAGATCCTCTGCCTCCATTATTTCGAGACGTTGTTCAAAAATTGCCTTTCGTTGATCATTCATAACATCATCAAACTTTAGAAGCTGCTTCCTGATATCAAAATTTCTTCCTTCAACTTTCGCTTGAGCCTTTTCGAGTGACTTATTAACCCACGGATGAACAATAGCTTCGTCTTCCTTCATCCCTAAAGTATTTAGTACTTTTTCTAGTCTTTCAGATCCAAATATTCGCATTAAATCATCTTCCAAAGATAAGAAGAAAGAAGACTTGCCAGGATCTCCCTGTCTTCCTGATCTTCCTCTTAATTGATGATCAATTCGGCGGCTTTCATGTCTTTCTGTGGCGAGTACATACAGGCCTCCCGCTAAAAGTACTTTTTCTCTTTCTTCGTTAACTGCATTGAGCACTTTTTTTCTAATTTCTTCAGGATCAGTATTTGGATTTTCTACTAATTCTTCCAATACTTTCATTTCCACGTTTCCACCAAGCTGGATATCTGTTCCTCTTCCTGCCATATTTGTTGCAATGGTTACCGCTCCAGACCGCCCAGCATCTGCAATAATTTGAGCTTCTTGTTCATGAAATCTAGCATTAAGAACATTATGTTGGATGTTTTTTTCTTTTAACATCTGCGAAAGCATTTCAGATTTTTCAATTGAAGTTGTACCAACCAAAATCGGCTGATCTATATCATTAGCCTCAATTATAGCTTTAACTATAGCTTTATATTTTTCACTGGCAGTTCTAAAAACTTGGTCGTGATCATCGATCCGTTGAACTTTTTCGTTTGTTGGAACTTCAACGACTCCTAAACCATAGATTTCAAGAAATTCATCAGCTTCTGTCGAAGCTGTACCGGTCATTCCAGCAAGTTTACTGTAGAGCCTAAAATAATTTTGAAAAGTTACGGATGCTAATGTTGTATTCTCTGGTTGAATATTGCACGCTTCTTTGGCTTCGATCGCTTGATGTAAGCCATCAGATAATCTGCGCCCATCCATCATCCTACCAGTAAATTCATCAATTAATACGACTTCGTTATTTCTAACTATGTAATCTTTATCTCTTGTGTATAATTTATGGGCTCTAAGAGCTTGAGTGACATGATGAACCAAGGAAGTGCTTTCAGGATCATAAAGATTTTGCTCGGCTGGCATAATTTGCTCATCTTTTAGTTTTTTTTCGATGAACTCGTTCCCCTCGTCAGTAAAGGTAACATTTCTTGTCTTTTCGTCTAAGGTGAAATGTTCTTCTTGAATTCCTGGTATGACTTTATTTATTGTGGTATATATTTCGCTTCGATCTTCAGCGGGACCAGAAATAATTAAAGGTGTTCTGGCTTCGTCAATTAATATGCTGTCAACTTCATCGACAATAGCGAAGTGATGATCTCTTTGGTGAATTTGAGAAAGTTCGGATTTCATGTTGTCTCTCAGGTAATCAAAACCTAGCTCATTGTTTGTTGCGTAAATTACATCACACTCATAGGCTCTTTCTTTTTCTTCATCAGGTTGATTCGGAATTACAACCCCAGTTGTCATACCTAAGGCTTCGTAGACTTTTCCCATCCATTCTGCGTCACGTGTAGCGAGGTAGTCATTAACGGTTACAATATGTACGCTTTTTCCTGTAAGTGCATTTAGATATGCGGGTAGAGTGGCTACAAGTGTTTTACCTTCTCCAGTCTTCATCTCAGAAATGTTCCCTTGATGAAGAAATATCCCACCCATCAATTGAACATCAAAAGCCCGCAATCCAAGGGCTCTTTTAGCGGCCTCTCTTACATTAGCAAAAGCTTCGGGTAATAATTCGTTTAAGGTCTCACCAGATGAATATCTTTCCTTCAGTTCATTTGTCTTTTCTATTAAATCTTCATCACTTAAATTTGTGAAATCAGATTCTAAGTTATTTATAATTTTAACAATAGGAGCAGCGGATTTTATTTTTCGATCATTAGCGTCGCCAAATATTTTTTTTGTTATTTTGCTAAGACCTAGCATGTTGTAGCCTTTATTTGCAGAAGAAGAGAGACCCTTCTAAAGTTTGATTTTATATTGCTCTTTTTCTCAATTATATAATTTAACTTATAGAAAACAGACCAAAAGAAGAATTACTATAATATTGGCATGTAAGGGGCGTCATTAATACTGTCAACGTTGTCCTAAAAATGATATACAAAAATTAAAATCATAATAAGACTAATCAAGAGGAAAAAGGAAGAAAAATGAAGAATTTTAATATTTTCATAGGAGTATTTTTTACAGTCTATTTTCTTCAAACAATCAATATTAATGCTGGGGAATTAAACGATGAGACAGTTTTAGCTTCTGTGAATGGAGAAGATATAACACTTGGAAATGTAGTTTCGTTTCAAAGTAGATTGTCTGATCAATATAAAAGTATGGAAGATTCTATGCTCTTTGATGGAATACTTAAACAATTGATTCAGCAGGAGATATTATCTCAAGAAATTGATTTGGCATTAAAAAAGATTAGATATGGTTTGGAAAATAATATTCGTGCTTTTTTATCTAATGAGCTTATTGAACATTTCTCGAAAATTGATGTTATGGAAGACGAAATTAAAGAATTATACGTAAAGTTTTCTGAAAATTATCAACCTACTACTGAGTATAATGCTTCACACATTCTATTAGAAACAGAGTCGGATGCAATTGAAATTTTGAATAAATTACAAAACGACTCTGATTTTTTGGAGCTGGCTAAAACTTATTCAACAGGTCCATCTGGAAAGCAAGGAGGAAGTTTAGGGTGGTTTGGAAGGGGTGCAATGGTTCCTGCGTTTGAGCAGGCTGTTTTGTTATTGAAGGTAAATGAAGTTTCCAAACCCATTAAAACCAATTTTGGTTGGCATATAATTAAAGTAAATAATATCCGAGAAACCCCAGTTCCAAGTTTGGAAGATGTAAGAGGTGACCTAGTATCAACGATAAGGCAAAATAAAGTCGAAACAAAAATCAATAAAATTATCGATTCTGCGAATGTTATTTACTCCGACTTGGAAATTAATCATAAAATAATCCGCAACGAGTCAATATTGGACAATAAATGATTTTTAATGATCCTTAGTTAATAATAGTTTGGATAAGATATGGGCAAAATATCTCCTTTAGCTCCAAAAGCCGGATTCCCAGAGCTAAATTTAATCGATGGTGTTAGGTTTTCAAGCGCGTGCGCAGGAGTTAAATATAAAAATAGACTAGATGTAATGCTTGCTGAAATATGTGATAATAGTTCAATTGCAGGTGTTTTTACAAAGTCTGCCACTCGATCGGCGGCAGTGATTGATTGTCAAAAGAAACTTTTATCGGTCAATTTATCTTCAGACCCGTTTGCAATTGTGGTAAATTCGGGAAACTCGAATGCTTTTACAGGTAAGCAGGGCCATAATGCGGTATCAGAAATTTGCTCTAAATTTGCTCAAGAATTAGACATTCCAGAAAGGAATGTTTTCTCTGCTTCTACAGGGGTTATTGGTGAGCATTTGGAGTGGGAAAAAATAGGGGCAGTCTCCAAGGAATTAGTAGTTGGTTTGTCACCCTGTGGATTAAATAAGGCTGCCAAAGCTATAATGACTACAGATACATTTGCAAAAGGCTCTTCCGGAGAGTTTGCAATTGATAATAAAACTATCAAGATTTCAGGTATTGCCAAGGGTTCTGGTATGATTGCGCCTGATATGGCCACTATGCTGGTTTATATCTTTACAGACGTAGGAATAAGCCCATCTCAGTTGCAAAAAATTGTAAGTGATTTAAACGAAAAAACGTTCAACTCTATTACTGTTGATGGAGATACCTCGACGTCCGATAGTCTTATGGTAGTTGCTACTGGAAAAAGTGGGTGCGTAATAAACAATCAAAATCCTAAACAATTACAACAATTTAAACAGGCTTTATTAAAAATAATGAGAGATTTAGCTCATCAGGTAGTTAAAGATGGTGAGGGGGCTTCTAAATTTATAGAAGTTAACGTTAGTGGTGCTTCATCTTTTGCTTCTGCAAGAAAAGTCGCAAAATCGATAGCAAATTCACCTTTAGTAAAAACAGCCATTGCTGGTGAGGATCCAAATTGGGGTAGAATTATTATGGCCATTGGAAAATCAGGGGCGAAAGTAGATAGAGATTTATTACAAGTCAGTTTTGGAAATATATTGGTGGCTGAAAATGGCTGGGTTAGCCCCAGTTATTCAGAAGAGAAAGCGGCAAAATATATGCAAAATGACGAGATCTTAATTCAGGTAGATTTAGGCCTTGGTTCTTTCAAATCTGTATTTTGGACGTGTGATTTTACGCAAGAGTATATTTCAATAAATGCGGATTACAGGTCTTGAAAACTATTTTAGTAGTTGCTGTAGTGTTAATCGATCGTGACGGGCGTGTTCTGTTATCTCAACGCCCATCTGGCAAATCAATGGCTGGCCTGTGGGAGTTTCCAGGTGGAAAGGTTGAAAATGGAGAGGTTCCTGAGGAAGCTTTGATTCGAGAGTTGAAGGAAGAGCTAGGAATCGATACATGGTGCAGTTGTTTGGCGCCACTTAGTTTTGCAAGTCATTCTTATGAAGATTTTCACTTACTTATGCCAGTTTTCGTTTGTAGGAAGTGGGTGGGAAGCCCTACTCCTATGGAGGGTCAAGCATTAAAATGGGTTAATAGGGATAAATTAAAAGATTACCCAATGCCACCTGCAGATATCCCAATTATAGCAGTAATTAGAGATTTACTTTGATTTTAATAATATGAGCCATTTTGCATTTGCATCATTGGAGTACTAAGTGATGCACGGGGAGAAAGAAATGAAAATATCTAATTGTGACTTATTATCACAATTTAGCCTTGAAGGGCGTATCGCACTTGTCACCGGTGGGTCCGGCGGAATTGGTCAGGCATGTGTGAAGCGCCTATTGGATTATGGTGCTAAAGTAACACTAACTTATATTAAGGGTACTGAGACACCCGAAATGGTTTTAGAAAAATTCAGCGATGTTGACGGTATTACAATACAACCATTAAATTTAAATGACATAAACTCGATAAAGCGTTGTATTAATGGGGTCGTTCAACAGCATGGACAAATAGATATTTTGGTAAATAATGCAGCAGTCGGATCGGCTACTGTTAGTGAGTTTTCGGATGACTCGGAAACTCAAGATAGTGTTATGTTGGATATCAATGCTGATGGAACACTTAAAATGTGTCAACAATTTTTAACTTTACCCGACACACCAAATAGAAAGTTGATTAATATAAGTTCTGTTGGCGGTGGTATTGCGGCTTTTCCAGGGTTTCGTTTGTCTGACGGAATGAGCAAGGCGGCAGTAGCTTTTTTGACACGTCAGTTAGCTGCTGAGACAGTGCATTTTGGTGTTGATGTTTTTGCGGTTTGCCCTGGAGCAACTAATACGGCAATGTTTGAGGCCAGTACCTTGTCAAAGTTAACTTTGAAAGAGCGAAAAAGGTTTTTGCTGAATCTACCAAAGAAGCGGTTGATCGAACCTGAAGAGATAGCAGCTGTTGTGCATTTTTTATCTTGTTCTCTTTCAAGTGTGCTTCATGGTTCGGTAATTGATGCATCTATGGGACTTGGTGTAAGGCCCGGGTTGATGTCGGAGTACTAGCAAGAATATCAAGCTCCTTTGATCTTTTATTTTAGACATATTAGTTGACACTATGTAAACCAAATGATTAGGTGGATATAAAAAAGGTTTACGCAATGTCAACTAAATCAGAAGAGACTAGAAAAAAAATCATATCCTCAACTTTAAGTTTGCTCAACTCATCTCAACTAAATAAAATTAACATGGAAGATATAGCTATCAATACTGGCATTAGTAGACAGGCACTTTATAAATATTTTCCAAGTCGCATAGATTTATTAGGTTATTTGCTAAAATCTATAGATAAGGACCGAACATTGTTAGAAAAATTGATGATAGATCAGAGTTTGTCTATAAAAGAAAAATTAAAATCGTTTATTGATTACTGGGGTTATAACAATGAGGCTACTTATAAGGTGTCTTCTGAAATTAAGTTATTGAGAGGGAGCGACCAGAAGGTGGCATTGATATTAGAAGAAAGAAAATTTTTTTTTAGGCAACAATGTGAGCAGATAATCCAGATTCTAAATGATAGTGGTTCCCTTAAATCAAATTTTACTTATAGGGAGGCCAGAGATATCTTTTGTAATTTGCTTTCGGAAGATACTTGGGCTTACTTTAATGAGCAGTGTCTCTGGTCATTGCCTAAGTATCTGGAAAAAATTTATGTTATTATAGAAAATTTACTAATAGGAGCTAGCACAAAATCTACCTGGTCAATTCGTGGATATTAACAAAAAACCTTAATATTTCTTAAAGCCAACCGGACCCATTTTCAGAAATTAATTGTTTCAAAAAGTCTATGTGGGGTTCGCTTGAGTTCAAACAAGGAATATATGTAAAATTTTTACCGCCTGCACTCATAAAACTTTCCTTTATTTCCTCATTAATCTCCTCAAGAGTTTCAATACAATCAGAAGAAAAAGCAGGTGCAATAACTGCTATATTTTTTATTCCTTCTTTCGCTAATTCAGCTACTTTTTTTACTGTGTACGGTTGTAACCATTCCTCGGGACCAAACTTTGACTGAAATGTTGTGATTATATCTTGGTTTGACCATCCCAATTGTTCTCTGATAAGTCGTGTGGTTTTCTGACATTGGCAATGATACGGATCGCCCTGATTGAGATACCTTTTTGGCACCCCATGATAAGACGAGACTAATACCTCAGGTTTAATATTAGCTTTTTTGTATGCAAGTTTGATAGACTCAGACAATATTTCAATATATTTTGGATGTTGGAAATAGGGCTCAATAATTCTTATTGTTGGCTGCCAAGTAGCTTTCATAAGTGCTCTAAATAATGAATCGTTTGCTGATGCAGATGTTGCTCCCGCATAATGAGGATATAACGGAAGAAATATAATTTTACTGCAACCTTTTTGTATTAAGCTATTTAATTTGAGTTCTGTTGATGGGTTGCCGTAGCGCATACAAAATTCTATTTCAACATTATCTCCAAACTCAGCTTTTAATTTTTTTTCTAATCTATGTGTTTGTTCTTTTGTAATAGTTAGTAATGGACTTTCGTCTGCCTCTTTATTCCAAATTGTCTTGTAAGCAGCACCAGAGGAGAAAGGACGCTTAGTTAGAATTATTAGTTGAAGTAATGGCTGCCATAACCATGGAGAATAGTCGATGACTCGTTTGTCTGATAAAAACTCTCCCAAATATCTTCGCATTGACCAATAGTCAGTTCCATCTGGTGTGCCGAGGTTTGCTAATAAAATCCCGGTTTTACCAAATTTGACTTTCGGGTGAGTGTTGGGAAGTTGTTGTACCATTTGTGTAACTACTATTTTTTCTCTAACTGTTTCCTAGGATCAGTAGCTTGTTTTTTTAAATCGTCAAGGAAAACTCCGAGATTAATTTTACCTGAACCTGGCTTTAGGGGTTTTTGTTGAGTTTCACTTGGATACCAGCCCGTTAAGAAAATTAATTCAAAGGTTGCAACTATTTTGTTATCATTTTGAGAAAAATTCCTAATATAGAATTTAGACGTTTCTTCAATTATTTGGGATCGAGTAAAGGTTTTTGGCCTTGATAAGAGAGCATTCGTTTCTCCCATTTTCCTGAGGTCGCTCATTAGTGAATAAACATCTTTATAATGTATATGGTTTGTCAAATTGTCAGCGACTGGTAATTTAAATCCTACACGCTGTAAGAGATTTCCTAAATCACGGATTTCGCCCATCGGCAAGAAGCGGGGAGATATACCACCAGATATTTCTGACTCAGCCAGAGAAAAAGAGTAGTTTAATTCATATAAGGTCTTTCCACCAAATAATGTTGCAAGAAAAAGCCCATCTTCAACCAAAAATTTTTTGCACTGTATTAACTGGCCCACAGGGTCATTTGCCCAGTGTAAACAAAGTGCATGTATTATAAGGTCATATTTTTCTTTCCCAAATATTAAAGTATCTGTGTCGTCTATTAGTTGGGCATCAGGGAATGCTTTACCCCAAATTTTTTGATGGCCAGTGATTATTGCAATGTCTTTAAACTCTTTATTTATTTCTTCCAGGCGGTCTTTTATTTCCTTTATAGCGATTTGATGAATCTTATCATAACTGCCCTCAAAATTCGAAGCTCGTTTGCGATTTAAAACTAAAGTTTTTCTATCAGTTATTTTAGTTGTATTTGCCATTTTTTATGAAAAAATGTGCCTTTCTTTTATTGCAAATTATCTAAATTAAACTCACAACGTATATTATTTAAATAACATATCTAATGTATATAGTACGTTTAAGGAATTCTTGTATTAAAAATGGATAAAGAAAATGGATAGTTTGGCAAGTTTATTTTTTAGTGAAATAACAATGGTTGATCAACTAATTAGGAATAAAGTGAATCGTATCCTTCCGAAGGAATTAGCATTAAGTCAATTTATGTTGCTGAATTATTTGGCAACAGTTAGTGAAGAAAGGAGACCTTCTTATTTAGCTAAGTTGTTTCAGTTAACCAAAGGCGCGATGACAAATACATTGGGAAAACTTGAGTTAGCGGGATATATTCACATAACGCCAGATTGGGAAGACGCCAGAAAAAAATGTATAGTTATTAGTCCGGCTGGCAGAAAAGTTAGAGAAGATAGCTTGAAGTTAATTGAGCCAGTTATTCAGGAGGTAGTTGAAACTATTGGTGTCGAAAAAATGTTGATTGTTCTGCCTATTATGAGGGATCTTCGAACTGTATTAAAGAACTAAGAGCTAATAAGGCTTTGTACTTGTTGTTACATAATTAACGCTCATGTCTCTATCAGAAGTTTGCCACTCCCAAGCGATCGGATTTAAAACAAAACCTCTTTTATCAACTACTTCTAGTTCAGCATTTGAAATCATATTAAGCAACTCATCGGGTTTTATGAACTTCTTCCAATCATGTGTGCCCTTAGGCAGCCATCGTAGAACATATTCGGCACCTAATATGGCAAGAAAGAAACTTTTTGAGGTTCTATTGATGGTGGAGCAAATCATTATTCCATTTGGCTTTAATAACTTAGCACATGTCTTTATATATTCTTTGGGATTTCTAACATGTTCTACTACTTCCATATTTAATATCGCATCAAACTGCTTCCCATCTTCCAGTAATGACTCAGCTGTCGCAACTTTATAATGGATATCTAACCCCGATTGCTTTGCATGCGTTTGAGCGATTGGGATATTTTTTGCCGCTGCATCGACACCTGTTACATTTGCCCCAAGACGAGCCATTGGTTCAGACAACAAACCACCGCCACACCCAATGTCTAGAATATCAATGCCATTAAAAGCATTTTGATTAGTTGTTGAACGGTTAAATTCAATTTCAATTTGTTTAATTATATAATCCAATCTGCAAGGATTCATATGGTGGAGGGGTTTAAATTTCCCTTGGGAATCCCACCACTCAGCTGCCATCTGTTCAAATTTCTTAATTTCTTTTTGGTCTATACTTTGATCGGTTGGCATTGAACTTTCTCAGTTTAGTTGCGAGATATACTATTTAGATAATGTTACAAAGTTAAAAAAAAAGGTTAAAATAAAAATGAATGCTTTAAAACATCTATATCCTCCTACCGAGCCATTTGAAACTTTTGAATTAAGTGTTGGTGATGGCCATACGTTATACGTTGAACAGTGTGGAGCTAAGGACGGTCTTCCTGTAATCGTTTTGCATGGGGGTCCTGGAGGTGGGTGTAGCCCATTTATGAGAAGATTTTTTGATTCAAAATTTTATCGTGTCATTTTGTTTGATCAACGGGGTTGTGGCAGATCAAAACCTCACGCTAGCGTTCAAAATAACAGCACATGGCATTTGATATCCGATATTGAATTGATTCGAGAACACCTCAAAATAGATAAATGGTTAGTTTTTGGTGGGTCTTGGGGCTCTACTT
Source organism: Paracoccaceae bacterium (assembly GCA_029246285.1). Lineage (GTDB taxonomy): Bacteria > Pseudomonadota > Alphaproteobacteria > Rhodobacterales > Rhodobacteraceae. The sequence goes on along the minus strand of JAQWNW010000045.1, from coordinate 32,413 downwards.
TAGGTTTGCTGTATGCGCAAGAACACCCTTCACGAATAGCCTGTTTGGTTTTGAGAGGAATTTTTTTGCACACAAAATCTGAATTGAATTGGTTTTATGGTGGTGGGGCGGGAAAGTTCTGGCCTAAAGAATGGCGTGATTTTATCGAGGAAATTCCAATAGAAGAAAGAAACGACTTAATTTTAGCCTATAATCGGAGGTTGTTTTCAGGAGAAATAAATGTAGAAACGCATTTTGCTCAGTTGTGGGCAGCTTGGGAAAATAGAATGGCCGCTATGGCGGGCGACCAGACTAATGCTGTTCCATCAGGAAAATATTCTTTGGCTTTTTCTAGAATAGAGAATCATTACTTTATTAACGACGGATTCTTAAATGAAGATAATCATATCTTGAATAGAGTGGATAAAATAGCCCATCTGGAGGGTTACATCGTACATGGACGATATGACATGATATGCCCCCCAGTAGCTGCATATAAATTGGCGGAAAAGTGGAGAAAGGCAAAGTTAAATATTTTACCAAATGCTGGGCATGCTCTGTCAGAAGAGCCAATAGCGAAACAGTTAGTGCAAATTATGAATGATTTATCCTGTAACAAAAATGATCTGTGGGATTAACTTATTGGAACACTGGTTGGCTTAAAGCCATTATTTGTTCTAATCTCATTAACAAAATGCCGAATGATTTCTAAGCTCTCATCATGTTTCATAGGATTTTGGTTAAATCCAATAATTGATAAAGAAATAAGATAACCAGAAATTTCTAAATAAGCCCGCCAAGAATGTGGAGATACAGCGTTTGATTTTCTTTTACCAATATTCTGAACAAGCACAAAATAGGATCCTTCCATTTTAAAGCTATCCAAAACTTTTATATCTTCGGAGTTTCCACTAAAACTTAATGTGGATTTACCATTTTCAGATCTTAAATAACTATCGAGCTGCTTCTCATTAAATGGGCCATTTTTTGATTTTTCTTTTGATAAAGCTGCTGTTAAAACAGCGTAAACTTTAGATTGGGTAACGGAGTTTGATTGGGAGATTGCAGCGCAGTTTCCAAATAGCAGAAAAGGTGATTTTGAAGAAGTATCTGAGACAGTTTCGTCTAAACAAAAACCGTCTGGAGCCTGAATAACAATATTTTTATTTGGTAGTATAGCTCGTGAATCTGGAGGTATTGGAGTTTGTGAAGAAAGATTGAGCAAAGTGTTGGTGTTACAGCCAGTCACTAAGGAAAGGCATAATATTACCTTAAATAATAATTGAATTTTCATCTAATTGTTTTCATTAGTTATATATTTTATTACACTTTTTTGTTTAAATTAAGTAATTAAGTTAGCGACGCTAGAAGCGCAAGTGTTCTAGTTTTTTATTTACTAATCATAATAAACGGGGATTTAGAATTGGAAGAAAATACATTGAACGATTCCAATAAAGCAAAAAAAACTGAATTTTGGCGTATTATATTGGGATTTCTTTTATTTATAGTTTTAATTTCTATTTTCTATGCCGTTATTCTTTATGGTTGGTCAATTTTTGGCCATTCGTCTTTCTTAAATAATCAGAAAATCACTATTATTTTGTTATTTGGATCCTTTATTATCTGGCATTTAGCTTTGTTAACAATTGTAAAATTTTTGCATAAAAGATCTTATGCATCCTTAATTGGAGTGAAAAAAAAACTCAATTGGAAGCAATTTTTGCTGGCTACTTTCGTAACTGTATCGGTTTCAGTGGTAAGTTTAATCATTATTCCATTTGAATCAATTTTGTTTTCACAGAATTATTTACCTCGGATTGAAACGTCATATATCAAAGAGTGGCTTCCTTGGGTTTTACCCGCTCTTATTGTCATATTCATCCAAGTATCAGCAGAGGAAGTGTTGTTTAGAGGTTATCTCTTGCAACAACTGCGGGCTAGATTTCGTTCTTATTGGATCTGGGTTATTATCCCGTCTATTTTATTTGGCATTGCTCATTATGATTTTAACACTTTTGAAAATAACACTTTTATTTACATGCTAAATGCTTTTGTGTTTGGGGTCCTTGCTAGTATTCTGACGATACAGTCTAATAATATTAGTTATGCGTTAGGCATACATTTTATTAACAATATTATTGGTGTTTTGTTTTTTGGATTGGGCGATACCTTAACTGATTTATCATTGGTAAAGTTTTATTTTGATAAAACTGGTGTTTATATGACATATATTATCATCTTGCAGACAGCTTTTCAGATAATCACTTTCTTAATATTGCTTAATTGGTTAAAGAGACATAAAAATAAAGCTGAAATTTGAAAAAACCAGATAACCAGGGATAAGTTTTAGAATGAATTGGATAGCAAATTATGTTCGTCCCAGAATAAATTCTCTTTTTTCAAAACGTGATGTCCCAGAGAATCTTTGGACTAAATGCACAGAATGCGGAACGATGCTGTTTCACAGAGAACTTTCTCAGAATGCTAACGTATGCCCAAATTGTGATCATCATATGAATATCTCTCCAAGAGACCGTTTATTGACTTTGTTTGATAATGGAAAGTTTACACCAATTGAAATTCCTAAGCCAATTAATGATCCTTTAGGTTTTAAAGATCAAAAGAAGTATCCAGATCGAATGAAATCTGCTCAAAAAAAGACTGAAGCTGATGAGGCTATGTTGGTAGCAGAAGGTGAAATAGGTAGAACAAAAATGATTGTTGCAGCCCAAGATTTTAGTTTTATGGGAGGATCAATGGGCATGTATGTAGGTAATGCAATTATCGTAGCCTGCAAGTTAGCTGTAGAAAAAAAGTGTCCCTTAGTTTTGTTTTCTGCGGCAGGAGGAGCGCGAATGCAAGAAGGTATTCTTTCCTTAATGCAGATGCCCAGAACAACGGTAGCGGTTCAATTGTTAAAAGAAGCTAAGCTGCCATTTATTGTAGTGTTAACAAATCCAACCACCGGTGGGGTAACAGCATCTTACGCTATGTTAGGTGATATACAAATTGCAGAGCCTAATGCATTAATTTGTTTTGCTGGACCGCGAGTTATTGAGCAAACAATAAGAGAGAAATTGCCAGATGGCTTTCAGAAAGCCGAATACTTATTAGATCATGGGATGTTAGACAGAGTGGTTCACAGAAAAAATCTCAAAGAAGAATTAGTAATGCTATCAAGAATGCTTATGGGCTTAAATCCCGCAATTAAAGGCGATCTGCCAAAACCAGATAGTTCTGAAAATAATGAATAATAAAATTTTACAAACCAAATCAGATTAATTGAAGATGGTTTTATGAATTTATTAAAGAGTACTTCTATATTAAGCGATTTATTATCGTTGCATCCAAAAATTATTGATTTGACCCTAGATAGGGTTACTAGTTTGTTAAATAAATTGCATAATCCCGAAAAAGAGGTACCACCAGTCATTCACATTGCTGGTACTAACGGTAAAGGATCAACTCAGGCGCTCATTCGGTCAGGATTGGAGGGTTTTGGGAAATCTGTTCATGCTTATACATCGCCACATTTGTCAAAATTTCATGAGAGAATTGTATTGTCTGGAGATTTGATAACAGAAAAAGAGTTAATCAAAACTTTGAAAGAGTGCCAAATTGTAAATGCAAATAAACCTATTACCTTTTTTGAAATAACAACCTGTGCAGCATTCTTAGCTTTTTCTAGAATACGAGCTGATTATACATTGTTAGAAGTGGGCCTAGGGGGACGTTTGGATGCAACAAATGTTATTGAAAATCCAGAATTAACGATAATTACGCCTATTTCTTTAGATCACACACAATTCTTAGGAGACACAATATCTTCAATCGCCAAAGAAAAGGCTGGCATTATAAAAAAAGGAGTCCCATGTATTGTTGGACCACAAACTCAGCAAGCACTTTCAGTTATTAGGATGGTTTCTAAAGATTTAGGTAGTCCTTTGAAGGTTTATAGCGAGAATTGGCATGTGAAAAAAGAAAAGAATACTTTAGTTTATCAAGATGAGTTTGGAAAATTAGTATTACCATTGCCTAGGTTGATTGGTGATCATCAAGTTATGAATGCGGGTACTGCGATTGCAGCTATGCGTGAGCTTAAACTTTCAAATAAAGCCATTGAATATGGTTTGAGAAATGTTTCATGGCCTGCGAGAATGCAGAGATTAAAACTGGGCCCTCTTGTTGATATAGCGAACGATTTTGAATTATGGTTAGATGGAGGCCATAATGAAGCAGCAGGAAAAGCTATTTCGAGTACTTTAAATTTATTACCCAATAAGCAAAATATCTTAATATGCGGTATGTTAAAAACTAAAGACATAGTTGGGTTCTTAAAACCCTTTCGAGGGGCTATTAAGAGTGTGTGTGGAATACCTGTTCCAGGGGAAGATTGTACTAGCTCACCAGAGAATATAGCTGATTTTGCAGATGGTTTAGGGATAGCTTCTTTCAGTGCGCAAAACGTTCAAGAAGCAATAAAAAAGATACAAAAGAAATACTCTAAAGGAAGAATAATCATTTGTGGCTCATTATATTTAGCAGGAAATATTTTGAAAAAAAATTCCTAAAAAACTAAATGGAACTGTCAATCCAGTCTTTCAAAGCAGCCTTGGGTGCAGCACCAGTTTTGTTTGAGATTACGGCACCATCTTTGAATAAAAATAAAGCTGGAATACCTCTTACACCAAGTTGAGATGGAGAGTTTGGATTCTCATCTACATTAACTTTGACTATTTTTATTTTCTCACCATATTCTTCTGAAAGTTCTTCTAATGATGGGCCTATCATTTTACATGGTCCACACCATTCAGCCCAAAAATCAACCACAACTGGCGTGTTAGACTTGGTAACCTCGGATTCGAATGTTTCGTCTGTTACTGCTATTGTTGCCATTTTATTTTTCCTTATATGTTTGTCTATAATTAAGAATCGATGTTTGAAAGGTCAAGGGTTAAGGACTGATCTAGAAGGATTCTTAAATTTAATTTGTTTAAATACATCAACTTCAAATTTTTGATCCATAAGATAGCAATTTCAATTTCTTTATTTGGATAAACCACTGTTAAAGCTTCTATATAGATAGCCATTTGTTGAAGTATGCCAGTTGGAACTTCATTTTCATTGTCTGGAACGATAAAATTTGATTTGAAATCAATAGCAGTTACTTTTTTTTCAGTGCATATTACTCGATCAATTATCCCTGAAAAAACGTGATTATTTAATCTTGGAAGATGTATTTGAAAGGATACTTCTGCATTAGAATTATCAGAAAAAATAAAATGTAATTTTTTATCAGTTAGAATTTTTTTCACTTGATTTAAGGCTTCATTCATTATTTCTAGATCGTAAAATCCAGAATTTTTGAGAATGTTTTCACTCGTTTGCTCCCAGTTTTCTGAAATTGGATTTGGGGCATGCTCAAGTAAAGTATGAATTTGTGATCCAAGTTCTCTTGCTCGAGTTGAATCTAAATTTTCTTTGCTATTTAGACTCTTAAAACCCATTAGTTTTGATGGGGAAATTCTTTTTTGGATAGTGTTTTTTTCAAGCGCGGATCGCTCAACCCATTCGGGAACTATAATAGATTTTGGGTCTTTTTCTTCATTATTTTGTTGGTCAGAAACTAACCAATTTTTACTTTTTACAGTATAACCAGAATTTTTGGTTAATTTAAGTAAGTTTGAGTCGAATGAGGCAATTTCATTTTCGATAATATCGTACCAGCAGTCCTTTGAAGAGCTTCGATTTCCAGCACCACAAATTATTAACCAGTTTTCGGCACGAGTTAGAGATACATATAGCAACCGAAACTCTTCTTGTATTTGTAATTCTCTTGCTCTTTTAATAGCCTCAGTCACTTTTTGATTTTGGTTATTTTTTATCCCTCTAAGTGTGATCGCTTTATTATCTATTTCGACAAATTTAGAACTTGTTCTCAAGATCTTACTAGATGTGTCAGGTAAAATTACAATTGGAGATTCTAGGCCTTTTGAGCCATGAATGGTCATCACCCTTATGGTAGTACTTTCAGTTTCCAACTCTCTCTTGATAAAAACATCATCAGACTCCATCCATAAAATAAAGGAGGTTAAGTCCGGGATATGAGATTTTTCAAAGTTTCTTGCTTGCTCTAATAACGCGTTTATACTTTCCTCCACTTCCAATCCCAACCTAGCCGAAAAGGCTGCGCGTTTATTATGATTGATCAAGGCTCTTTCGAGTATTTCATATGGGCGAAGAAAGTCGACATTACTTCTTAGGTCGTTAAGAAAATTCAAGATATCAATATGTTCTGTTTTTTGGGAAAGTAGAGTAAGCCACAAAGATTTATTTCTATTTTGAGCTAGATCAAAAAGTTTTTTTTCTGAGAACCCACATAAGGGTGATTTTAATAGGTTAGCAAAGTTTAGATCATCATCAGGGGTATTTAGAAAATTAAAAAGTGACAATAAATCTTTTACTACAAGCTCTGTGGTAATATTTAGTCTATCTGCACCTGCGACGGGCAGTCCGGCAAGTTTTAGTTGTTTGATAATCGCATGAAACAATATCTTCCGACTTCGTAAGAGAATTAAAAAATCGCCGGGAGTAACTGTTTTTTGTTTTTGGGAGTCTCCTATGGTTTGTTTGCTATCTAATATAGCTTTAACCTCAGAAGCAATTTTTGCTGCTAATTTTAGATTGGGATTATCTTGCTCAACGCTATCAATAGGCTCGAACCATGAATGGGAGGAATTATTTTTACTTTTTGGTATGAAGGGCCAGAGGTCGATGCGTCCAGGCAATTCATTTTTGTATGCAATGTGCTCGTTTGAAATGTTAAATAAGGGATTTTTTTTGCCAAAAATTTTATCGACTAGCTTTAAAATTATTGGGGAAGATCTAAACGAGTATAATAATTTTTGTTCTGATAGCTTATCATCAGCGCCTTTTAATCTGTCAGAGAAATAATTACGCATTTGCTCAAACGCAAAAGGATCAGCGCCTTGGAATGAATATATTGATTGCTTTTCATCACCTACAGCAAAAATAGTTCTTTTTTTATTGTTTGACGTTATTCCTGAGTTAAATTCATCCGAAAGCAGTTTTATTATATCCCATTGATCAGGACTTGTATCCTGAGCTTCATCAATGAGGATATGTTCAATACCATCGTCGAGTCGATACATAACCCATTGAGCTACACTGCTTTTAGATAATAGCTTCTTTACCAATAGTATCTGATCATCAAAGTCTAAATAACCTTTTTCAGTTTTTATTTTTTGATACTGAGTTAAATACAAATGAGAAAAATTATATAGCAGAAAAGTATCTTGAGCAGCTAAGAAATTTAGGTAAGTGGTTTTCGCTTTTATCAGGTCATAAGAAAATAATTTCTTAAATTTGTTGAATTCATCAAACCCAGAACCAACAATTTTTATTGTTTCACTAGTCGGAAACGCTTTCTCGCGATAAGTGGCATCGTTCTGATTTCTAATTAAAAAAATTTCTGAGAGATTTAACAATAGTTCCAAGTTTATTTTTTCAAGATTGAGCTGTTTAAGCTTATAAAAAACCTTTTTGTCGTTAGGACTTCCTTGTTTTAGTAGATCTAGTGAGTGGATAATGATTTCTGGCTGATAGTTTGAAAACCCTAACTCTACAATTTCTTTTAATTTAAGTTCAGGACTTACTTCAAATATAGAATAAATTTGATATTTAGTTTTTGTAGTAGAAAAAAATTCTTGATATTTGGATATTTCTGAAAGTATCTCGTGTGGGTTTTCCAAATTCACAGAAGCAGAGAATTGTTCAAACAATCCAGAATCATCATTAGTAGCTATAGTGTCTAGTATTTCACACTGAAGTGACCTTATATTTCGATCATCGAGTTCTCTGAAATGTGGTGACACTCCAGCCTCCATTGGAAATCGTCTCAATATTGATGAACAAAATGAATGAATTGTTTGTATCTTCAGACCGCCGGGAGTATCTAGGGCTCGTGCGAATAACCTTCTAGCCTGAGCAAGCTTTTCATCGTTTATTTTATTTTCCCCAAGATTATTTAGTTCGTCACGCAGACTTGAATTGGGAAGCATTGACCATGTTCCAAGCCTTTCGAAAAGTTTATTTTGCATATGCGAGGCTGCAGCTTTTGTGTAAGTTAGGCAAAGAATATGTTGTGGAGCAGCACTGTTAAGTAACAGTCGAGTAACTCGATCAATTAATACTTTGGTTTTACCAGACCCTGCATTTGCTCCCACCCAAGTCGAATTCTTAGGTTCAGAGGCTAATATTTGCGATTGATTGGCTAAAGATTTAATGTTCATTTTAATATCATTTTTTTTGGAGAATTTGTTTCATCCCATTCGCCGTAGCGAGACAGATGATCATAGTCAGAAACTATTTCTAGTTTTTCCATTCTTAGTCTTGCTGTAAAGCCAGTAATATCGCTATGATAATAACTGACTAGTTGAGTAATTTCATTCTTGATTTTTTCAATGTCTTCGCGTGTTATGATCTTTTCAGTATTTGGATGGGCATTATTTAAACTTATATAACAAATTGAAATTACAGGAGCAGCAGGAATATTTTTAAATCCACCATTCTCAGCAATTAGTGCTTCTAAAATAAGTTGTTTATGAAATGTTTCCAGTTGCTTAAGCGTTGGTGGTTTGCCTGATTTATAATCATAAATAAGTAACTCGTTTAACCTATTTTTATCTATTCTATCAGCAATTGCTGTTAATGTTATGCCGACCTCACTTAAGAATGTTGAGCCCGGATGTTCAAAAAAAAGAGGGCTGGCATTTTGTCTTCTAAGCTTCTCTGCTTCTAAAAATAATGGAATAGTTTTCTTAAATTGGATTTTCCAGACTGATCTGATCGCAGGCCACGGAACCTCTTTTGAGAATATGTCCTCGGATAGTTTTATCAATTCTAAACTATTTAATAGGTTCTGGTTATTCTTAGTTAGCTCCGAAAACTTTTGCATTATTTTATGAATTACGTTTCCTCTTAGGAGAACGTTTGCTTGTTTTTTTAATGGCTGGAGTTTTTTGAGTTTTAAAACATACCTAGCATAGATAGAATACGGATCTCTAATGAGTTTTTCTATCTGAGTAACTGATAGATGTTTGGGTCTTACTGCAAGTGGTGGGACAGGAGAAGGTCTTTCTGCGGGAGTCATATTTTGTCTAGGCTCTTCAACAGCTTTAGCTAAATTCAACCAAAAATTACCTCTGGTTTTCATCTCGTCTAATTGGTTTCTCCCATCTGTACCCAAACCTTTCAAAAGGTTTGTAATTCTATTTAGCCACCTGGAAGGTACCGATGGAGTATCATCAATTCTTTCGCTTCTAGTAATTATCACATTATTGTTGTTGATACCTTGTTGGAAGTCATGGGCTAGTAATCCAACCTTTCTTTCCTGTGATAATAAACCAGCTTCTTTTCTCATCGATCGATTGAGCCAATGATCTGCATTCTTTATTTGGGGCCAAATTCCTTCATTCATACCGCCAAGGATAGTGATTTCTGTATTGGAAATACGTGCGTCCAAAGTTCCCCAAAACTTAATTAATGGATGTACGTTTACAGTTTCGCGGACGACTTCTTTATTTAAGATAAAATTCAATATGTTACTGAACTCTGAAATATCTAATATTTTTATGTTTGATCCAGCATTCAGTAAGTCATTCAGAACATTTTTAGCGCGTTCACCACTATTCTCTAACCAAAGAAGGCCTTTTTTTTCTAGGGGGCCGTTTGAAAATTGTTCTCCTGTACGAATTAATACATTCAAAAAGTCAGTCAATGAAGCAGTTTTCATCGTCTGAAGACTTTCTAAGTTGTTTTGGATCCAATGTAGCCATGAGGAGTCATTGCTGTTTTCTGATTCATTAAGTTTTTTTGATAAAAATTCGAGAATTTCGCCACTTCTATTTTGATTCTCTCTTAAATTTAATTCGATACTTCTTACCAGAGTCAAGTGCTTACCGCGCTCAGCACCACCTGAATTTGTTAGAGGATTTTTTAACAAAGGAATTAAGTTTTCAGCAGTTATTTCTTGACCAATCAACCTAATAATTTGCCTTAAAAATATTCCTGTTGGTGTTACAGAAAGTGATTTTCCTGCAACATCATCGGGTATCAAATTCCAACGCCCCAGTGCCGCATTAACTTGTCTTAACAGATTTTGATCTGGTGTTATTAATGATATTGACTTATCTTCCTTTACGGCTTTTCGAATACATAGCGCTATTGCATTAGCCTCATCCCGGCTTGTGGGTGCTTCAATTAATGTTAGACCTGAGGTAGCTGAGTTTAATTCTGTAAGCTTTGGACCTTCTTCTAACCATTGGTCGGTAACAGGTGCCGGTCTTAATGCTAGAGATACCAATTGGTTTCTCGGAGTCAGAGCAATTTTTTCATTGTTCCAGTTTTTGATATTTTTTGGGTTAATTGAGAGTTCATTCAATAACTCAAAATATCTAAATTGCGGATGATCTTCAAAATCATTTGATTTTTGAAAACTATCCCATACTTCTTCTGTTTGACTAAAATCAAATCCTGGCAGAACAATCAGACCTTTTTGTTGTTTGGATACGAGCTTAATAAATGATTTTGTTATTCCTCTCGACCCGGTGGAACCAGCAATGATTATGGGATATTTTGGAGGATTCAGGCGCCACTTTTTATCAAGTATTGATATTATTTCTAAATTTATCGCCTCTATTGGGACATCGCCTATATCTTTACTCCAGTATCCAAAAATAATGTTTAAGAATTCTAAACTGTGCTGCCAATGAGATGAAATATTTTCTTTCGAAAGCGAGCGCAATTTTTCTACCGAAACATTTTCAGAATACATTTCATTTCTCAAATTCATTAAATCATTGGCAAGTTCGTATGACGCAGAAATTGGGGATGTGCTCGGTGAAAGTGCTAAATATTTTTTGATTAATTCGTTTAAATTTAGTTGTTCTTTTTGTAAGTTTGATAGCCCAGGTAAGGGATGTTCAATTGCTAGAGGACGCAGGTCAGTTATACTAAAAATTTTTGGTAGAAAACCAGGAGAGCGTATTAAAAAACTTCTTTTTATGCTCTCTAAAAGACGTTTTGTATTAACAAATAAATTTATATTAGCTATGTATTCTGGTGGAAAATTTTTAAAACGCTGGTTAAACCCGTCAACAAATTCATCAGAAAAGTTGCAGCCAACATTACTGGCAAAGATGTTTTGTGATACTTTAGACATAGTTATTTTTACTCCAGCAATTTTTCGGCTTTGTGGAGATTTTCCATAGAACCAACGTCGGCCCAATTACCATTGTAAACTATACCATATAACCTTTCTTTTTCTATTAATTCATCCCAAGTCTCATTTAGCGAAAATATAGTTTTTTTGTTTTTTTGAGTTATGCCATGTTTAATTATTTGGACTCCAGAGTAAATTAGACCAGACTTTTTGCTTCGCCTTATTAAACCGTTTTTAGCTTTTTCAAAGTCACCAAGTTTTGAATGTCCAATAGAATTTTTAAGTGGTATAAGTAAGAGTAAACAGTCCATTTTTTTATCACACCAATTTTTACGCAACATATTAAAAGGATTCGAGCCTTGCCAAATGGCGTCAACATTGCTTGTAAAAATGATAGGAGTATTCAGTTGGTAAGAGATGGCTTTTAAACCACCACCGGTATCAAGTATATTTGGCGTTTCAAAACTTAACTTTATATCATTTTTGTTCGCGACATGTCTTTCAATCTGGTCTGCTAGATGGTGTGTGTTCAAATAAAAGTATTTTACGTTGCCACTTTTTGCTAATTCTAAAGTATGGTCTAGTAATGTTTTATCACCAACACGTACTAATGGTTTAGGGATATCTTTTGTGATTGGATGCATTCGCGTTCCAAATCCAGCCGCAAAAATTATGGAGGTGTCTAATGGCTTTATCATTCTTGAGATAGGTTTTTTAATATTTTTACATTTGGATATGGTGCAACAGCATTTATGAACTTTGATAAGTTCTTCAGGTCTGGATGCATAAAGTCATTTTCTAAATTTTTCCAAACACGTGGAATTAATTTTACGTAATTTTTTTTCTTGTCACGAATAGATAGTCTTGAAAATATTCCAATTATTTTAAGATTTCGTTGGGCACTCAAAATTGAGTAATCCCTTAGAAATAAATCTTTATTGTGCTTAGTTTTTTCAAGATAATGGTTCGTCATGATATCCCTTACCTCAATTGATACGTCTCGCCTGGCATCTTTTAATAATGATGCTATATCATAAGCGGGGTGACCAATTAAAGCATCTTGATAGTCGAGCAATCCGACTCTTTTAAAGTTCTTTCTACTATTCATCCATATTAGGTTCTCAGCATGAAAGTCTCTTAAAACTAGTGTCGGTTTTGTTTGATCTATTTTTTTCAAAAGAGGCGTCAAAAGAGATGTAAACTGGGTTGACAATCTTGAAGAATTAGTCTCACCCAAATACCATTCAGTAAACAATAATGCTTCTTCTATTAATATTTCTGTTGAATAAGGTTTAGCCTGTTTAGGTGTTTCCTTACTTTGTATCATTATTAATTGATTTACCGCTTCTTTATAAATATTCGTTTCTACCTTTGGTTTGACTTTTAAGATATCTGCAAAATTTCTTGCCCCAAGATCTTCTAAAAGCAATAAACCATTGGGGATATCTGAATCATAAATTTTTGGTGCAGAAAAATGATGTTTACGGAGAAAATTTGTAAAATAAATAAAATTATTTACTGGTTCATTTTTTTTTGGATTTGAATCCATTAAAATTACAGTTTTGTTTCCTTTTGTTAATCTTAAATATTTTCTATTTGAGGCGTCGCTTGTGATTTTTTCAGTTGGAGCACAAAGTAAATTATTTTTTCGTAAAAGTTCTTTTATTTGCTCTTCTCGCTTCATCAAAATATTATACTTTCAAATTTTTTTGCAAACGCTTTCCACTTTTCACTCTTACTGAAGAAAATTAATTCTCTTTCGTTAATGTTTTGACCTGTCTTAATTTCTAGATTAGCAACATCAAAAATCTCTAAATTATCCAACCCCTTGGGCCATTCAATCAAACATAAAGCGTTTTCAAACGCTTCTTCTAAGCCAAGTTCAAGTAACTCACTAGTAGTCTTAATCCTGTAAAAATCGCAATGCCATACCTCAGAATTTTCAAAGCTATACGTCTGGACAAGCGTAAATGTGGGGGAAGGGATATCTTCGACATTTTTTTTTTCATTTTCTTGTTTGGCTTGAATAAAATTTCTGCATAAGAATGTTTTGCCTGACCCCATAATGCCATTAATTAGTAATACACCTTTTTGAGGAAGTAATGGCGCCAAAATGCGAGCAAGTTGCGTCATTTGATCTTCATTTGATACATGCAGTTTTAGAATTTTTGATGCCTCATTTAAATTTTTGTCGCTTAGAACAGTTCTTACTTTTTTATTCATACTAGATAATCAGTCGTATTGGGAGCTCTTTTAGGAGTTAATTTATTGGTTTGTTTTCACCTAATGGCCCAAACACAACGGACTGTTTTAAAGCAATTTTTGGGCTTGGCCAATGAACCTCAACTATAGCTCCTTTATTTCTGAAGTCTTTCACATCCAAACTATCACTGTTGTTAGAAAACGACAAAGATGCTCCCGATCTTTCTAATAACGTTTTAGCAATAAACACACCTAAACCCATGCCCTCATATTCTGGTCTTGGGGTTTTTTGCTCTGTTTGGTCCCTTCTTGTTATAAAAGGTTCACCAATTTGACCTAACATATCTAGTGAAAATCCCTCACCATCATCCACGACACGAACAGTAATTTTTTCTTTCGACCAATTGACATCAATCCAAACGTTTTTAAATGAAAAATCGACTGCATTTTGTATCAAATTCCTTAATCCGTGTATTATCTGTGCAGACCTTTCTACAATGGGTTCATCATTCTTGGAGTCGTCGCACTCTTCACTATAAAATGTGAAACTTATCTCCTTACCTCTATTAAGATGAGGTTCAGCAGCCTGCCGGACAATTTCTGTGATAGGTACACTGCGTAAGTGTAAATCTTCCTTTCCTACACTTCCCATACTTTTAAGTATTTCATTACATCGATTGGCTTGTTCACGGATTAATTTAGCATCTTCTTTGAGTTCAGGTATTTTTTCTAGCTCGTCTTCCAGTTCTGTACTAACCAGCTTAATTGTTGCTAGAGGTGTTCCTAACTCATGAGCAGCGGCAGCAACAACTCCACCAAGATCAGTTAGTTTCTGCTCTCTATCTAAAGCCATTTGTGTTGCAAGGAGCGCTTGGTTCATAGAGTGTGCTTCCACGCTGACTCTACGAGCATAAGAGGCTAAAAATAATATTCCGATTATTAGCGCATTCCAAAAACCTAAAGTAAACAGTAATGGTAGTTCGTAAATGTGTCCATCAAATCCTTTCAAAGGAATATGATACCTAGTGACGATTGTGACCATTACTATAGCGCAAATCCCTAAAAAAATAGTTGATCGAAGTCTTAAAGTTGTAGCTGAAATTGTTACTGGAGCTAAGATTAAGAGAGCAAAAGGATTGTTCAAACCACCTGTCAAGAAAAGTAAAAAGATCAATTGAGTCAGATCAAAAAGAAGTGTAAACATGGCTTCTTTATCAGTGAGCCTCTTGTTTTCTGGATATTGGGTAATAGCAATAATGTTAGCCACAACAGAAGCCCCGATAACAGAAAAACATAAAATGATGGATATATCTAACGCCAAAAAATATATTGCTACTAATACTGCAGCAGATTGACCAATAATTGCCATCCAGCGCAAAAGAATTAAAGTCCTAAGTCGAACCCAGTCTGAGCGAGCATCAGAATCGAAAAAGTGAACAGAAGTGTTAGACATCATTAAGCCTTCTTGTCGCAATAAGGACTTCATCTCTTGAATACATGTGTATGTTTGTTCAATCAATATTTATATTTGGAGGAAATGTGATGCAAAAATTTTATGCCATGCTTGTTTTGGTAGCGATAGCAATTTCTCTCATCACCATTACCGTATATGTTTTAATATTTAAGAATGAGGTGAATATTTTTGCTGAATGTCGAGGTGGTCAAGTAGCGGGTAATATCGGTGGTTCTTTTTCGTTAATTAACCAAGATGGATTAGTGGTAACAGATATCGATGTAATTAAAGAACCTTCCTTACTCTATTTTGGATATACATTTTGTCCAGATATTTGTCCTCTTGATACTTATCGTAATGTTGAAGCAGTAAGAGTTTTGGATAAAAAAGGTTTTTCAGTTACACCTATTTTTGTCACCTTCGACCCTCAGAGGGATACAACAGAAGTTCTAAAAGAATTCAGTGATTTTATGCATCCAAAGATGATTGCTTTGACTGGTTCTGTTGAGCAAATAAAAAAGATTACAAAAAAATATAGGGTTTACTATAAAAAACAAAATAACGATGATGAGCAGAATTATCTCATAGATCATACTGCCTTTACTTACTTGGTTTTACCAGAAATTGGTTTTGTTGACTTCTTTAGGCGAGAATTAACAGCGGAGCAGCTGGCTGATAAGGTCGCTTGTTTTATGAGAAAAATATGATTTATTTGACCGATTGTATTCACCGCACTATCATATTGAAAAAATAGGATTATCTAATGGTTGAACGCACACTTCGTGAAATAGGAAGCGATCCATCAATTCTTTTAGTTGATGATGATGAGCCCTTTTTGAGACGTCTGGCAAGGGCAATGGAAAAAAGAGGGTTTTCTGTTGAAATGGCAGGATCAATAGCTGCTGGTAAGGCAATTGCTACTGTTAGACCTCCTAAGTATGCAGTAGTTGATTTGAGGCTAGAAGATGGGAACGGTCTTGAAGTCGTAGAGGTTATAAGATCGAAAAGGCCTGAAAGCCGGATTATCATTTTAACGGGTTATGGGGCAATAACGACGGCTGTCGCGGCGGTAAAAATTGGTGCGGTGGATTATCTAGCCAAACCAGCTGATGCAAATGACGTAACAGCAGCATTATTGGCCCAGGATGATGATAAGCCCCCTGCTCCTCAGAACCCTATGAGTGCTGATAGAGTGAGGTGGGAGCATATTCAGAGAGTATATGAGCTGTGTGATCGAAACGTCAGTGAAACAGCTAGAAGGTTAAATATGCATAGACGAACCCTTCAGCGAATTTTGGCGAAACGTTCTCCTAGGTAAAGTCTTGATTTAGATAGCATTAGATGTCTGCTGTTTGGGTTAGGGATAAGCGGGCTGTCTGAAGATGTTCGCGCATCATGCTAGCAGCATTTTCAGGCTCTCTTGCATTGATGGCATTTAAAATTCGTCTGTGTTGTTTATTATATTCTTTTATGATTTGTTCGTTTAAGGTTAAATGTCGCATTCTGGACCATTCATCTTGGTTTCTTACAGATGTGATTTGTTCTATCATCCAGATTAAGAGAGAATTTCCAGTGCTTTCAGCTAATGCTCTATGAAATGAGGTGTCTGTATCTCCAAAAATAGTGGGATTATAATAATTCTTTTCCATTTCTTCTAATAAATCGTTTAATTTCTCAAAATCTTTCTTTCTTCCATGAACGACTGCAAGCCTACAGATATGTGGTTCTAATGCAAACCGGGCATCAACTAATTCCAATGGCCTTGCATTTTGAATTACGCTGCTATTTTCACCTGATATTTTTTTAGAAATATAAGTGCCACTGCCAGCTTTTGTCGTTACTAAACCTTCTGTTTCTAATTTATTAATTGCTGCTCTTATTGTACCTCTAGATACATTAAATTTTAATGATAGTGATCTTTCTGGTGGAAGCCTTTCAAATCTTTGTAGGATACCACTGTTAATATCTCTTCTTAATTGAGCAGCAATGTCATTTGCCCCGTATTTAAATGTTACATTACTATCCAAGCATTTACCCCTTTTTAACCAATTTTGTACCAATATTTATTATAAGTCAATTAAATTCAATAAATTGGCACAAAAAAGGTTGATTATTTAGTTAGTTTAATTCACAATTTTTGTGAAGCGAATCTACAAGTGATAGGTTGTAGATCTATGGTGTTTTTTGGGGAGCTTTATATTTACACGGAATTATTCACTGAAAATCAAGAAATTATCGCGACGCAAAGTTGTCAGATTTAATAGATTAATAGGGAGTTAAGAACAGTGGCAGAAACAGATCTAGAAAAATTCGTAGAAGCGCCAGGGCGCAGCGAGAAAATCAAAGAAGTTCGGAAAATGATCGATGAGTTAGGTATAGAATATCTATATCTACAATTTGTATCGATCACAGGTAAGATTATGGGTAAAGGCATTCCTGCAGATCATTGGGAAAATGTTGCTCAAAAGGGGTTTCAGTTAGTTTATGGAGCAACCGTAAACTTGTTTACAGATAGAGCTGATAACTATTTAGGTTACGGTCCTGAGTCTGCTGAATTAGTTGGTATACCAGAGCCAGAGACCTTTATGCAATTGCCATGGGATAAGAGAATTGGCAGATTTTATTGTACTTTATTTAGAAATCGCGAGGAAAAAGAAAATCCAGGGGGATTCTTGACCGCTGATGGACGAGGAAATCTGAGACGCTTACATGAAGAGTTTAAATCTAAACATAACGGATTAAGCTTAAGAGTTGGAACTGAGCCAGAAATGATGTGGTTAAAGTTCGATGAAAATGGAAAACCAAATGATGGATTTTCTAAGCCTTATTGTTATCACATTGATCAGTTTGAGAGCTTACGACCGGTAACAATGAAAGTCATGGAATATACCCGAAAAATGGGCTTGGATATGATTCAAGGAGATCACGAGGATGCGCCAGGGCAACTGGAGTTAAATTGGATGTATGACGATGTTCTTCGCAACGCAGATCGCCTCACAACTTATAGACAAATTTGTGCACAAGTTGCTCGTGAACATGGCATCTTTGCATGTTTTATGACTAAACCTTTTATGGGTGTGTCAGCATCTGGTTGTCATCACAATATGTCTCTTTGGCATGGTGGTGAAGATAGGTTTGTAAAATGTGGAAATGATCCAGATAACCTACCCGGCATGAGAGAGAACTATATGTATGTTGGTGGAGGTGAGAATACCTTTATGCCAGACGGTTCTGATCCACAAATGCCGCAGAAGGCCGGATTAGACGCTATCGGTGGGATTGTACATCATTTACGTGCCTTAACAGCAATTGGTTGTTCAACAGTTAATTCCTACCGGCGACTTTGGGATACGGGTTTTTGGGCTCCTGTTTTTGCAGATTGGGGATTCCAAAATAGAACAACAGGTCTAAGAGTTTCTGCTCCAGGAAGGTTTGAGTACAGATCTGTCGACTCAATGGTTAATCCTTATATCATGGGTTCAACAATTCTAGCAGCTGCTGATGATGGAATTGAGAATAAGCTTGACCCAGGAGCTCCTGAAGAACGAAATATTTATGAAGCGATAAAAGAAGGTAAAGATGTGAAAAAACTTCCGATGTCCCTTGGAGAGGCATTGGAGGCATTAGAGGCTGACGAGGTAGTTCAGCGCGGTATGCCTGGTGAGATGTATAGGTTGTATCATGAATATAAGTCAGATGAGTGGGCTCGCTTTATGTCCACTGTGACGGATTGGGACAGTGACACTTATATGGAGTGTCTACCTTAAAGAAATTTAAGGAGGATATTTTTAAGTATGTGGCGGTGACGCCACTTATTTATTTTAACTAGTGAAAGGCAAGAAAATGTGTGGAATTGCGGGACTTATCCATCGCGGTAAAAGCTCCAATGTTGGAGGCGAAATGACGTCGATGCTTCAAGCATTAAAACATCGTGGACCTGATTCAACGGGATACGCTGTTTATGGCGATACTTCGAGTGGTGACTATATAATGAGATTAAAGGCTGCAGAAGCCGAGGACATGAATAAAGGCCGGGGTATTACAAGTATATTGGAAAACAGAATAGCTGAAGTAGATTTAATATTAGCTGAACATGGAGCCGTTGTTAAATCAAAAGAAGCAATTACACCCTATGCTCTTCGTTATGTTTTAAGTCACAATGGAGATACTGGCATGATGGCGGAGCATATCGAGGAAACAGAGGGTGTTGAAATACTTTCAATGGGTAATGGTTTGGAATTAATAAAAGACCTGGGTGATGCGAGCGTTGTATCTGATCTATACGGTCTTAATGACTTTAAAGGTACGCACGGTATTGGTCATACCCGAATGGCAACTGAATCTGATGTAGATATTAAGTCTGCTCATCCATACTGGGCGTTTCCTTACAATGATGTGAGTGTTGTTCATAACGGCCAAATTACCAATTATTGGATTATGAGACGAATGATGGAGAGAAAGGGCCATCGTTTTATGTCGAATTGTGATAGTGAATTACTTGCTGTTTATGTCGCGCATGATTTGTCTAATGGGGTATCTTTGGAAGATAGTTTACGCAAATCAATTGAAGAAATTGATGGTGTTTTTACCTATCTAGTTGCAACAAAAAATCAGCTGGGAATGGCAAAGGATACAATGGCAGCGAAACCATTGGTTCTTTATGAAAGCGATGAGATGATTGCGATGGCTTCTGAGGAAGTAGCGATAAGAGCAATCTTACCTCAAGAAATTGATACATATGATCCATATGATGAGGAGGTTAGAGTATGGCAAGCGTAAGTGATGCTGAACTAAGGAACATGTCTCAAGAAGAGCGAGTGACTGCTCTCGGAATGAGAACTGAGCAATTAACGGGGCGTTCTATGTTTATAGAATTCGATGAGGATGCTGAAGAACGTTTCACGTATCCATGGGCCCCAGATGTCGATTATAATAAGCGAACAGAAATTGACACGGGCGATATGACTGAAACAGAAGTGAATGCTGAAATCCGCTCGTTGATGGCTCAGGGATACGGGACGATAGTCATCAAGGATCCAAGAGGAAAACATTCTCTCGGAGTAGGGATATTAAATCGTTTGAATTTAATTTTTGAAGGTTCGCTTGGTTACTTTGGTGTTGGTCTTATCGATGGTCCAAATGTAAGGATAAATGGAAGAGTGGGCTGGTCATGTGGCGAAAACATGATGTCTGGCACGGTTATTGTGGAAAAGAATGCTGGATCAACTTTTGGAGCGGCAATCAGAGGTGGTGATTTAGTTTGTAAAGGAAGTGTTGGGTCTAGAACAGGCATTGATATGAAGGGCGGCAGTATCATAGTTGGAGGTGATACGGGTGCTTTATCTGGTTTTATGATGCAGCGTGGTAGAATGGTTGTTTGTGGTAATGCTGGCAAGAATTTAGGTGACAGCATGTATGATGGTACCATCTACGTAGGTGGAGAAATTCAATCGCTAGGTGTGGATGCTGTTGAGGAACCTTTGAGTGATTTAGACCGCGCGTGGTTGACAAGAAAACTTACTCAATATGGGTTAATGCCTGATAATGGTGTGGACCATTTCACTAAAATTGTGGCTGGAAAAATGTTGTGGAACTACGACAATTTAGAGCCAACTGAGAAAAAATTAATTTTATAAACAAGGAGAGTGCGTATGGCCGATGGAAATATGCCAAAAAAGAAACCACTGGATCGAGATCCTTATAGATTAGGTAATTCATTTATTTTTCCTCCACATGTTATGGACGATATTCATATTAAGTCTGAACTTGGTCGATATAGAATGCGAGGGTTTTCTTTATTCAAAAAAATCCCTCATTGGGACGATCTGACTTTTATGCCCGGTACACTTACCAGATTTGTAATAGAGGGTTACCGTGAAAAATGTGAAACTAAGACAATTATAGGTCCAAGAGCTAAGAATCCTTTGGTGTTAGATATACCAGTCTATGTTACTGGTATGAGTTTTGGAGCTTTGTCATATGAAGCTAAAACTGCATTGGCTCGAGGAGCTACAATGGCAGGTACTGCAACTTGTTCAGGCGAAGGGGGCATGATTCCTGATGAGCGAAGATATAGTTCGAAATGGTTTTATCAGTGCATCCAATCTCGATATGGCTTTAATCCTAATCATTTAGTTCTGGCAGATGGAGTGGAATTCTTCATTGGGCAGGGTTGTAAGGTTGGTCTAGGTGGTCATTTAATGGGTCAAAAGGTAACTGATCAGGTGGCAGAAATGCGTTCTTTACCAGCTGGAATCGATCAACGTAGCCCTGCTCGGCATCCAGACTGGTTGGGGCCAGATGACCTTTCATTAAAAATTCGTGAAATTCGTGAAGCAACAGATTGGCAAATACCGATCCAATTAAAGTTAGGTGCTGCTCGTGTTTATGATGATGTGAGGATGGCTGTAAAATGTGATCCTGATAGTATTTACATTGATGGAATGGAAGGTGGTACCGGTGCTGGCCCTCATTTGGCTACTGAAGATACTGGAGTGCCTGGTATGGCGGCAATTAGACAAGCAAGAAAAGCAATCGATGATCTAGGAAAGAGAGGCGAAATAAGTCTTGTTTATGCTGGGGGTATTCGAAATGGTGCTGATGTTGCGAAGGCAATTGCTTTAGGAGCTGATGCAATTGCATTAGGTCACTCAGTGATGATGGCTTTGAATTGTAACAAGGATATACCTGAAGCTAATTATCCTGAGGAGATTGGAGCAGAGCCTGGTTATTGTTACAATTGCCACACTGGTAGATGTCCAGTTGGTGTAGCTACCCAAGATCCAGAGTTAAGAAAAAGACTTGATCCAGATGAAGCAGCGGAACGGGTATATAATTTTTTACATACACTGACCATTGAAGCCCAATTGTTTGCGAGAGCCTGTGGTAAAACGCATCTTCATAGCTTGGAGCCAGAAGATTTAGCGGCATTAACAATGGAAGCTTCTGCGATGGCCGCTGTGCCATTGGCTGGTACAAATCATACAGTAGGTGTTGAGGACTATCATCATCTTTAAGTTGTAATATTCAGTAATGGGGTGACCCTATTACTTAAAGAAGGAGACTATCATGGCCGGAACGCAATATCGAGGGTCTGAAATTAAAGACGTTAATCAGTTTATAGATGACGCTAAAGGTTTAGAGTCAGAGCGAGAGCAAGAAATAGGACAGCATATCGGATATCGTTATGATGTGAATCTTGTACCAGATTACAAACATATTACGCCTTATTTGTCTAAATATATGGAAATAATGGGTTGGGATGATTTGAATTGGTTGGAAGATGTTCATATGGGGTATGAAGAAGGAAATGCAGCTGTTTTTGATCGAAATATTAATGGTTGGGTAAGAGTTCCATCAAATTGGGAGCTACCAGACAATCAGCAGGATCGTGACATGATGGCTAGAGAGTTTTTGCTTAAATTTCAGATGTCAGATCGACACCCGTTATCAACTTTAAGAAAAGCGTATATGAAGTTTTAATATGGCAAAATCTCTGCACATAGCATGTATTCAAACGCAACCTAATAGTAGTATTGATGATGCTTTATCAGAGGCGTTAAATTTGGCAAAGGGCGCAGTGTCTAAAGGGGCAGAGTTTTTATTTTTTCCAGAATATTGCGGCGGTTTGATGTCGGAAAACGGGAAGCTAAGACCTCCAGCGCTGCCAGAAGAAATACATCCGTTTTTACTTAGCATGCAGGAATTTTCGAAGAAAAATAAAGTTTGGATTATGATTGGTTCCATTGCGGTTACTGCTCAAGGGGGTAAAATTTTTAACCGGGGTTTTGTATTAGACTGCTATGGGAAAATAATATCGCGTTATGACAAGATCCATATGTTTGATATTCAACTTTCATCTGATCAAGTAATTCGCGAAAGTGCATTTGTCTCACCTGGTAGTGAAGCATCTGTAATGAAAACACCTTTTGGCTTAATTGGGCATTCTATTTGCTATGATTTACGTTTTCCAGAGCTCTATAGAAAAATGGCTCAAGCAGGAGCTGAGATAGTATGTGTACCAGCGGCGTTTACAAAAAAGACTGGAGAAGCACATTGGCATATTCTTAATAGAGCAAGGGCAATTGAAAATGGTGTATTTATTATTGCCCCTTGCTCCGTTGGTAAGGTTTCGGGTGGAGGCGAAGCCTATGGGCATTCTTTAATTATAAATCCTTGGGGCCAGATAATGGCTGATGGTGGGTCAGAGCCAGGTATAGTTTATGCTAAAATAAATTTAAATGAAGTTGCTGAGGCAAGGAACAAAATTCCTAGCTTGAGCCATGATAGGTCATTTTCAATAGCTTTAAAGAACAGAGATTATAGGAGTGTTGCGTGAGTTCTCTTGCCAAATTACTAGGATCTTCAATCGAAAGCCATCCTCGGCGTAATTTGTTTTTGAAATGGCAATGTCATATTCGTCAAATGTCGATCAGGCAAATGGATGGGAGGCCTGATAATGCTATAATGCCAACATTAAAATTTACAAAATTGTCTGATCCTATGGGACAAATTATTACATTAATTAATAAAACGACAGACTATTCGGTTATCCCTGAAATGAAGCATATGGCAAAAAAAACAAATGATGCTTCTCAGGTAAGACAGGAAGCCTTAAAGTTTTTTGCAGAAGCCTATTATCAAAAACCATCAACATTTAGTGATATTTTAACGGCAACATTTGTACCCAATTCATTAGGTGCTGAAAAAATTTATAAAGAAAATCAATGCATTTTAAGTTTTAATGCTTATGCCCAAGTTTTTGAATTGCATTGTAAAGTTTGGCGGTTTGAAAAGCACCACCATTTGTATCAATCCACATGGTGGCATAACAAGTTGTTTAATTATTCCTTGCATCCCGACACTGAGGTCTTAGGCTTTGAAGTGGATTGGGAATTATCAGTCGCTGAACCTGATATTCCTAACGGATATGCGTGATAGAAATTAGAAAGGATGATTATGAAGAAAAGAGTTGCAATAATTGGGGCCGGTCCGTCGGGTTTAGCACAGCTTAGGGCATTTCAGTCTGCTAAGGAAAAAGGAGCCTTGATACCAGAGCTTGTTTGTTACGAAAAGCAATCTGATTGGGGTGGATTATGGAATTACACATGGAGAACAGGGACAGACGCTGCTGGCGATCCTTGCCATGGTTCAATGTATAGATACTTGTGGTCTAACGGCCCTAAAGAAGGTTTAGAGTTTGCTGACTACACATTTGAAGAGCATTTTGGTGAAACTATTGCAAGCTTTCCGCCAAGAGAAGTTTTATTTGATTATATAAAGGGTCGTGTTGAGAAAGCAGGTATAAGAAATTTAATTCGTTTTAACACAAATGTTAGAGATGTTCGTTTTGATCCTTCAAGTAAAAAATTTGAGATTACTGCAAGAAATAATGAAAGCGACACTGAAAGCAGAGAAATTTTTGATAATGTAATCGTCGCATCTGGGCACTTTTCGACCCCTAATGCACCATATTATCCAGGTTTTGAGAAATTTGGTGGTAGAATCCTGCACGCACATGATTTTCGTGACGCTTTAGAATTTAAGGGTCAAGATTTGTTAATTTTGGGCACTAGTTATTCGGCAGAAGATATTGGTTCGCAATGTTGGAAATATGGTTGCAAATCAATTACCGTTGCGCACCGCACTGCGCCTATGGGTTTTGATTGGCCAGATAATTGGAAAGAGGTACCAGCGCTTGAACGTGTTGATGGTGAAAAAGCTTATTTTATTGATGGTAGTTCTACTCGGATTGATTCAATAATATTGTGCACTGGATACAAACATCATTTTCCATTCTTACCTGATGACCTTCGTCTTAAAACTACTAATCGATTGGCCAGTGCCGATTTATATAAAGGCGTAGTTTGGAATAATAATCCTGCAATCTTTTATTTAGGTATGCAGGATCAATGGTACACTTTTAATATGTTTGATGCTCAGGCTTGGTATGTCAGAGACATTATTATGGACCGCATAGACCTGCCGAGTTCAGAAGTGATGAAACAAGATGTCATTGATAGGATAGCCGCAGAAGATGCGCTAGAAGATGATTATGGATGTATAGATTATCAGGGTGCTTATACAAAAGAATTGATTTCCGAGACGGACTATCCATCTTTTGATATCGAGGCGTCTGATAAAGCATTCTATGAATGGAAAAAGAACAAGAAAAAGGACATTATGAGTTTTAGAGACATAGGGCATACTAGCCCAATGACGAAAAAAGTAGCGCCTGCTCATCACACAAAGTGGGTAGATGCGCTTGATGATTCACTCGAAAGCTATTTGCATTTGAGTTGAATAAAGAGTGTAGTACACTCTTGGGGAGAATGGCGCGAGTCATAAATTAGTACCGAAATAGATGTCAATAGACATCGCAATAGGGAGAATAAAATGAAGAAATTGATTTCAATATTGTTTGCAGGTTTGTTAGCACTGCCCGCATCCGTTATGGCTGAAGATAGTAGTAAGCCAATTGTGATCCCGACACATAACTGGTCTAGTCAAGTTGTTATGGCATATGTTATTGGGGGAATTTTTGAGAGTATGGGAAATAATGTAGAATATGTACCAGCAGACTCTCAAGCTGTGTATGAAGCTATCAGAAATGGTGACGTGACTATTTCACATGAAGTTTGGCAATCTAGCTTTGGAAAGTCATTCTATAATGCGATGGCTAAAGGTGGAGTTATTGACGCTGGAACACATGCAGCGATGACACTTGAAGAAATGGGCGTACCTACCTGGGTAATTGAAAAAGATTTGTGTCCAGGATTGCCAAATTGGGAAGCATTAAAAAATTGTAAAGAAGTTTTTGCTACTCCAGATTCTGGTGGCAAAGGTCGTTGGCTTGAAGGTCCTCAAAGTTGGCATGGTGATTTGATGCCTGTTAGAGTGGAAGCGCTTGGATTAGGGGATGATTATGTTGTGAAATTTGCAGGTGGTGCTGATGCGCTGTGGGCAGATTTAGCTGCTGCTAAAAAAGAGGGTCGCGGTACAATTATATTTAATTGGACACCAAACTTCACAGACGCTGAAGGATTTACTTTTATAGACTTTCCTGAGTATACGGATGGTTGTCGTAAAGCAGATGGGGGAGATGGAAGCTGTGGATCGCCAAAAGGTTGGTTAAAAAAAGCAGCTAATTATAAATTTCCAAAAACTCATCCAGCAGCCTATACAGCATTTTCAAGAATGTCATTTACAACTCAAGATATAGGCCAGATGGCAGCCTTGGTAGACATTGATAAAATGAGCCATGAAGATGCTGCAAAAAGTTGGTTAGCTGATCACGAAGATGTTTGGAAACCATTTACAGAAGCTGGAATGTAAAATCTTATATAAAAACTTTTTCTGGGCGTTTATTCGCCCAGAAATATTGAGATAAAAATCATAATTTAAAAAATATCATTAGAATCTATTATTTTTATTTATTAAGTTTAGGGCAATTATTAAAGAAAATCTTTGAAAATCATTAAATGTAAGTCCAACTGGGAAACATCTTATGCCAAAGAAAGATCATATTTTGAAAAAGCGTAATCCTGTCATCGAATGCCACTCTGTTTATAAGATTTTTGGTGATAATGCTGAAAAAATGTTAAAAAATGTAGATGGAAATGTGGATCCTAAGTTATTTCAGGAAGCCGGCTGCGTGGTTGGTGTGAATAATGCATCCTTTGAAGTCTATGATGGTGAGATGTTGGTGATAATGGGATTGTCTGGATCTGGGAAATCTACACTTCTTCGTTGTGTGTCGCGATTAACGGAAGCAACTTCAGGAAATATTTTTGTTAATGGGCAAGATCTTCTCTCTATGAAAAATAGAGAGTTAATCGAGCTTCGACGTAATAAAATGGGTATGGTTTTTCAGAGTTTTGCTTTACTTCCTCATAAGACAGTGTTGGAAAATATTGCCTTTCCTTTGCAAATTAAGGGACAAAGTACAAAAGATAGTATCAACAAGGCTTTTGAAATGGTTGAACTTGTTGGATTAGACGGGCGAGAAAATTATTTTCCAAGACAATTGTCTGGCGGTCAGCAGCAAAGAGTAGGTATTGCGCGATCTTTAGCTGTTGAGCCGGATATCTGGTTTTTGGATGAACCTTTCTCTGCATTAGATCCATTAATACGTAAAGAAATGCAGGATGAGTTTTTACGACTACAGGGTGTTTTAAGCAAAACTATATTATTTGTTACACATGATTTTGATGAAGCTCTACGTCTTGCGGATAGAATTGCAATTATGAAAGATGGTGTGATTGAACAATTAGATACACCAGCAAATATTGTATTAAACCCAGCTACAGAATATGTGCGAAAGTTTACTGAGGAAGTGCCAAGAGAAAAAGTCCTAAAAATTGAAACAGTTATGGATCCTGTTGATGACACAGAAAGCTTAAGTGATTTAAGAGTCTTAAGAGATGCTATAATTGAAACTGTTGCCGAAGAAGTTTTAAATGAAAAACAACCAGTTCAAGTGGTTGACAATGATAATAAGTTGGTCGGAATGGTTAAGCCATCAAAAGTTATTCATATACTTTTTGGAAAAACTACGTCTATTGCGCAATCTAGTGCGAGCAATAAATAATGGTAGAGTTATTTGTTAAAGACAAAAGACTACAGTTATTAGGATTAATTATAATATTTTTTATATTATGTTCAATCATCACTCCTTCAGAACAGAATATCTTGTGGCGATTTCCGGCATTGATAGCTCAATTACCAATATTAATTAATGAATTCGTAGACTACCTTATGTTTGAATTTATGCCCATTGAGATCTTTGATCCTGAGATTGAAGAATATGAAGAAAAACCTTTATTCAAGGAAATAACACGAGCAATTGCTCGCGGTATCTTGTTTTCAATTGACTTAATAAGAGAAATTTTACTTGGGGGTGTGAAAACTATTGTTACTTTTACAAGTTGGGATTTTGTAAGTGAAAATAAATGGGCTTATTGGCCCGCTTTACCATGGACGGTCGTGTCAGGAATTGCGATTTTTATAGGTTATACTTTAAAGGGCTCTAGTTTAGCGATTTTAGTTTGCTTTTCTTCAGTTTATATTGCTGTCTTTGGTCAATGGGAACCGGCAATGGAAACGCTATCTTTTGTTTTAATAGCAGCACCTATTTCTTTTTTGCTTGGATTGGGATTGGGCGTATTAGGCTATAAAAATAAGAATGTTGAAATAGCCTTGAACCCGATTTTGAACATTGCTCAAACAATGCCTCATTTTTCCTATTTGGTGCCAGTAATGGTGTTTTTTGGAGTGGGAGATCATGCAGGGGCAATTGCTACAATCATCTTTGCAACCCCTCCAATGGTACGCCTAACAATCTTAGGTTTGAAAAATGTCCCTATTGAAATAAGTGAAGCAGGAATGATGAGTGGGTGTAGTAACTTTCAACTCCTCTTTCGTGTTTTAATTCCATCTGCGCGGAGAGATATTCTTATTGGGATAAATCAAGTTATTATGCAATGTTTGGCTATGGCTGTTATAGCCTCGTTCATAGGTGCGAAAGGTTTGGGTTTTAATCTTTTATTAGCCTTAAACCAATTGAGAATAGGGCAAGCCTTAGAGCTTGGCATTTGTATCGTATTGATAGCTGTCTCACTTGATAAACTGTCCCTGGCTTGGGCTAACAAACAGAAAAATTACTTTGCAAATAAGAGTTTTTTTCATCGCCATAAGTATATCTTAATAATTATTTTTATATTGATACTAGGATCAATTGTTGCTTATTTGGGAAATTTTATCTTTAGAGATACTTACAATTATTTGTATTTAATTCCGCACAATAAAGGAATCACCACTGAAAATTTTTGGCAAGCAGGCGTTGATTGGATTTGGGATACTTTCTTTTTTAAATTAAAAGTATTTAATGAGTTTTTAATAATAAGTGTACTTATGCCGATGAAACAAGCTTATCTTAGTATGCCTATTGTTGCGACTTTTGTTTTGGTTATGGGAGTAGGGTATATTGTAGGTGGTATAAAATCAGCACTTATAGTAGGTGGGTTTTTATTGTTTATTGCATTAACGGAATGGTATGATCGCGCTTTAATAACGGCTTACATGACTACATTTGGTGTAATTGTTTCAGCAATAATTGGGATTACAGTTGGTTCATTATGTGCGCAACATCAGTTAAGTACGAAGATTATTCTTCTTGTTTGTGATACTTTTCAAACATTTCCATCCTTTATTTATTTAATTCCAGTAATTATGCTTTTCGGAGTAACTGATACATCAGTATTAATCGCTGTTATTGTTTATGCTACCATTCCGGCTACTCGTTATACAGTTGAAGGTATACGAAGTGTGCCAGAGTCTTTGCATGACGCTGCTTTGATGTCTGGGGTTAATCGAATACAAAGGTGGTTGAAGATCGATTTGCCATTGGCATTTCCTCATATGATGCTTGGAGTAAATCAAACGGTAGTGTTTGCTTTGTTTATGGTGATTATTGGTGCAATGATAGGAACAGATGATTTAGGTCAATATATCTTAAAAGCACTTTCAGATAAGAATGGAACAGGCAATGGGTTGGTCTTAGGCCTTTGTGTAGCCTTTATTGGTCTCGCTGTTGACCACTTAATACGAACCTGGGCAGCAGAAAGGAAAAAGATTTTAGGATTATGAATAAATTGGACGAGTTGCGAACCGTCGCAAACCTGAAAACATTAACATGGGACTCATTAGAAACTTCTGATGATTGGAAGCCAGAAGATAATGTTTGGTGGTATAATTTAAGTTTTGATCAAGAAACTGGGCAAGGGTCGTATTTATACAAAATGGATGCAGGTGCACGTTCTAATCCTCATGAGCATTCTGGTCCAGAAGAGTTTTTTGTTCTTGAAGGTGACTTAATTGATAGTGATGGCTATGAGTATAAAAAAGGAGATTTTGTTTCATTAGCCGGTGGTTCTCGGCATGACAGTTTTTCACCCTCCGGCTGTGTATTAGTGGTAACTCACAGAGGAGTAGTTATTAATTTGGAAAAAAGCGATTTGTGATGGAAATAAAAACTCGTTTTGAACGTCCCAGTAAAGCAGGACAAGCCATTATCCCTGGGCTCCCTATTTTACCACATGGTGTAGAGCGTCATGTTGTTCCAGGTGGAGGTAGTCGTGGTATAAGAGTTGATAAGGGTGACGAGATAACTGTTGTTGATAGAGAAGGACTGCAACCTGCAGAAATGGTTTTTTTTGCGCCAAATGGTTTATCCGATGCAGGAATGATAGGAGCTAAGGGTTCTGGTAGAGCAGATTATTTGATTAACTTGCTAAAGTCTGGTGACCCCTCAGGAAAAAAAGTATTAAAAGCTTTGGAAATCTCTGGCTTTGACATCAAGAGTGGTGATGCAATACGGATTTTTAATGAGGGGTCAAGATCTGGAGAAAACGTCGATTTCGTTGCTTCATCAGACGGTCTCTTAATTGTTGCTGCGCCAGGTGAGAAAATGTTACCCGAGGCACAAAATGTACCCACTGAATTGATAGTGTATTTGCGGCGATCAACACCAAGCGAAGGTAAAGGTGGGATAGCGCCACCAGATCCATTAGCAGATCCAATTGTAGATTTAAATATACAGCCGGGAAGTACTACCGCATATGAAGTAAAAAAAGGTGATTTTATTCAAGTTTTAGATATACAAGGTAGGGAATGTTCAGATTTTCAAGCCTTTAGTTTACGTGCTTTGGATAAGGGTTTGGAAAGAGATATTGATCCAACAACGACAAGAAGCTTGATGGGTTCTTTATATCCTACACCTGGTATTTTTTCAAAATACTGGACCTCTGATCAAGAAGCATTGATCGAAATTGTGCAAGATACTTGTGGGAGGCATGATACTTTTGGGTTGGCTTGTACTGCAAGATATTACGAGGATCTGGGTTATCCAGGTCATGTTAATTGTTCAGATAATATGAATATTGATCTTGCGAAATTTGATATAAAGCCTCGAGGTGGTTGGCCAGCTATTAATTTTTTCTTTAACACAATGTTAGATGAAACTAATGCAATAGGTATGGATGAACCGTGGTCCAGACCTGGTGATTATGTAATGCTAAGAGCTCTGACTGATTTAATTTGTATATCGACGGCATGTCCCTGTGACGTTGATCCAGCTAATGGATGGAACCCCACTGATATACAAGTCCGAACTTATGATTCTAACGAAA
Organism: Paracoccaceae bacterium; assembly: GCA_029246285.1. Taxonomy (GTDB): domain Bacteria; phylum Pseudomonadota; class Alphaproteobacteria; order Rhodobacterales; family Rhodobacteraceae. Next base: position 1,350 of record JAQWNW010000045.1, on the reverse strand, counting down.
ATTTTGAACGCTCTATTGGGTGGCGTAAAACTCCGGAGGCTGATGTGGAAGATACTAAGAAAACTGCATTTCATGAATGCTTTGCCCGTCATACACGTGATTTCGTGGAATATAATGGGTATTGGTTGCCAAACAAGATGACAAACTTTGGGGCAATTGCAGAATATTGGGGATGTAGAGAAAAAGCAGCAATAATGGATTTGTCTCCTCTTCGTAAATACGAAGTTACTGGTCCAGATGCTGAAGAATTGATGCAGCTTTGCGTAACAAGGAACATGAAGAAATTATCTGTTGGAGGGGTTATTTATACCGCTATTTGTTACGAGCATGGTGGAATGATTGATGATGGAACGGTTTTTAGGCTTGGGGAAACAAACTTTCGTTGGATTGGGGGAAATGACGACAGCGGTTTGTGGATGAGAAAAGTTGCTGAGAAGCACGGATTAAATGCTTGGGTTCGAAGTTCAACAGATCATCATCACAATGTTGCGGTGCAAGGTCCAAAATCTGTCAATATATTAGCAGAGGTTATTTGGACGCCCCCAACACAAGCTACTGTTGAAGAATTGGAATGGTTTCGTTTTACGGTAGGTCGTTTGGGAGATTTTCATGGCCCGAGTGTAGTTGTTAGTCGAACGGGTTATTCCGGAGAAAGAGGCTATGAAGTATTTTGCCATCCAAAAGATGCGTTGGAAGTTTTTGATGCAATTTGGGCAGCAGGTGAAAAATATAATATGGTTCCCCTGGGTTTAGAGGCACTTGATATGCTAAGGATAGAAAGTGGATTAATATTTGCAGGCTCCGAATTTAGCGACCAAACTGATCCATTTGAAGCTGGAATTGGATTTACTGTCCCACTTAAAACTCAAGCAGATGATTTTATTGGTAGAAGTGCGATTGAAAAGCGAAAAGAGAACCCACAAAAGAAATTGGTTGGTCTTGATTTGATTGGAGGGGAAGTGCCATCTAATGGGGATTGTATTCGTATAGGAAAGGCCCAAGTAGGAGAAATTACGTCGTCTATAAAATCTCCAGTTCTTGGAAAGGTTATAGCATTAGCAAGAATAGATGTTACGCATTCAGAGCTAGGTACCGAAGTAGAAATTGGTCAATTGGATGGATTACAAAAAAGACTTAAAGCCAGCATCGTTAAATTTCCTCATTTTGATCCAACCAAAGAACGTGTTAAGGGAAATTATTCTTGAAGGAGTGAACGATGAAGTTGCTTGGAAACTGGTCTTATCCAACTCAAATCTTATTTGGAAATGGCAGAGTAAAAGAATTGCCTAGTTTATTAAAAAGTCACGGTTTAAAAAGACCGCTTTTTGTGACTGACAAAGGATTAATGAA
>JAQWNW010000006.1 GCA_029246285.1 Paracoccaceae bacterium | reverse complement strand
TTAGGGCGAATTACTGCTGTTGGCATCTCTGTGTTACAAAACTCTAATCCACATTTTCCCAGATCGCTCGCCAACTCAGAATAAGCAGGTGAAGTTATGAATAGAACAAATGTTGCAGCCATAATATCATGTTTAAAACCAGGAAGTGTTATCTCTTCAGTGGACATGCAGCCGCCAAAAGATCCTGACCTTTCTACGATCAGGACTTTCTTATTTGCGCGTGATAGCAGTGCTCCAGCAACTAACCCGTTTATCCCAGAGCCAATTATTATATAGTCAAAATTGGCCATCAAAATTATTTTTGAACTAGTGCCAGAGCTCTTATTGGACTGCCAGTACCTCCTTCGATCTTAAGTGGAGCCGCTATTAAGATAGCGCCTTTTGCAGGTAATTTGTCCAAATTTGCTAATGAAGCTAATCCAAAGCAGTTGTTTTTATGAAGAAGGTTGTGGGCTGGAAACATTGGCTCCATCCCTCCCGCACAGCCAGCATCGGTGCCGATGCATTGTGTGCCCCAGCCGGTGATACCCTTATCAATCAGGTACTGAACGGCTTCTGCGGTGGGCCCGGGTGAGTGTGGGGCATCATCGTAAAAATTTAAAAACTCGCCCGCGTCTCCGGCGCGGCTGTCCCAGTCGGTGCGCATGACGACCCATTCACCTTCCTGGATTGCTCCATGCTCAGTCTCCCACGCTTTTATGTGGTCAACGGTTAAAAGGAAGTCAGGATCTTCGGCGGATTCTTCTGAACAGTCGATACAGTTAACAGGTGCAACGACTTTCTGTATGTCCAGCGTATCTGTGGCATTGTCGGGCAGATCCTTACCAGTAAACCAGTGTTTGGGTGCATCAAAATGGGTGCCGGAATGTTCGCCCAACTTTAGCCAGTTCCAGGCGCACACAGGACCATCGTCATCGTATTCCGAGATCTTGTGGATCTCGACTTGAGGTGTATTTTTGAATGGCGGTGGCAATTGAATGAGCGGTGTGTTGGGGCCTAAAATACCAGTACAATCTATAACTTCTATTTGACCAGATAGTAGCATTGGACCGAGATTATTAAGTATGTCTGATGAACTCATTTTTGATTTCCTTCTTTATTAACTATTAATCTTTTGCACTAAAACATTTAAGATTCGGCTAGACAAATTTAAATGCATTTGCAAATATCTAGACATATTTAAATGCATATGCAAATACAATCGTAAAGGGAATTTTATTTAAATGGCTGTAACGAAACCAGATGCAATCATCGTTGGGGCGGGCCATAATAGTTTGGCTTGCGCTGTTCATTTGATCTCAAAAGGTTGGAATGTATTGATATTAGAAAAAGCAAAAATTGCTGGTGGAGCGATTAAGAGTGGCGAGTTCACCGAACCTGGATTTATGCATGATTGGGCGGCAATGAATCTTTCACTTTTTGCTGGGTCACCATTTTTCAAGCAATATGGGGATCAATTAGTAGAAAATGGTTTAAGTTTTGTTCCCGTTGAAAGCTGCTTTGCCAGTGTTTTTCCAAATGGCAAATGGTTGGGAATAAGTAATAATTTCGACCATAATTTTAGTCAAATATCAAAATTTTCAAAAAATGATGCTGATACTTGGAAAAAGTTAACAGAAAATTTTCCTGAAGAGTCTAGCCATATTTTTAAATTGTTAGGAAATAGTCTTAGCTTTAGGAATATTTCATCACTTTTTTTAAATTTATATAGAAAGAAGGGTTTTAGTGGAGCTTTAGATTTTATCAGATTTTTGATGGCTTCTCCTCGAAATTGGTTAGATGAAAATTTTGAATCAGAGGAAGTAAGAGCAACGATGGCTGCATGGGGCATGCATTTAGACTTTGCTCCAGACACGGCAGGAGGAGCGTTATTTCCTTATCTTGAATCTATGGCAAATCAATCTTTTGGTATGGTATTGGGGCAAGGGGGAGCGGACACCATTATAAAGGCTATGGTCAAATATATTAATTCTAATGGTGGAATGATTGAATATAATTCTGAGGTTACAGAAATTATTCATGACGGTGTGCGAGCAGAATCTGTAAAGCTATCGGATGGAAGGTTAGTACATGCAAAGCGATGTGTTATTGCAAATGTTGCACCTTCATCACTTTTGAAATTAACAAATGGATTTAAGAAATTTGATTATTCTAATGGATTAAAAAAGTTTAAACATGCCCCAGGAACAATGATGATTCATCTGTCAATGGATGATCTGCCTAATTGGTTGGCTAATGAGAAATTAAAAGAATTTTCTTATATCCACATTGCACCTTCTTTAGATCAGATGGCAAAAACGTATCAGCAAGCAACAGAAGGTTTATTGCCAGATTTTCCTGTCATTGTAATAGGTCAGCCAACAACAGTTGATCCTAGCCGGGCACCTGCTGGAAAGCATATTCTTTGGATCCAGGTCAGAATGGTGCCAGGGATTATAAAGGGTGATGGAGCAAATAAGATTAAAGATACTGAATGGGAGAGCGCAAAAGAATTTTATGCTGATCGAGTTTTAGATATTATTGAGGACTTTGCGCCAAAAACAAAAGAAAAAGTTATTTCAAGAAGAATTGTTTCTCCCATTGAATTGCAAAATGACAATCCAAACCTTGTGTTCGGGGATCAAATATGCGGTAGTCATCACTTAACGCAACATTTCATTTACCGACCTTTGAGAGGCTATACTGATGGAAAAACACCAATAAGAAACTTGCATCTTACTGGTGCTGCCGTCTGGCCGGGAGCGGGAGCAGGAGCGGGCTCAGGGTTTTTATTAGGTCGAAAATTAGCTGGTAATTAATTAAATTTTAAAAAAGGAGAAAAAATATGGTTAAAATAAATCGAAGGAATCTACTTAAGATTTCTGCAGCTTCGGCGGCGCTTGGAACTGCAGGTAAACCAATGTTCGCCAGTTCTATTGATGAGCTTGTGATAGCCTATAATGTTAACTTGCCAAGTTGGGATCCGACCGTGGGTTTATCATCAGTAAATCCAACAATTCAGGGTATCTACCAATCAGTATTTGATCTTTTCATTGCTCAAAATACTGATCTTAGTTTTGGCCCAGGCCTTATCACTGATTGGGGTTGGAATGATGATAAAAGTAAGATCCATATGACCGTTAGAGAGGGCGTTTCTTGGCATGATGGGTCACCGTTTACAGCTGAGGATGTTGTGTGGTCATTGGAACGAGCTGGAAACCCTGAATCTGGTAATCCTATACAGTTTGTCTGGGGAACGATTGGAAATTATTCAATTGATGGCAATCACATTACAGGGGACGTTCTTCGTTATGATCCAACCATTTTTAAATGGATGTCGTTCTTAACTGGTTACGTTATGCCAAAAGCTTATTATGAAAAGGTTGGTGCAGAAGGCTTTGAAGCAGCTCCAATCGGAACTGGTCCGTATATGGTTGATAAGTTTGAGCGAAATGCATTTGTAAGATTAAAAGCAAATGCTAATTATTGGGGCGGCAAGCCAGAATTTGAAAATGTTACGATCAAGTTTGTTACGGATGCGTCATCCAGAGTTGCTGAGATCGAATCTGGAAATTCTCACGTAACCTTGGAAATGTCTTACGAGGAATATGATCGGTTGCGCGGCAAGTCTGGTATTAATGGAACGGCAGCGCCTGTTTCCGATATTGGCATGATCTTCCTAAATGATATCGATGTAATGTTAGATCCTAATGTGCGTATGGCGGCGGCTCACGCTATCAATAAACCTTTGATTATTGAACGCTTAATGTCTGGCTACGGTGTTGCAATTGATACGTTGCAAACACCTGATTATTCGGCCTATGATCCATCAATTTCTGTAGCCTATAACCCAGAAAAATCAGTAGAACTTCTTGCTGCTTCTGGTTATTCGACTGATAATCCAGTGAAATTTAAAATCCAAACTACAAAAGGATTTAAGCCGAAAGATTATGAAGTAATTCAAGCGATCGTAGGATTATGGCGTAAAGTTGGTATCGAAGCGGAAATAGAAGTTTATGAAATTGCAAAACATTATGAGCTTAGAGCAACAGACACTCTTGCTCCAGCCGCTTTTTATAACTGGGGCAACTCAGTTGGGGATCCAACAACTTCTACTGGCTTCGCGATGTTCGGACCTTCACCTCATTCGGTTTGGGATGGAGAAGACCTAATCAATATGATTGGCCCACTTTGGGGAGAGTCTGATGAAGCAAAAAGAATTGCAGGTTGGAAAGCTGTTGATCGATATATTGCGGAAAACGCATTGGTGATACCGCTGCTACAATACGTACAGCCCATTCTTCATTCCTCAGGTGTAAATGTTGTTCCTCATGCTTCAGGTGCATTATTACCTCATTTGATGACTAGAGGTTGATAAAAACAGGACCATCGAAGCCTCGTTTTGATGGTCCTGAATTAAAAGGCGCTAAATGCCCATTTTAAAGAGATTATTTATTAGAATTTTATCTATAGCCGTAACGTTGATAGGCGTTTCAATTATAGTTTTTGTTGTCATAAGAGTGGTCCCTGGAAATCCTATCTCAATGATGCTTCCACCAGGAGCGACTGACGATGATATTTTAAGGTTAAAAATTCTTTACGGTTTTGATAAATCGATAATAGAGCAGTTTTTTATCTGGATAAGCGGTGTTTTAAGTGGAGATTTTGGAACTTCTATTTCTCTAAGACAACCAGTTTTATCTCTGGTTCTTGGACGATTACCTGCTACTTTGGAATTATCTTTGCTGGCCTTATTAATTGCATGTATTCTGGGTGGCACATTATCGCTTTTAGGTACAAGACTTCGTGAGACGAAAATTGAAGGAATAATTGATGGGATTAATGGCATGGCTATGTCGATACCTGACTTTCTTTGGGGGCTTATTTTTATTTTACTTTTTGGTGTGATGTGGCCGATTTTTCATATTTCTGGTCGTATATCACCATTCTTAGACATTGATTATTCAACTCAATTCTATTTAGTGGAAAGTATCGTGAGATTTGATCTTAAGGTCTTTGCTGATTTATTAGCCCATATGCTTATGCCAGCTGTTGCACTTTCAATACCTTTAGCGGCAATTATTTCCCAATTATTGAAGCAGTCTCTAAAAGAAACTATGCATCTGGATTACGTCACATTAAGCCGCACTAAGGGTTATAGTGAAAATCATGTAATTTTAAGGGAAGCTTTGCCAAATGCTGTGCTACCTACAATGACCTTAGTCGGTGTGCAATTCACATTCTTAATTGGTGGTACAGTAATTATTGAACGATTATTTTCTTATGAAGGCTTGGGAAATATGGCTATTGATGCCGTAATAAATAGGGATTTGCCTTTAATCCAAGGGATTGTGATATTGTTTGCTCTAATTTTTACTCTTGTAAATTTATTGGTTGATCTAACCTATACGTTGCTAAACCCAAAGCTGCGAAATGGTTGACTCGTCTAGAAATATTAATAGGAAAATTGGCCTCAGAATGTGGCTTTCTGGCGGATGGTTACTCTTTTTGTTTCTGGCGACGTTATTTGCGCCAATAATCAGTCCACATGATCCCTTGGCGCAAGATTTATTTGCTTCAAGATTGCCACCCATTTGGATGGATGGCTATGAGTCAACATACTATTTGGGGTCAGATAGCTTAGGAAGAGATGTTTTAAGTAGAATTTTATATGGTGCCCGGATTGCCTTATTGGTAGCCTTGATTGCAAGCACTGCTACCTGTATTATCGGCGCAACCTTGGGAGTTTTAGCTGGTTATTTTGGCGGCTGGGTAGATTTAGTGATATCAAGGTTGGTTGATATATGGATGGCATTTCCTCCAGTTTTATTCGCTATATTGCTTATTGCTGTTTTAGGCACAGGCCTTACTTCTATCATTATTGCAATAATTGTTATTGATTGGACCAGGTTTTGTAGGGTGATACGAGCCGAAACAATGAGCCAAAGTGCTATGGACTATGTTGCGTCTGCTCAGGCTGCTGGGCGAGCACGGTTTGGGATTATGGTTAAAGAAATTTTCCCAAATGTTTTGCCAACGATTGTTGTTTTGTTGACCTTGGAGATGGGTATTGCCGTAATTGTTGAGGCCATTTTAAGCTTTGTTAATTTATCAATATCGACAGATTTTCCAACATGGGGAGGAATGATATCCGAAGGTAGAACTTCAGTTCATCAAGCCTGGTGGGTGATCGTTTTTCCTTTAATTACGCTTTTCTTGACTGTTCTTTCATTTAGCCAACTTGGTGAAGGGCTAAAAGATCGCTTTGATCCGGTTTTGAGATGACTGCTTTTTTATCAATACGTAACCTTTCTATATCTCTTCAGAATGGGGAAAGAATACTCCGATCAGTAAATATGGACTTAGCTAGGGGTGATGTGCGCGGATTAGTGGGTGAAAGCGGTGCTGGCAAAAGTATGATTGGCAAAGCCATCTTAGGTATATTACCCAGAGCTTTGAAAATTGATGAAGGAGAAATTCTATTTCAAGGAAAAAATTTGCTGAATTTGAACCCTCGAGAACTGCGAAAAGAAATTGGTGCAAATGCAGCTTTAATTCCCCAAGATCCACTGACAGCCTTAAACCCGTCTCATCGAATAGGGCGCCAGATTACAAATAGATTGATTGACATCTTGGGATGGTCTAAAAGCGATGCTGTTAAAAGGACTTATGATTTACTGGATGAGGTGAGGATTCCTGATCCAAAACGCGTGATAAATAGTTTTCCACACGAGCTATCAGGAGGTATGCGGCAAAGAATATTGATTGCGTCAGCATTTGCAGCGGAACCTAAATTAATTATTGCTGATGAACCTACAACAGCACTTGATGTGACGGTACAAAAGCAAATAGTTAGCTTAATTGGTGAGATGCAATCTCGACATGGTACAACTCTATTATTTGTGACCCATGATCTGGGAGTTGTTTCAAAAGTCTGCCAAAGTTTATCTGTCTTATTTTTGGGTAAAGTTATAGAAGATACGAGTGTTTCATTATTTTTTGATAACCCATCTCATCCGTATTCTAGGGCCTTGTTAACGGCAACACCAAAATATACGGATCCTAATTCTGATCTTATTCCAGTTTCAGAAAAAATTTTAAATTCTGTAAAAGAAGAAGTGTTACGACTGGATCGGGAATGGTCTAATGGCAGATAATATTTTTGAAGTTCAAAAGTTATCTGTTGACGTTTTTGATATGGCTAGAAAACCAATCATCGGTGCTGCACCGAAATTAGAGATATTGAAAGACATAACTTTCAATATTCAGCACCGTGATGTTATTGGAATTGTAGGTGGCTCCGGTTCTGGCAAATCTACACTTGGAAGAGCAATGTTGCGCTTGATTGAACCAAGTGGTGGTAAGGTTATTTTTGAAGGTAAGGATATAACCAATCTTAATGAATATGAACTTCGCCCTTTACGGAGAAAGTTTCAAATGATTTTTCAGGATCCTATGTCTTCATTAAATCCGAGACATCGAGTTGGTGCGATAATTGGTGGACCTTTGAAGTTACATGGGTTTGAGAGGATTGATTTTCTAATTGAAGAAGCTCTAGATCAAGTGGGCTTGCCCAAAAGCTTCAAGTTTAGATATCCTCATGAGCTTTCTGGAGGGCAACGTCAAAGAATTGGTATTGCGCGGGCTATCGCTCTTAAGCCAAACTTTATCCTTGCTGATGAAATAGTATCTGGTCTGGATGTTTCTAGCCAAGCAAAAATATTGAGCTTGTTACAAGAGTTGGTCATCGACCTAGGCTTGACTTTAGCTTTTATAAGTCATGATTTATCTGTGGTACGTCGCTTAAGTAATAAAATAATCGTTCTAAAGGATGGAAATTTAATCGAAAGCTCATTAACTGATAAGCTGTTTGAAGCTCCACAGCATTCTTATACAAAAGAATTGCTCTCTGCGATTCCTTTACCAGATCCTATGCAAGTTTGGGAGTAGACAAAGCGATATCTTCTGGAGTTATTAATATTTATGTGCTTGTAAAAGATTGAGGCCATTAAAATTTTGATGTGAAGTTTGTTGGGTGAATAATTAGCGGAATTGGTAAAATGTTAAAGAACAGAGATTCAATAGAAGACGGTTATGCTTTGTATCATTCGGTGGGCCATCGTCCCAATGGCAGCCAAGAAATGGCAGCCGCCGTATCAGATTTTTCTTTGATGTGGACTGCGCCTATTCCAGATGTATGGCCGAAGGCTCTATCAATGTTGGAGGAGTTTAGGCAGAGTTTTGCCATGTTGCTGGGCCCAAGTGCGTCCAGTGAAGAAATCGGCCTGGTAGATAGTGTGACTTCTGGATTCTTGAGAATAATTGATGGCTTAGGTTCTGATTATTTAGAAGGAAAGTCTATTCTGATTGCGGATGATGCTTTTCCTTCGCTACATTTCTTACTTCAAGGAATGCAGAAGCTTCTAAAGTTTAACATAAGAAGGGTGGCTATTCGGCAAGGACAATATCATGTCGAAAATAGTGATTACATTAAAGAATTAAAAAATGAAGATGTAGCATTGGCTCTGGTAACCTGGGTTAGCTCAACAACTTCTGCTATGATGGATTTGGAAGCTATTGCGATTGAAGCACCGGAAAGTTGTATTTTAGTATGTGATGCAACGCAATGTATTGGGGTTCGGAAATTAAACTTACCTGATCGATTTGATGCTCTTATTTCAACTTCGCTAAAGTGGTTATGTGGTACGGCGGGTGCCGGGGTAATATGGGTGCGCAAAAGCCGAATAGAGTTATTTGAACCAAAATTTAGAGGTTGGTTTAGTCAAGAAAATCCAATGAATTGGGATATTGATAATTTTCATTTGGCAACAAATTCTAAGAGATTCGAAAATGGGACTCCTAATCCGATGCCTTATGTGGCTGGATTGCCTGGTCTTAATTGGGTCGTTCAAGGTGGCAATATTCTTCAAGAAGAACATAACTCTCGTATGACTGATGAGTTGATAGACTTATTGGTTATAGATCGAATTAATCTTGTGACGCCTATTGCCTCTAATGCTCGAGGTGGATCGGTTATGGTTAATGTGGGCACTACTGAAAATGCAAAAAGAGTTATTGATGACTGTGCAAGGGAGTCTGTTCTGATAGATAATAGAGGCAGCATATTGCGCTTTTCCCCTGGAATATTAACGAAGGATTTTGCTATTGAGTGTTTTGTGTCTTGTATTTTGCGAAACACCTGAAAGAATAACTTTTCTTAATTGAGTATTTCAAATATCGAAAAAGACTTTAAGGATTAACTTAACGGATAAGGAGTTTGACTTGCACGATCTAAAAAATAAAGCGATTTTGGGTGCATTAATTCACTGTCCCAAAAGGGGAGCGATTGAATTTTCAGAGAATGCTTTACTGATAATAGATGGTGAGGGTAAAATTGTTGATCATGTAAAGAATGATGCTCTTAATCATGAACAGACTAAAAATAAATTTAAAGAGGCAAATGCACTCTATGAGCTTTCAGATCATCAGTATTTATTGCCAGGTTTTACCGATTTACATATTCATGCACCGCAATGGCCACAACTAGGAAAAGCTTTGGACGTACCTTTGGAAGTTTGGCTTCAAAAGTATACCTTTCCGCTAGAAGCAAAATATGAAGATGAGGATTTTGCTAGAACCATATACTCTGAATTGGTAACGTCACTCCTTAGGGCAGGGACTACTACAGCGGTTTATTATGGTACGATCCACCAAAGAGCCAATCAAATTTTGGCTGACGTTTGTATTAATAAGGGGCAAAGAGCAATAATAGGTAAAGTGGTAATGGATAACACGGATCAATGTCCAGATTATTATCGTGATGAATCAACACAGGCGGCAATCGATGGGACTTCAGAATTTCTTGATTATGTGAAGAACCATGGGCAAAATACTGAAAATAAAGTGAATGTTGCGGTGACGCCTCGGTTTATACCAAGTTGTACTGATGAGGCTTTAAACGCTCTCGGCGATCTTGCTTCTAAGCATTCGAGTTATGTCCAAACGCATTGCTCTGAGAGTGATTGGGAGCATAATTATGTAATTGAGCGTTGTGGGAGATCTGACACGGAAGCTTTAATGGAATATGGATTATTAACTAAATCCACTATTTTAGCTCATGGGAACTTTATTTCAGAAAATGATATGGATTTGATCAAGGGGCAGGGTGCTGGTATTGCTCATTGCCCGTTGTCCAATTATTTTTTTTCTGATGCCGTATTTCCTTTAAGACGTGCTCTTGAAAAAGGGCTAAGAGTTGGTTTGGGTACTGATATATCTGGTGGGCCAAGCGCATCAGTTTTAGATAGCTGTAGAAGTGCCATAACTGCTGCTCGGGCATTAGAAAATGGTACGGATCCGAATTTAGAACGTGATGACCGTGGAGTGCCAAAGAGTAGGGTGGATTTTAGCGATGCATTTTACCTGGCAACAAAAGGTGGTGCCGAGGTTTTGGATTTATCAACTGGAAGTTTTGAAAAGGGAAGTTTTTTTGATGCTATATTAATTGATACCAAAGTGGATAATGCAATTATACCAGTCTACGAAGATATTGATAGTGAGCTAGATTTAGTTCAGAAAATAATAATGTTAGCAACAACGGCAAACATTACGAAAACTTGGATAAGTGGATCAAGTGTATGAGCGCTAGAGTTGAATTTGAGTTGAAAAATGTATCGCTCGTATAAGTTTTCTCATGCAATTACGCGTTTACCAAGTGAGAGCGTTGTAAATGGCTTAAGGTTTGACGATATTGGAAGCCCTAATTTTGAGAAAATGCTTTTGGATCATAAAGATTATAGCTTGGCCTTGAGAGAAGCTGGGGCAGAGATAATTGAATTACCTCCATTGCAAAGTTTTCCCGATAGTACTTTTGTTGAAGATACAGTTCTTTGTCTGTCAAATCTAGCAATTCTGATGCGTCCTGGAGCGCCGTCTCGTGCAGGCGAAGTATCGGAAATTGAGTCGACCATAAAAGAATTATTTGACAATGTTTTAAGAATTGAAAAACCTGGCTTGATCGAAGCAGGGGATATATTAACAACTGAAACAGAAGTTTTAGTTGGACGGTCTTCCCGAACCAATGAGGAGGGGGTTAGGCAATTGGAACAACTTTTATCTGATTGGGGTTATTCTGTCAGGGGAGTGTTCACACCTGATGATATTTTGCATTTTAAGACGGATTGTTCATTGTTGGATGCTGAGACAATACTTTGCACAAAGAGATTAGAAGCAACGGGGTGTTTTTCACAATATAATGTGATTAACACGTGTGATGGTGAAGAGGCTGCGGCCAATGCAATTAGGTACAACGATTTTGTTATTTTTCCTGCTGGATTTCCAAAGACATTGGAAAAGCTTCAAAAAGCGGGTTATTTAGTGAGAGAAGTAAGTAACACAGAGTGTGCAAAATTAGATGGTGGTATGTCATGTTTGTCGTTAAGATTTTAACTTGTTATATTTCTTTAAACATTAGTATTTATAGAGCCATTTAATGATAGGATGCCAACGAAGTTTATTTTCTATTCCTAGTGATGTTGTCTATTTAAATACGGCTTATATGTCTCCTTTGATGAATTCTGTTGTTGATGCTATAAATTATGGTGCGAAGCTTAAGGCTTCTCCCTGGGATTTGACAATTAATGATTTTTTTGAAAATTCTGAATCAGCACGTACGTTATTTGCTAATTTGGTGAATGTTAACTCGAAAAATATAGCTTTAGTACCGTCTGCTTCATATGGATTAGAAACAGCAGCGAAAAATCTAAAGGTAGGCAGTGGCAGGTCTGTCGTTATGTTGGAAAACCAATTTCCGTCCCATGTTTATCCTTGGCAGCGGTTAGTTAATGAGACAGGTGGAAAGCTAATAAAAGTTAAAGAGAAAAAGGACAGAAATTTAACAGAATTAGTTCTAGAATTTATTAATGAACAATGCGCTATCGTTGCAGTGCCAAATGTTTTGTGGACCAATGGGCTGATGCTTGATCTTCCTTCAATTAGCCTGCGTTGCAAGGAAGTAGGGGCAGCATTAGTTTTAGATTTGACGCAGTCTGTGGGTGCAGTGAATACAGATTTGGAAAAAATTGATCCAGATTTTGCAGTCGTCGCAGCATATAAATGGATGATGTCGCCTTATTCCACGGGCTATCTATATGTTAGTGAAAAGCATTGGAATGGAGAGCCGTTGGAAGGAAATTGGATTTCTAGACGCGATGGAAAGAATTTTTCTAACTTAGTTAATTATACTGATCAGTATGAGGACGGAGCAGTTAGGTTTGATATGGGGGAGAGAGCAAACTTTGCCTTGCTTCCTGGTTCTATCGAAGCCTTAAAGCAGCTCCACAAGTGGGGTATTAAAAATATAGAGAAAACCTTACAGCAAAATAATTCGACGCTTTCTGATCAACTTCGAAGTTTGGGCTTTGTAATTCCATCAGACGCTGATAGGGGACCTCATTTTATTGGTGCAATACAGCCAAAAAATTCACCAAAGGATCTCATGAAAATATTAGCTTCTAATAAAATTTACCTATCGGAGCGGGGGGGAGTGTTAAGGATCACGCCAAATGTGTGGAATAATCACGAAGATTATCAAAAATTCTTAACAACTGTATCAGCCGTTCTTTAGATGAAATTACATTGAAAAGTAAAAAATAGTTAAATGCCCATTAGAACTTATCTCTAATCGTTGTTAGTAGGTGGAAAATTTTTTCATTAGCGATCTTATAATAAATCATCTTTCCTTCTCGCCGACATTTAACGATTCCACTAAAGCGTAGTCGAGCCAGTTGTTGACTTATTGCTGCCTGTTTATAGGGCAAAGCTCTTTCCAACATTGAAACAGTTTTTTCACTTTGTATGAGGTTATATAAGATTTTTAATCGACCTTCATGCCCGATAGCTCTGAATATATCAGTGGTTCGTCTGATTATATCGCTTTCAGTTAAATTCTCGCTAGCTTCACTTTTTTCTATGTTTAATATTATTTGGTTCATATTTATATCCTTTAATGTAATTTTGAATTTACGTTTTCAAAAATATAGTCGGTTTTTGTGGGGCGCTTTATCAAGTTTTTAAGGTCTAAACTAAATTGCTCGGTTAGCTTAGTAAAAGAAATTATTAGATTTGGTTTTAAGAATAAGGAGGACATAGTTATTACATCATCAATTTGATCTACTGATGATGAGCGAATGATTTCCGCCAGCAGTGCTTCATCAGATCCAATGCACCGACAATTTACTTTTCGGAATTCAAATCTTCTTCGACCATGTTTTTGTAAAATTTCATTAATTTCTTTTAAGCAATTGATGAACTCTTTTCCCCTAGTGCGACCGAGAGAAATCAATAAATATGAAATCAAGTCGAAGCGATCATGTTCATGACTATTTAATGCTCTGAAAATTGAAATTGATCTTTCTTCAATATCCTCGAGCTCAACAAGTAAGCCGACAGGAGTATCTCCAAATCGTGCGTGACCATTATTATTCGCCTTAGATTTGGTCATTTTGTTAGAATCAATTTGCCAGCTCTAGTAATTCGCAAAATATATATTTTTTCTTGCAAGGAAATATGAGCAACGTCACCAGCTTTCGTTAGATCTTTAGCTGCATACATAGGGGTAGAAGAATTTTTGCTTTCTTTACTAGGAAGAGAAAGTAACGGTTTTGTTTGAGTCTTCATTAATTTATCGCTTTTGAGATTGTCTATCTAAGAGCCAATCAATTATCGCTCCGTTCGATTGATCAAGTTGGTATCCCTTTTCGAATAATTCAGTTTTATAATGCGCAATGTATTTTTCAGATTGAACATTGTCAGTGAAATCATTTTTAGTTTGTTTATTTTTCTTTTTCTGAAGGCAATTAATAATGGTTCCAGCAATAAAATGGTTTCTCTTTTGCATTTTTTCCTTACTCCGCAAAATCAATTGTTTGTCGATCTAAGTTTGCTTTGTTAGCTATATTTGAATTTCGTTCAAATAAGTTATCAGGCCTAATCATTAGGTTTAATATGTGTGAAAATTTCTGCGCTAAATTGTAAATTTCCTCTAAAGCCTGAGGTTTTACTAAGTGATTTGCAAAGATCATCGCGTCCGTTTTTTGACTTTTTGCTGATAGGCTTATGAGTTTAGCGAAGCACATCTCGTGAGCACCTACGCAATCACAGATAACATCATGATATAGAAATGGTCGCCTCGATTTTTCTTTCAAAATAATGCTAATTTGGTCTAAGCATTGGATCCCACTTTGACCTGCTTCTTTCCCAAGTTGCCAAATGAGTTCCCCAATTGCTGCTGGCTGTGTTTTTGTTGAGCACCAATACCGTAAAAAGGAAACAGCTGATTTTTCACAAATTGTTAATTCATTTATAAAACTGACTGCTACTGCTCCGCGAGGTGGAGGCATTATTGGATTTTCGTGACAATTAAACATGATGATTTATTAAATTTAGTTTGACTATTTTTTATACCTGACAAAAATGCTAAGATAAGTCAATACAATTGTTGACTATAATACTCAGGTAATTAATTTTTGTTAAACAGGATTGGATAAAGAGATTTAAATAGGCTCGAGTTTCTATGGTAAATTTAGATCAACTGCCGGTTGATCAATTTAAAGCATTTATAAGTTTCTCAATATCCGTCTGATTATTATAATGAGATATTGAAATTCGGATTCTGTCATTACGAATCCCGCAGATAATGGCGTTAGTTTTTAGTTTTTCGAAGTTATCTCGAATATTATTTGATAACGTTCCTATGCTTATAATATGAGAGGATGCGCTAACATCATCTTTAGCGCGATACAGGTTCCATCGAGTTTCTTTTAGATGATTGGATAAGAGAGTTTTTAGTTTATTTGCATGAATACTTACATTAGTGATGTTCAGATTTAATAATTCATTTACAGCAACTTCTAATCCTTTAATTGAAATATAAGACATAGTAGCCATGGTATATTTTCGAGCATCTTGAGAGTAAGAAGAATGTTTTGCCTGCATATTGAAGGGATCTGGTGCGCCCATCCAACCTGTCATAATTGGATCTTTTTTTAGGAATTCTGGAGAGGTTAAAGCAATCCCTATCCCACCGTGACCACCTAACCACTTATAACCACTGCACACGAGTACGTCAGCATCGATATTTCTTGCACTAATAGGAATTGCCCCTGCCGCCTGAGTTATATCTATAACTAGCTTAGCGCCAACCTGCTTTGTCACTGTTATTAACTCCTGAATCTCAATTTTAGTTCCCGTAGAAAATTGAACAAGGCTTACAGTTACAACGGCAGTTCTTTTGTCGATGGCTTGAATGATTTGCTCCGTTAAATTTGTGCTCTTATCATCTTCCACGAAATGCATTTCACATGAATGTATTTTACAATATGAGATCCAAGGCCGTGTCAGAGCTGGAAAGTCAGTTGAAACAGCAACAATTTTTGTATTTTTCTTTGGCTTAAATATATAAGGTAATTGACCAAGCATTTCGCTAGCACTACCCATAATTGCGACATGTTCCTCATCGGTATCAAGAAGTTTTGCAATATTCCTTTTTAATGGATTAAAGAAATTTACCTCTTGTTCGTCTGACAATTTCAAATTGCCATGTCTTGCTACATTATAAAGAAAGTCATTCATCGCTTCTACAGCAGGCGTTCCAATTAAGCCTAATGATGCTTGATTTAAATAAGTGTAATCTAGTAGAGAGGGGTAATCAGTTCTTTTTGATAAAGATTTTATCATTTGTTTTCTTGAAGTAACTTATGAGCATTTTCTCTGCCACGTGTAATTAAAGAGACATATGTATTTGTATCAATATTGGCGCCACAAACAATTAGCCCAATTCTTTTATTCCTTAATTTGGGCTTCAAGGGTAACATCATACCAGCAAGTGCTGCTCCAGCTGCAGGTTCAACTGCTAATTTAGCTTCCTCTTGGAATAGTGCCATACCAGCGCAAATCATATCATCATTAACTGTTACAATTTCATCGACGTACTTTTGGCAAATAGCTAGTCCCATTGGTAGAGCCATGGGGGGTGACAAACTATCTGCGATTGTATCTACTTTTTCTAAAGTAACCGGTTGGCCTTTTATTAGGCTTTGGCTCATAGAGTTAGCGCCCTCGGGCTCAACGCCATAAACTTTACAATTATTGTTCAATTCTTTCACGGCTGCTGCTATTCCACTGATCAGACCTCCTCCTCCCACGGATACAATAACTGCATCTAAATCGGGGATATCATCCATAAGCTCAAGACCAACTCCAGAAGCTCCTAATGAAGTGTAAATTCCTTCAAATGGATGAATAAATGTTCTCTGTTCTTCAGTTACAAGCCTTTCAGCTTCTTTAAACGTTGGAGCGCCAGGTTCTTTTAAAATAATTTTGGCCCCTTCTGCTTTGGCAGCTCTAATTCGGAACGGATTAGCATTTGATTGCATCACAACCTTAGCGGATAAACCTAATTGCTGCGCAGCCCATGCTGCTGCTATAGCATGATTACCAGCACTGGCAGCGGTAATCCCAAATTTTTTCTTATCTTTATTAATTTCTAAAGCGACTGATAATGCTCCACGAGCTTTGAAGGTTCCAGTAAATTGCATGCATTCTAATTTAAGAAAAATTTCACTATTATCGAGGTGCTTACTAATTAATTTTGAGCTAAGTATTGTAGATGGTGTGTGTCTAACTAGCTGAGATAGATGCTTAGAGCGGTCTCTTATAGTTTTCAAATTTATATTGCTTATATCCATTAAGTTTCCGATTAAAAATAAAAGTAGCATTCGTAGTTTTTGCACACATTTCAACCTTACTAAGATTAGTGTGAAAAAAACAAGCCTACTTGTTGAGTATTGCGCAGATTAATCAAACGGATTGAGTGGTGGATTTGCGCCACATATTAGAACGGCAATTTTCTCATCCTTCTCTGGAATGTAAGCACCTGAGGTAACTGCTGCTAAAGCTGTAGAGGCTGCTGGTTCTACAAATTGGCGAAATTTGTCCCATAACAGTTTTTGAGCGATGGCAATATCAGAATCTTTTAGAACCAGTGTTTTGATTTGTTGAGCTTTTGCAAACTCAAAGCATATGTTACCAGCTTTTTTTGCTCCTAACGCGTTAGACGCAATTCCGGAAACTTTAACGTCAACTGGTTGGTTAGATTTCATGGCTGAATGTAATGCGCAAGATTGCTCTGGCTCCACTGCGATAACTTTTCTTGCACCTTGTAACCATGCCATTGCTCCCGCTATCAATCCTCCTCCCCCAACAGCAATAAGAATAGTATCGGCTTTTAGACCCTGCTTTTCCCATTCTCGCATTAACGTTCCTTGACCGCTTGTAGTTTCAACAGAGTCAAATGCGTGAACTTGCATCGCGCCAGTTTCTTTCTCAAATTTTTCAGCTGCAATTAAAGCATTAGCATAAGCACCTTCAACAACGGTTAACTGTGCTCCTGTAGCTTGAATTAAATCAATTTTTGTTTTGCCAGCGATTTTTGGAACAAAAATGTGGGCTGGCAAATTAAGCTTTGTAGCAGCGTAGGCGACTGCGGCCCCATGATTTCCTCCAGATGCCGCAACAACACCTGCTTTTGGCACATCTGCAGAGAGCAATGAGTTGAAAGCTCCCCTGGGTTTGAAGCTTCCTGTATGTTGCAAATGTTCAAATTTGAGTTCAATATTTTTATTATCAATAATATCATTTGTTTTGAAAGTTGGTGTTTTTACGATATACGGTTCGATCCTGTTTGCAGCATCATCAATAAGCTGTTGCCAATTCATATAATTAATTTCCTATTGCTTTTTTTAAATCTGTAAACCACTTTGTATGATCTTCATAACAGACGAGAGTAGGTTGGATTTCGGGAACATCAACTGTACTTCCATAAGGAATTAAAACCTTTTTTTTTGATCGGCCAAAGATTCTTGGAACACGTGAACCGCAGGTTTTACACGAAGCACTTATAAAATTACTCGGTTTAGGCATATCAAAATTAAATATATTTTCTTTTCCTGAGATCCATTGAAATTGATCGAATTTTACAAATAAATTTGATGCAAAACCACTGCCAGTTAATTTTCTACATAAAGAGCATTGACATAATCCAAAAAAATCAAACGGCCCTGTCATGCTCCAAGAGACATTTTCACATAAGCATTGTCCGGAAAGTTTTTTGTAATTAGTCATAGTTTTCCCTCATTTTATCTTAATTTGAGAACTTTTTATAAAAATATTATTTCATCTTTGAATAGTTAAATTGACTTATTTAAAAGTTCAACTGAGTTTCGTGGACTTTAATTAAGAAAAAAATGCAAATAATTGTGAGTTTTATGCAACATTTGTGAAAAATTTGATTGTATATTAGGCTTTTAGAAACATAGATTTACTGGACATGGGCAAATTTTGTGCTAATAACGTCGCGTGAAGTACTCTTTCACCGAATTCTCCGACGCCTGATGTGGTTCGACGGTTTTTCAATTTAAGATCTCACTGCACCGAGTTACCGCATGTTGTGGGTAACACTAAATAGGAGAAAACAGATGGCTAATGGCACTGTAAAATGGTTTAACTCAGCAAAAGGTTATGGATTTATAGCCCCAGACGAAGGTGGAAACGATGTGTTTGTTCACATCAGCGCAGTCGAAGCAGCTGGATTACGCTCATTAAACGACGATCAGAAGGTTTCGTATGAGCTTGAGGATGGTCGTGACGGCAAAAAGTCTGCTGGAAGTTTAGCACTTCTTTAATTGCTAGACATTTTTTACGGAATTGGCTCGACAACTGTCGGGCCTTTTTTGTTTATTGATAAGATTTTACCAAAATAAACATTAAATTATTTTACACTTGAACTCCTCTGGGAAGTTTTCCACATTTAACGTACTTAGTATTTAAAGTTGGAAAGTGACGAAGATGAGTGATGAATCGCTGGTAGATGATATCGCTTGGGTTGATGTTATTTGTCAAAAAGATGCAACTGATAACCTGAAGTTGGCATATGAAGCTGTAAAAGGTAAAGATGGTACCGTAGAAAATCTATATTTAGCAATGTCTCAAACGCCAGAGGTGATAAAACCGGCGGAGGATCATTATGTTGCTGTTTTGCATAACCCAAATTCACCCTTAAAGCCATGGTTTGCTGAATTATTGTCCACATACGTAGCTATTTTGTGTGGTTGCAAATATGCTTATCTAAACCATGGAGAGAATTTTGAATATTATTTTGGCAATCGTAAGAGATCAAAAGCTATTCTTTCTTCATTACACGAAGGGTCTTGGGAAGCTGAGTTGGTTTCTGAAAACAAAAATATCGTGCCGGCATTAAAGTTTAGCAAAAAGCTTACTCTCAACCCCGATAATATGACAAAAAATGATATAGATAAGCTCAGAGCTGTAGGATTTGATGACAAAGAAATCTCTTATATCGTGCAAATAGTCTCTTCGTTTGCGTACTGGTCAAGAATGATCAACGCTCTTGGTACAAAAGTTGGAAAAACTATCGGATTTGCTAATACAAAAGATGTCTGAGAGTGTTTTTGTCAATTTTGTTCATTGATGTTGTTTTAATATTCGTTGAATAGCAAGTCTTTCTTTCATAATTTCTCGATGACGGTGTAAATTTTTGTAATCTGTAGTTTTTCTTGGTAATATTTCCTCCCATATTGTTTGCATTGATAGTAAAAAATCTAAAATTGTTAAATGCTCACCAAAGAAAAACGGACCGTTTTCAAGCGCATGATCCAAAATGTTTAAAACATTGCTCAGCCTTTTTAATGACGCATCCTGGAAATCACGAATATTATCTTTATTCTTTATATAAAATTCAGGATGAAATTGGATCACGACATCGGGTTGCAAGGTTGATCCCAAATAATAAAACCATTGTAGGAATTTTCCTCTGCGTGGATCTTCTGGATACACAATAAGATTATAATTTGGGAATTTCTCTCCAAGATACATAGCAATCGCACCTGTTTCGAAAATCCCACCTTCAGGTGTCTCTAATGCTGGCGTTCTACAATGAGGGCTTATTTTTTTAAAATCATGGTTAGGTTTGTCTGTGAATATCTCAATCCACTCAATCCTATAATCCGCCTTTACTTCTTCTAAGATAGCATGGGCAGACATCGCGTAAGTGTTTGGAGCAGCGTAGAGAGTATAGTCGCTCATAAATAATGCCTCGATGTCAAAATGAACTTTAAAATACAAAGAGGCCAGAAATAAATCTGGCCTCTAAAAATCTTAATTTATTAGCTGTCAATCCAGGCTGTTCTTGGACCTTGGTAGAACCCAAGTGGGCCAGAACCATGTGGATTGATGCCCTGAACTTCATTGCTTGCAGCATCCACATAGTTTCGGAAACCTAAGGTTCCGTGCCCACCATGATTATGAAGCATTTCTTGCATCTCAAAGTATTTTGCTTTTCGTGACTCAAAGTCTGTGTCTGATCTAGCTGATACCATTAGTTTATCGAACTTATCATTTTTCCATAATGTTTCGTTCCATCCGCTCTCAGATGCAAAAGCAATGGCAAAAATCAAATCAGGCACTGGTCTAGCATCCCAACCAGAAACGATGATTGGTTTTTGAATCCAAACCGCGGACCAATAGCTATCTGCAGGTGGATTAATAACATTCAGATTAATATTTGCCTTCTTAGCACTTTGTTGCAAATGTTGAGCGCATGCTAGTCCACCAGAACCAGCAACATCAGATCCATAGAAGTCTATTGGAGTGTTTTCCAAGCCAGCTTTCTTAATATGGAAATTTGCCTTATCAGGATCATAAGTTCTTTGGGGAAGATCCGAGTTATAATAAGGTGAGATTGGAGCTATTGGATGATCATTACCCACAGACCCAAAGCCTTTTAAGACATTATTGACTAAACCTTCTCGATCCATTGCATGTTTGATTGCTAATCGGAAGTCGTTATTATTTGTAGGTTCTCGATCCACCATCATTGCAAGATTTAAGAAGGCTCCACTAGGCGCATCAATCACATAAGCGCTACCGCTATTATTAATTAAGCGTGCCGCTTTTTGGTCGAGTTGTAATATACAATTTATATCGCCAGCCAATAAGGCATTGATTTTTGCTGTTGGGTCGGGGATTCCTACAAATTCTACTTCATCCACGTACGGACCGTCATTGCCCCAGTAGTTGTCATTTCGCTCAAATACATAGCGACTGCCGGGTGTGAAATCTACGACTTTAAATGGTCCTGTTCCAGCAGGTTTAGAAAAATCTTCCCGTCCATTTTGGGTAATTTGCACCCTTGTATCACTTAAGACCACAGGAAAGTCAGCATTTGGAGCGATCAAATTAAATCGAAGTTGATGATCACTTAACTTGTCCATGCTTGCGATTGTACTCATATAAGCTTTGGCTGGAGACTCTGTCCCTTCTCTAAAATGTCTAGTACAGGAATACATTACATCGTCAGCTGTAAATTTAGCTCCGTCGTGCCACTCAACATCTGTGCGTAAGTTAAAAACCCAAGACGAGGCATCTGCATTTGGTTCCCATGAGGTGGCCAAAAATGGCGCTGGATTTAGATCTGGCCCGCGATTTACAAGCCAGTCATGCACACAATTTCCCATTAAGATATTACCAGTTCCCCAGTAACTTGTTGGGTCTAAACTATCTTGTGCTGTTGCTTGTTCCATGCCAACAACTAACCTTCCACCTCTTTTAGGTGTCGCTGCGTGAGCACGTTTTGTAAGTAAGCTATTGATGACTGTGCTGGATGCGCCAGCTGCAGCAAGAGTTCCCATAAATTTTCTTCGTGATATATCATTTTTCAGATATTTTTGAAAAAGATAATCGTTAAATTTCTTATCCGACATTCCAAATTCTCCCATTTTTTTATACTAATTTAACTATAAATAGCAGTCTTCATTTATAAATATATCATTAATAAGATAACTGTGATCACAGTATCTATGAGAAATCAAGGTAGTATTAAGATTAATTCTTAAAAGACTAATTGGTCATTTACATTCAGTTGTGTTATTTGGTTTCCTTAATAACTTTAAGATCAGATTGATTTTGAGATTTGGTGGAGTAATTTGTTCATTTATTTATTGGATTAAACGATGGTTGTTCAAAATATAAAATTTCATCCGAACTCGTCGAACCTAAGTTCTAATGTTTATTCTCAATTGCGTTTAAAATTAATAACAGGAGACCTTAAACCAGGGGAACCGCTATCGATTAGGCGTTTAGCAAATGAATATAATTATAGCGCTATGCCAGTTCGTGAAGCCTTAAGGCAACTAGCATCCGAGGATGCTCTTGTTGGCGCAGCAAAAAAGGCATATCGGGTTCCAGATTTATCTTCAGAAGAGGCGTCAAAGTTATTCTATGTAAGAGCTGCCTTGGAGGGCGCTAGTGCAGAAATAGCTGCAAAAAAAGTTTTGAAAAAAGACGTAAAATACTTGAAATCGCTGTCTTTAAGTATGGATTTTGCTTGGAAAAAAAATGATTCAAGTTCTTTTTTAGAGCAAAACTTTTTATTTCATTCGTACATATATTCTATGGCTCAAAATCCAGTTTTAGAAAGGATGGCTGAAAATTTGTACATCCGTACCGGTCCCTGGTTAGCGCAAGGAATTAAAAATTTATCAAACAGTAATGTTTGGGAAAAGAGCCATGATGGCATTATAAAAGCATTATCTGAAAAAAATTCTGTTTTAGCGCGAAAGTTGATTGAAGAAGATTCTAGCTGGGGGAAGCAGCTTTACCAAACAGACGTTTGATAAATTAGCTAGAGTTATTATCATTTCTAAGTTGTTGTTTTGGAATAAAGAGCTTTTGTAAAAATGAAAAAAGGATTTTAATTTCTATTTAGCTTTATTTTTGTCATGATTTTCTAAAGATTTTGACCTTGATTCATATTGTTTGCTGTGATCACAGTTATTTATGTGACTCGATTAGTTAAAGGAATATTTATGAGTGTTTTCGCTATGATTGGCAGGAGGTTGTTGATTGGGCTTTTAACACTATTGTTTGTCTCCGTCTTAGTCTTTGCAGGAACGGAAATTCTTCCTGGAGATGTTGCTTATGCGGTTCTAGGCCAAGCGGCTACCCCTGAGTCTTTGGAGTTGGTTAGAAATCGTTTGGGATTAAATGAACCGGTACACGTACGGTATTTTGTTTGGTTATTTAATTTTGTTAGAGGAGACTTTGGAGCATCTCTGGCTACATTTGGGGGATCATTAGCAGGCCAAGATATAGGGACTGAATTATTGAACCGTGGGTGGAATACGATGTTACTTGCAGGTTCAACCGCTCTGATTGCCGTTCCATTGTCAATTTTTCTTGGATTAACTGCTGCAATCAAACCTGGGGGATTAATCGATCGTATTTTAACATCAACCTCTCTAGCTCTAATATCTTTTCCTGATTTTTTAGTCGCAGTCCTATTAGTGACAGTTTTTGCAATTAAGTTGCGCTGGTTACCCGCTATCGCCTCAATAAGACCATCTTACGATTTTTTTGATTGGGTGCGCATTCTGGTTCTTCCTGTCGCTGGCTTAACTTTTACAATTTTAGCACACATGCTGAGAATGACTCGATCGGCTGTTATTGATGTTTTGTCTAGTCCTGCGATTGAAATGGCAATTTTAAAAGGGGTGCCGAGAAGGAGGTTATTGATCAAGCATGCGCTTCCAAATGCGATCGGACCAATTGTTAATGTGATCGCACTAAATTTAGCTTATTTAATAAGTGGTGTGGTCGTTATTGAGACGATGTTTAATTATAATGGCCTTGGACGTTATATGGTGGAAGCCGTTACGAATAGAGATATCCCTGTTGTGCAAGCCTGCGCTATGATATTTTGTTCGGTTTATGTAATCGTTAATTTGATTTCTGATGTTATCGCGATTTTATCAAACCCTCGGGTGAGGTATCCGAAATGATTTTGGAGAAAAACGATTGGAAGTCATCTATCTCAGAGATTGTTAAAGATTTAACCCCTGGCGCATTCTTAAGTATATTGTTTTTAATTTTGGTTATATTAGTTGGTTTGTTTGCACCTTGGCTGGCACCATTCGATCAAGCTGAAATACTTACGAATGAAAGCTTTGAGCCTCCCTCTGATCTGTTATGGCTTGGCAGTGATTTCTTGGGTCGAGACTTGTTATCAAGATTAATAAATGGCGTAAGGGTGACGCTATTTTTAGCTCTCTTGATTACGTTTCTATCATTTATAATGGGTGTAGGGTTAGGATTTCTGGCAGCAGCATTCGGGGGTAGAATTGACTCCATTATTAGTCGAGTTAATGACGCTCTTTTATCGTTTCCAGCTTTAATGTTGGCTCTAATTGTTATAAATTCTTTGGGTAGCTCTTTTACTGTTTTGGTGTTTACGATTGCCTTCATAGATATGACACGGGTTTTCAGAGTCTCGAGGGCTTTAGCAGTAAATATTATGGTTATGGACTATGTTGAAGCAGCGGTTGTTCGAGGTGAAGGAAAAACTTGGATCATTCTTCAAGAGGTTTTGCCAAATTCTTTGACACCGCTAGCTGCTGAGTTTGGTATTAGATTTACCTACGCTATCTTGTTTATTTCTGCACTATCTTTTCTTGGTTTAGGTGTGCAACCGCCACAATCTGATTTGGGAGTTTTGGTGAAGGAGAATATGCAAGCGTTATTATATGGCGAGTACACAAATATTTATCCTGCGCTAACCATTGCTGCTATAGCGATTTCGATGAATGTCTTTGTGGACTGGCTTCTTAAAAGATCAAGTGCAAAATTATCTGAAGAGATCTGATTATGGCTAAGTCCTTATTAACAGTGAAGAATTTAAGTGTTTGTGTTAAAGACAAACAAGATAACCAACATAAAATTGTTGATAACATCTCTTTTGTCGTAAATTCAGGAGAAGTTATCGCATTAATTGGAGAGTCTGGCTCCGGAAAAACAACGATCTCTTTATCCTGTATGGGGTATGCTAGACCTGGTTGTTTTATAACCGATGGTGAAGTGCGATTGGATGAGGAAAGTGTTCTCACGAAGAGTTTAAAAGAACTCCAAACTCTTAGAGGTAAGGAAATTACCTATGTTGCACAAAGTGCTGCTGCTTCATTTAACGGCGCAATGACTATTAATGCACAAGTCACTGAAATACCAATCATTACTAAAGCTATGACTAAAGAAGAAGCAAAAAATAAAGCGGAAAAACTTTACAAAGAACTGGAATTGCCAAATCCAGACACCATCGGACTTAGATATCCGCACCAAGTTTCTGGTGGCCAATTGCAACGCCTTATGGCTGCGATGGCAATGATTAGTGATCCAAAGCTTTTAATTTTGGATGAGCCTACAACGGCTTTAGATGTTACAACGCAAATCGAAGTATTACATTCTTTTAAGAAATTAATTAAGAATAATAATACAGCGGCAATTTATGTAACCCATGATTTATCGTTGGTCGCGCAAGTTGCTGATCATATTTTGGTTTTAAAAGATGGTGTTCATATCGAATATGGCACTACTAATCAAATAATAAACAACCCACAGGAAGATTATACAAAAGCTTTAATTGAGGCAGCTCATATCATGCCGGATGAATTAAGCTCCTCTTATCTAAACACCTCAAAGAAAACTTCATTAATTGATGTCCAAGATATAACGGCTGGTTATGGGAAGCAGCAAGAAATGATTGCGGTTAAAAACGTGAATTTGAGTGTTGAACCGGGAGAAACAGTTGGCATTATAGGAGAGTCTGGCTCTGGCAAAACGACTCTTGGTAGAATAATATCTGGATTGATGGCTCCTAAAACTGGTTGTGTAATGTTAAATGGCAAACCTTTAAAAGGAGATATCGCCCATAGATCTAGGGACGAGTTGCGTGATATACAATTCGCCTTTCAAATGGCTGATGTTGCGTTAAATCCTAGACAGAAGATTGAGAAAATTTTAGGACGACCCATGCAGTTTTATAAAAAATTGTCCAAGAAAGAAACTCGGTATGAAGTTGAAAAATTATTAGGTCGAGTGGAGTTGCCCACGGAGTTCAGTAACAGGTATCCAACAGAATTATCTGGTGGGCAGCGTCAAAGAGTTAATCTTGCTCGAGCGCTGGCGGCAGAACCAAAACTAATAATTTGTGATGAGATAACTTCCGCCTTAGATACGATTGTTGCGCAACAAATTCTTGATTTGCTTCAATCGCTACAAGAAGAACTAGGGCTGAGTTATTTATTTATTACTCATAACATAGCTACCGTAGCTCAGATATCAAAAAAGATAGCTGTAATGAGAGAAGGTAAAATCATAGAGCAGGGTTTTGTAGAAGATGTTTTAACACCGCCTTGTCATGAGTACACGCAATTACTATTAAATTCAGTACCAGAAATGAGAACTGATTGGTTGGATAAAGCTGTAATAGAGCGAAGACAATTACTTGCTGAACTAAACCGCTTGTAAAGAATTGACTAGGTTTTCTATTCGTAAATTTGACGTTAGGTATTCATTTTAACATCATTTATATCTAGTTATTTCTATTTAATTATGCTAACAATCTGTGATCACAGAAGATTCGGGCGATTTTATGCAAGCAGAAAGATTTGACAGTATTGAAGCCTTACGAACAGAGCTAAAGGTTATAAAATCTATCGATTCTTCTGAGGCAAGAACCATGCCATCAGCTTTTTATACACTCCCAAGTTTTCATGAATTGGAGAAAGAAGAGATTTTTCGTAAAGAATGGGTTTGCCTTGGTCATGTTGGAGAGATTCCTCATTCTGGAGACTATTTTACAACTGAATTGATTGGGGAGCAATTAATTGTTTCAAGAGATAAAAAAAATGAAGTTCATGTTTTGTCAAATGTTTGTCGTCATAGAGGAAACCTTGTAGCCCGAGGTAAAGGTAACAAGCGTAGCTTTGTTTGTGAATATCATGCTTGGACTTATGATATTGATGGCACACTTAAAACCGCTCCCTTAATGAAAAAAGTAAAGAATTTTGACTATGAAAAATGTAGTTTACCAAAGTTGAATTCAGAGATTTGGAATAATTTTATCTTTGTAAATCTGGATGGAAACGCGAGTTCTTTATCACCCCAAATGATTAAATTAGATACAATTCTTCACAATTATCATCATGAACTACGAAACTTGCTTTTTACAGAAGAAACAGTTTGGAATACCAATTGGAAAAATTTAACTGAAAATTTTATGGAAGGTTATCATTTATTCGCGACGCATCCAAAAACTTTACAGCCCATGACACCAACGCAATTGTGTAAAAAAGTTCCTGGAGAAGATGCGTGGACTGCATATCGATCGTATTACGATCCTAATTATCCTCCTCGAGGACCGTTTCATGAAGATATGACAGAAGATGAGCAAAAAAATTCTGTTCTCTTTAATGTTTTTCCAAGTTTCGTAATCGCGGTGGCAGCTAATTATACTCTGTATTTATGTTTGAGACCCGCAGGTGTAGACAAAGTTGCCATTCGATGGGGTGTAGCTGGTTTGAAGGAAGACCCTAATGATCCAGAAGTGGTGGCGTATATAGATTTATGTAAAGCATTCAATATTGAGGATAAGGAAAAATTAGAAACTCTTCAAATTGCGCAGAATACGAGATATTATAAACCAGGTTATTTGGCTCCAGATGACTTGGAGGGTACGATTTGGGATTTTCTAAATTATATGGGGCGTAAATTAGGGTCCGATATTGATTTAAATTAACAAACTGTTTGTTGATACTATTTGGATTATATTATGGCACTTAGGCATAAGTTTAGAGAACTCTATATTGAGGGTTGGTATGAGTTAGATATCCATAAGCTCTTAGAGTCTGTAAGCGAGGATTTTCAGTTTATTGATCCGATGGAATTGAAACCAATTGGTAAAGCTGACCTTCAGGATTATATGTCTAGATGGAATAAACGGGCGGGTCATAATCAAAAATGGAGATTATCTCACGAGGTTAGGCAAGATAAAGGTGGCGTTTTAACTGATTGGGAATGGTGGGAGGTACTTGGTACCGAGTTGGAAGGTTCTGCTATAGTAAGAACGACTGATTGTGGTGTGGAGATGGAAAAAATTACCTATTTGCGCTGACAAAACTGTTGAACGAGAAGTTTGAAAGTTAACGAATATTGTTAAAGTGCTTTAGTTATAGTTTAGGATTGAAAGCAACAAAAAGCCCAGCATCAACCCAGCAATCATAAAATTAAGTATTCTTAAGTTATTTTTTGATAAATTTATCCTTTTAATTGCCACTCCTAAAGTTAACCAAAGTAAATGCATGGGTAACCATATAATATTTGTGATTAATAACTTAATTGCAGCCTCAAGTACGAAATATTCATCCCAAATTAAAAATCCGGAGAACAATGTGATTTGAACGATGTAATTTTTTGGATTTATTATCTGCAAAATTATTCCATCAAGGAAACTAAAATTTTGGGCATTTTGTTGTAATGATTTTTGTAGATTTTGGGTTAAAATTCGAATGGTCAAATAGAATATAAATATTGTGGATGATAATAATAGAACGAGCCGCAGTATCGGATAATTGAGAACAATAGTTGCCAAACCAAAAATCACTGAAATCGCAACCATATTTGCGCCGGTAATTACTCCAATTACAAATGGAATGCCTTTGCGGAAGCCAAAATTTACACCGATGTTTATAATCATCAATATAGCTGGCCCTGGTGTTAACATTAAAAGCAAAACTGCTAATGCGAATACGAACATATTAGATTTTTAACTGTAAATAGGTAGTGGTATTAATTCTTTTCACGAATAAATTCCCTCCAAGCAATAACTAAGCAACTTGTAATAATTATTAGCGCACCCAGTATTTGACTAGAAGTCATGGTTTCTGAGAATAGAAAATACCCAGCTACTCCGGACAAGGGTATTTGTATGTACCTCAAAGCAGATACAACAACAGCATCGAGGTATTTGTATGCTGTTGTGAAAAATATTTGTAAAACAGAGGCGACGACACCTAGTAAAATCAAATCAATTAATAGTTGCCCACCAATTGGAGATAATTGTTCTGGGACACAAATTATTACGAAACCCAAAATCACCGCACCCGAAAAATTGTACCAAAGAGCTACACTAGTTGGTTTGTCGCTTCGCCCCAACTTTCGCAGTAGAATGGCTAGAATAGCACCTGAAAATGCTGCCATCACTCCGTATAGGGCAGCTGCATTTAATGCTGCTGAGAATGGTTCTGTAACGATAATTATTCCAATCAATCCTGCTAAAACCGCTG
>JAQWNW010000086.1 GCA_029246285.1 Paracoccaceae bacterium | reverse complement strand
GAATTGCTCGCCTCCAACTGGATCATAAACAACGTCTGCACCTCCTAAAGATTTTACAATGTCACGAATGTTATCAGTGTCAGAGTCTATTAAATAATCGGCACCCATTTTTTTGCAAACATCCAATTTTTGCTGACCTCTCGCACAAGCAATAACTTCTGCACCCATAAGTTTACCCAGCTCAACAGCTGTGAGGCCAACTCCACCTGATGCTCCTAGAACTAATAATGTCTCACCTGCGAGTAGTCTTGCTCGTCTTTCGAGTGCTATATGACTGGTCCCATAAGCCACAAGAAATGCTGCTGCATCTTCTGATGACATCGAATTTGGTACCAAAACACACTGATCTGCTTCAAAACAGCCATACTCTGAAAGTCCTCCAAAGCCACTATATGTTGCGACGCGATCCCCGATTGAGAAATTAGAAATATCTCTTCCCATAGCTTCTATTGTTCCACAAATCTCCATGCCGATAGTAAGTGGTAAACTGGGCTTTTCCTGATAAGTTCCCTTAATTAACAGGGTGTCTCCAAAGTTCATACCTACTGAGTGAATTTTTAATAGTAACTGACTAGCGTTTGGTTCCGGTTTATCAACTAAGTTTAATCTTAAAGGCTCATTATAGCCAACTAACTGCATGGCACGTATTTTATTGTTCAATTCTCTGTCCTTAAATGCAAATGGTAAAATTTAGTTAATTTGTTTTGCTTTTTCAAATTTCTATATTGGAACAATGTTAATAAAATTGATTTAATTATCCAAGGTATAATTAATGTTATAATCAAATAAAGCTCAGGATATTTGATAGTTCCAAAAAAAGTTTCAGATTCTTGAAAAATTGCTCGCATCTTCTTCTCCCCTCTGTTATCACGTCGCGGAATTATCAAGGCAAGGTTTGTTGCGGTAATTTGATTGCGGGTGTGGCGGAATTGGTAGACGCACCAGATTTAGGTTCTGGCGCCGCGAGGCGTGGGGGTTCAAGTCCCTTCACCCGCACCATCTTAACATTAACAAATGTATCTCTTTATGTACCATGTTGTTACAACTGCCGTTATTTTTATGATTATAATTTTCAGTGCTCA
Organism: Paracoccaceae bacterium; assembly: GCA_029246285.1. Classification (GTDB taxonomy): domain Bacteria; phylum Pseudomonadota; class Alphaproteobacteria; order Rhodobacterales; family Rhodobacteraceae. The sequence continues at coordinate 19,916 of JAQWNW010000086.1, read as the reverse complement.
TTTTACTAATGTATCTATTAAAACCATAGTGTAACATCCCGTAACAAGTCATTTACGACACAATTACGGAACAAATTTGGATTAGAGTTTTCTTCTACTGCCTAAATTCTTTAAAAAACACCTTGCCCGCACTTTGTTCGTTAAATTTTTCAATTTGTGATAAGCTCATCCAACAAGATAACAAAACTGTTCCCTTTGTCATTGCTTCACTGAATTTGCGTTTGTTTATTGGTTCTATATTTGGAGCCTGTAGTTTGATATTGTTTGCATCTATTAAGTTTCGAACTGTAGTGGCTTTGATTCCAAAATTAACAAGTTGAGTCTCTTCGTGAGTTGACCTCGCGACTACAACTCCTAAAATATTACCGTTAATATCAAATATAGGCCCGCCACTATTACCTGGTTGTACCGGGACATCCATTTGGAATTTACTGGTATCATCAATTGCGCTCAATGCACTCACAATTCCACTAGTGACTTTTAAAGTATTACCAAGATCTGACACTAATGGATAACCAGCTGCTATAATATCCTGACCTAAATAAGGTGAGTCCGTCGCTAATGAAAAAGCAACCTCAGGATTGTAGTTTATTTTTATTAGAGCCAGATCGTTGAATTTATCAGATGACAGAATTACTGATTCATGCACACTTCCGTCATGATGAACTTTAACTTGCTCGCACCCCTCAATAACATGTTCGTTAGTAATGACATGTCCATTTTTTGTGATAAAGAACCCTGATCCAGAAGCCGCTGGCAATATTTCTTCCATTTTGGTTTTATCTATTTCTAAGTTCACTCCGCACGTGACGCCATTCTTTTTTGCTTCAGCAACATATATTTGGGAGCTGTAATCTTTTTTCCAAGCTTTTTTTCCATCTGAATAATATGATGCATTATTGCATAGCTGAGCAACCGTGCACAGAGTTGGGTCATCATTACATGATTTAGCTTTTATTATCGTATCTTCCTTAAATTGCGTGTAAAGAAATTTGCCATTTTCAAACATACCCTCTTTGGCAATATTTCCATTAGCATCGTATTTAATAGCGAAACCGTTTAGTTCGCTATTTGACCATTCTCCTTGCCATATTCTGCCATCTTTCCAGGTATAAGTTCCCTGGCCGTGTCTATTATTATCTTGCCATTGTCCAACATATATATTTCCATTTGCTTGGGTGTGAGTTCCCTGACCTTGCATTTTTCCATTCTGCCATTCTCCTGTGTATGTTCCGCCATCACCCCACGTGAAAGTTCCGAAACAATTGTGGCGGTAGCTAGATGTTGGGCAGGCTTCTAAAGTCGAGTTAACAGTACTTTGCTTTTGAGCGTGGAGAAATTTATCGTCTTTAAAGATACCTTCCTGATTAACACTTCCATCAGCGTAATAAGTAATCGCGTATCCATTTAAACTATTATTCTCCCAAGCACCGTGCCATTTTTCTCCATTTGCAAAGGTGAAAGTCCCTTGACCATGTCTCTTGCTGTTTTTGTATCTCCCGACATACATATTTCCATTGGTATAGCTATAAGTTCCTTCACCGCTTCTATTGTTATTCTCCCAACTACCTACGTAATTATCTTCATTATCCCAGACATAATACCCCTGACCATGCATCTCATTATTTTTGAACTCCCCTAAGTATTTATCTCCGTTATTGTAGGTATAAGTTCCTCGACCAGTTCTAACGTTCTTCTCCCAATTACCTACGTATTTATCTCCGGTCCATTCAGAATTAGTTCCGAATATATATGTCCCGTACCCGTGCATCTCATTATTTTTGTGTTCTCCAACGTATTTATCTCCATTGTCCCAGATATATGTTCCATAACAATTGTGAAGATAATTAGAAGTTGGGCAGTTTGGTAAAGTTGAATTTTGGTTGTTTCTCTTCTCGGCATAGATAAACTTATCATCTTTAAATATGCCTTCCTCATTAATGCTACCATCTGATCGATATCTAATAGCGTATCCGTTTAACTTATCTTTTTCCCAGGTTCCAACATCCTTAGATCCGTCTGCCCAAGTAAAACTCCCCTGACCATGGTACATACCATCCTTGAAATTTCCTACGTATTCATCTCCATCCGCCCAGATAAAAGTGCCTTGGCCATGCCTCTTACTATTTTTGTATTCCCCTATGTATCGATTTCCATTGCCATAGAAATAAACCCCATAACCATCTCTCCTTCCATTACTGAATTCACCTGCATATTTATCTCCATTGGTCCAAGTGTCTGTACCATGTCCATTTTGCTTACCATCTTTCCACTGGCCTAAGTATTTTCCACCGTCTGCATAGATATGAGTTCCCTGGCCATTTTGATTGCCATTTTTCCACTCACCTACATATTTTTCTCCATCTGCCCAGGTATAAGTGCCTTGACCGTGCCTTTTATTATCTTTGAACTCACCTACATATTTGCTTCCATTGGTATAATTAAAAGTCCCATAACAATCGTGAAAGAAACCCGTTATTGGGCAAACAGGTAATGCAAAGCTAATACCTGCGTTACCCACAAAGAGGGTAAGCACGATTAAGAATTTAAGTATCAACGAAGTCATAAAAAAAGGTTAACATCTAATGTTATTTAAGTGAAGTATGAGAAAATTAAATAACATAAAATTTAATTTGTTAGTCAGCATCACGGTTAATAACTCTAAAAAATTATGAAGTTTCCGCTTTAATTGGGAATAAGTCCGTGATAGATGACGCCTCAACAAATTGACGCGTTTACGACACTATTACGATACAAATACTAAATAATTTATAAAAGTAAACAAAATCAATAACTTAAGATATGGGTTCGGAGTGCTTTACCCGCACCCCAAAAATTTATGAGGAAGTGATATAATGCAGGTAGATGAAACACTAAATAAGGGTCTGAAAAGAGCATATAATATCTTATTAACAGCTGATGAATTAGAAGAGGGTGTTCAAAATAAGTTGTTAGAAGCTCAACCTACTTTTGAAATGAAAGGATTTCGAAAAGGTAAGGTGCCTATGTCGCTTCTCAAGAAGCAATTTGGTGAGCGAGTTATGGGCGAAGTGATGCAAGAAACGATTGATAATGCTATGAAGGAGCATTTTGAAAGTACAGGGGATCGCCCTGCACAACAGCCAGCAATGGAAATGAAAGATGGCGAGAAGTGGAAAAAAGGCGATGATGTTGAAGTGTCAATTAGTTATGAAAAGCTGCCTGATATTCCTGAGGTTGATTTTAAAAAAATTAAGCTAAATCGGATGGTTGTAGAAGTTGACAATAAGGCCATAAAAGAAGGGTTAGAAAATTTATCAAAAAATGCTCAGTCTTTCTCAGATAGAAAAAAAGGTTCAAAGTCCAAAGATGGGGATCAAGTAAATATCAATTTTGTTGGGAAGATTGATGGTGAGGCTTTTGAAGGTGGTTCAGGAGAAGATTATCCACTCGTTTTAGGTTCTAATTCTTTCATACCCGGTTTCGAAGAACAACTTGTTGGAAAGAAAAGTGGTGAAAAGGTAATTGTAAATGTTTCTTTCCCAAGCGATTATAATTCTAAGGATTTGGCTGGAAAAAAAGCAGTTTTTGATTGTGATATCAACTCAGTAAAAGAGCCAAGCGCAGCTAAGATTAATGATGAAATGGCTAAGCAGTTTGGGGCTGAGGATTTAAAAGGCCTAAAAGAACAGCTAAAAGACAGATTAGGTACAGAATATGCAGCTGCTGCTAGACAATTAACAAAGCGCGAATTAATGGATGCATTGGATAAAAACGTTAAACTTGATTTGCCAGAATCATTAGTTGAAGCAGAATCATCGCAGATTGCTCACCAGCTATGGCATGACAAGAATCCTAATGTTGAAGGTCATGATCATCCAGAGATTAAAACTACACCAGAAGCCAAAAAAATTGGAAAAAGACGAGTTAAGTTGGGCTTATTTCTAGCTGAGCTGGGCCGAAAAAATGAAATTACTGTTTCTGACCAGGAAATGCAGCAGGCAATGTTTGAAGAGGCTAGGAAATACCCTGGTCAAGAAAAAGAGTTTTTTGATTTTGTTCAAAAAAATGATGAGGTTCAACAACAGATAAGAGCTCCCTTGTTCGAGGATAAGGTTGTAGATTTTATATTTGAATTAGCAACGATTTCAGAGAAAAAAGTGAGTAAAGATAATCTGCAAAAGGCTTTAGAAAAAGACGATTAGAGGTATTTTTGTGTTGTTAAGTTATCGCGATACATTTTAGCTAGAAAAAATTGAGGAGATCAAATGAAAGATCCAATAGATACATACATGAATACTTTAGTGCCTATGGTTGTCGAGCAAACTAGTAGAGGTGAAAGATCTTATGATATATTTTCGCGACTTTTGAAAGAAAGAATAATTTTTGTCTCTGGTCCGGTTCATGATGGTATGGCGACACTTATAGTGGCACAGTTGCTTTTTCTAGAAGCTGAAAACCCTTCTAAAGAAATTGCTATGTATATTAATTCACCAGGAGGAGTAGTTACGTCAGGGTTGTCCATTTATGACACAATGCAATATATCAGACCCAAAGTGTCTACTTTATGTATTGGTCAGGCAGCTTCAATGGGTTCACTGCTTTTAGCTGCTGGTGAAGCTGGAATGCGTTATTCCTTACCAAATTCCCGTATAATGGTGCATCAACCCTCTGGAGGTTTTCAAGGACAAGCATCAGATATAGCCCTTCAAGCTAAGGAAATATTGGAGTTAAAGGAACGATTAAATAAAATTTATGTTAAACACTGTGGCCAAAGTTTAAAAAAGGTTGAAGCTGCTCTTGATCGCGATAACTTTATGACAGCAGATGCGGCAAAAGACTGGGGCATAATTGATCAGATTGTAGAGCAGAGAACAACAGACTCTGAATAAAGGTAAAGGGATGATTAGTTTAGATTAAATGTTAGAGCCTTGCAGTAATTAAAAACGTTGTAAACTTAGATAATCTACAATAGACTTTAGGGTACGTAATTGATTAATTTGTCCGATATAAAATAAAAATTCAATGAGGTTTTAAATGAGTGGCACGAGTAATAAGGAAGGAAAAAATACCTTATATTGCTCTTTTTGTGGGAAAAGCCAGCATGAGGTCAGAAAATTAATTGCAGGACCTACTGTCTTTATTTGCGATGAATGCGTCGAGTTGTGTATGGATATTATTAGAGAGGAAACAAAGGGTTCTAATCTAAAGACAGCTGAAGGCGTTCCAAATCCACAAGAAATCTGTGACGTGTTAAATGATTATGTGATAGGCCAAGAAGTGGCTAAGCGTGTTTTATCTGTGGCAGTCCATAATCACTATAAACGACTCAACCATTCCGCAAAAAATTCTGATATTGAGTTGGCAAAGTCAAATATCATGCTAATCGGTCCAACTGGTTGTGGTAAGACTTTATTAGCTCAGACACTTGCTAGAATTTTGGATGTTCCCTTTACAATGGCTGACGCTACTACCTTAACTGAAGCAGGATATGTTGGTGAAGATGTTGAAAATATCATATTAAAGCTTTTACAAGTAAGTGAATATAATGTTGAGCGAGCTCAACGAGGAATAGTTTACATTGATGAAGTTGATAAAATTACTCGCAAGTCGGATAATCCGTCAATAACCAGAGATGTTTCTGGGGAAGGAGTTCAGCAGGCATTACTTAAAATAATGGAGGGTACAGTCGCAAGTGTACCACCTCAAGGTGGTCGTAAACATCCTCAACAGGAATTTTTACAGGTAGATACAACCAATATTTTATTTATCTGTGGAGGAGCCTTTGCTGGTTTGGATAAGGTAATATCGCAGCGCGGCAAAGGTTCTGCTATCGGTTTTGGAGCGGATGTAAAAAGTGACAACATTCAAAGTGTTGGAGATGTTTTAGAAGATTTACAACCGGAGGACTTGCTAAAATTTGGATTAATACCAGAGTTTTTTGGACTACTGCCAGTAATAGCGACTTTGACTGATTTAGATGAAGAAGCGTTGGTCACTATTCTTACTAAACCAAAAAATGCACTAATTAAGCAGTACCAGCATCTTTTTGAAATGGAGGGGGTGGAGCTGTCATTCACAGAGGATGCATTAATAGCAATATCCAAACGGGCGATTGAGCGAAAGACTGGAGCGAGAGGTTTGAGGTCAATCTTGGAGAGTATACTTTTAGATACTATGTTTGATTTACCTAGTCTGACGGGTGTCGAAAAAGTTGTTGTTAATGAAGAGGCAGTTTCAAGTGATGTCTCCCCATTGTTAATATATTCAGAAAAAAAGAATGAAGAAAGTGCGACAGCCTAATTGTTCAGTACATTATAATGTTGTTATTTTTTTGTTAAAATATATGTGAGAACTTGTTTATGAATTTTTTATTGAGATTGCTAACTTGGTGGAATGGACAATCAATAGGAACCCAAATATTTACCTGGCGCCACGGGATCCTGGTTGGAGAGGATACTGAAGGAAATAAATTCTATGAAAATAAAGACGGTACTCGTCGTTGGGTTTGTTACAATGGTGAACCGGAAGCGTCTCGTGTTGACCCGACCTGGCATGGATGGTTACATGGAACATTTGGTTCTACCCCTCTAAAAGATCCCTTTTTGCGAAAAAAATGGGAGAAGTCGCACCAGGAAAATCTGACTGGAACTCTATCCGCTTATGCGCCTGGTGGATCTCTAAAGAATGCTAAACTAGCTATAAGAAAAGATTATGAAGCTTGGCAGCCGGAATTAGATTGATGTTTAATAGGAGCGTTACTGAAATATTGATTGGTGCTGTTGTGGTAGCAACGGCGATTTGGTTTCTTTACTATACGAGTACCCGAACAAATATTATGTCTAACGAGGATTCCTATAATTTAAGTGCTGATTTCAGATCAGTTGAAGGGGTTTCTTTAGGAACTGATGTTCGCTTGGCAGGAGTTAAAATTGGCATAGTTAAGGCTCTCATTTTAAATCCAGAAACCTATCGTGTTAAGACGACATTCAGTGTGAAAAATACTATTAAGATTCCAGATGATAGCCAGGCACTAATTTCTACTGAAGGTTTATTAGGTGGAACTTTCCTGGAATTAGTGCCGGGAGGCAGCTTTGATTATCTTGCTCCAGAAAGCGTGATCATGGATACCCAAGGTTCTGTCAGTCTAATTACGCTTTTAATGCGCCTTGGAACGACCTCTGCGGCCGATTAGATAAACTATTACTATTAGTAAAATGCATTTGTTACATTTTTTTCAAGCGCCTCTTTTAGAAGACTCAAATATTCGGATTGAGTGATTTCAACTGCTCCTAAAGTTATTAAATGATCAGAGATAAATTGAGTGTCAAATAATAAATATCCATTATTTTTTAAACGTTGGATTAAAAATTTCAGGGCAATTTTTGATGCATTTGTTGATTCTGAATACATACTTTCACCAAAAAAAACTCCATTGATACTAATTCCAAATAATCCGCCGACCAACTTGTCATATTCAAATACTTCTATGCTATGAGCATAACCCTTGGCATAAAGTAATCTGTAAGTATTTCTTAAAATAGAATTTATCCAAGTTTCGTTTCTTCTCGCACATCCATTTAGAATTAAATCGAAATTTTTATCAAATCTCACTGTTGAATTATTTTTTTTTATGTGGCGGTCCAAAGATTTTGAGGTATGAAAAAGGTTTAGTGGGATTATTCCTCGTAGTTTAGGCTCTATCCATATGATTTTCTCATCATATTTTGATTCTGCCATGGGGAATATCCCATTCATGTATGCATTAAGTACAACTTCTAAATCGATATGAGAGTGAAAGGTATTGGCCTTCAAATCTTTCATTTATTTATCTAAAAGCCAATTTTCCAGCCAATGTATATTATACTTGCCGTCAATTATGTCTTTATTTTTCAGCAGGTCATGAAAAAGGTCAGTAGTTGTGTCGATTCCATCGATAATTAATTCGTCTAAAGATCTTTTTAAACGCTCCATGGCCTCTTTTCTGTCTCGTCCATGTACGATAAGTTTCCCAATAAGGCTATCATAGTGGGGTGGGATTTGATATCCGCTATACAAATTTGAATCTATTCGCACACCCAACCCTCCCGGAGCATGAAACATTGTTACAGTGCCTGGATTTGGAATGAAATTTGGCAATGTTTCTGCATTGATTCTGGCTTCTATAGCATGGCCGTTGGGGCGTAATTCGTTCTGGTTTAAAGAGAGTTCAAAACCTGATGCAATTCTTATTTGTTCTCTAACTAGGTCAACTCCATATATTGCTTCGGTTACAGGATGTTCAACTTGCAACCGAGTGTTCATCTCAATGAAGTAGAATTCATTATTTTCATATAAAAACTCAATGGTACCAGCGCCCGCGTAATTTATAGAAGCTACAGCTTTTGAACAAATATTACCTATATATTCCCTAACTTCTGGAGATATTGATGGACCAGGGGCTTCTTCAAGAACTTTTTGGTGTCTTCTTTGAAGGGAACAGTCGCGCTCTCCTAAGTGGATGGCATTTCCTTTTCCATCGCCAAAAACCTGAATTTCAATATGCCTTGGATTTGTAAGGTATCTTTCAATGTAGACCTCATCATTTCCAAAGGCAGAATTAGCTTCTGAACGAGCAGTCAAAAAAGCATTTTCTAAATCATCTTTATTATTCGCTACTTTCATGCCACGGCCACCGCCACCGGCAGTCGCTTTTACTATCAATGGATAGCCTATATTTTTTCCTACATTCAGCGCTGCTTCTAGACTGCTCACTGAACCGTCTGATCCTGGAACGCAAGGTACTTTTAAGGCTTTCATGGTTTCTTTAGCAGTTATTTTGTCACCCATTATCCTTATATGCTCTGCGGTTGGGCCTATAAACTGAATGCCATGGTCAGTAATAATATCTACAAAGTTAGAATTTTCTGACAAAAAACCATAACCTGGGTGTATCGCTTCTGCTCCAGTTATTTCACAGGCTGAAATAATTGCTGGGATAGATAAGTAGCTCTTGTTACTGGGTGGCGGTCCTATACAAACACTCTCGTCTGCCATTCTTACATGCATAGCATTCATATCTGCTGTTGAGTGAACCGCTACAGTGCTGATTCCCATTTCCTTACACGCGCGAAGTACTCTAAGAGCTATTTCGCCTCGGTTTGCTATTAATATTTTCTTAAACATGAAGTTTATTCTATTGTCATTAATGGAGTGCCAAATTCAACTGCGGTTCCATCTTCAACCAAAATTCGTTTTATTTTTCCAGATTTAGGGGAGGTAATTTGGTTCATTGTCTTCATCGCTTCAATTATTAGCAACGTATCGCCCTCTTTCACGTCTTGCCCTACGTTGATAAAGTTGTTTGCACCAGGTTCTGGAGCCAAATACGCTGTGCCAACCATGGGGGATGGTATTGCACCTGCAAGGGGATTTATGTCAGTAGTTTTTTTTGACTCACTGACTTCCGGAGTCTGAACTTCTATAATATCTGGTCTGGAACTATTCTTGATAATTTCGTGATTTGGCAGAACTTGCCGCGCTACTCGAACGTTTAAATTATCATTTTCACCATAATCTCTTGCAACTTCCAGCTCTGTCAGGTCATGTTCTTTTAGTAATACAGCTAATTCCTTAATAAAGTTTACGTCTGCCTCATGATTTTTTTTTGCCATTTGCTCTTCAGCCTTTCAAGTTAGGTATCTTATGTACCCTTATCGTTCTTATATACATGTAAAAAAATAAAATTCAAAGTTTGATTTAGGTATATTTAATATTCATCTAATTTCATTAATTATTTCTTGTAATTGTTTATAGCTGAGATATCCACGAACCATATTACCTTCGATTACGAAGGTGGGAGTGCCAGTAATACTCAATCTCTCTCCTTGTTGCCTTATTTTACGAAGATGGTTGGTTACAGACTCTGAATTTATATGTCTTAAAACCAATGAAGAATCCAATTTGTTTTCTTCAAGAAATCGTTTTATATTTTGTTCTGTTGGATTGATGTAATCATTCATTAATTTGTTGTGAATTCGTTTATAGATATTTTTGTTGTATAACTGTAATACTGCTATTGTCACACGGGCTATCAGAACACTTTCGGTTCCAAGAATTGGATATTCTTTAATAATAAATTTTATATTTTTATCGACCTCAAGCAATTTTGTAATGTCTTTGTGGGCTTTTCGGCAGTAACCGCACCGATAATCTAGAAATTCAATGATTGTGATGTCTCCATTTAAATTGCCACCTTGCCAAGATATTCCATCATTAAATAGTTCATCATAATTTTCTTGAATTAATGAATTATCTGTCCTGTGGTTGTCTTTTTGATTTTTGCTTTCAAGATTTTTTACAGCTTCAATTATTACCTCAGGATTATTTAACAAATATGTTCGAATTTCCTTTTGCAATGCTAAGCGATCAGAGTCTGATATATTTGAAAATAAGTCAGCCTTACATAAACTTCCTATAAATAAGTAGAATATTAAAAAAAGAAATGTTGCGATTTTCATTTGTTTTCTCCAATTTTGGAACTGATCTCAATTATATCTTGAGCTTTTCGCCATTCAATAGAATATGGTTTTAAAGTTTTTAATGCTTGATTAGCATGCATTTTTGCAGCTTTAAAACGTCCTAAAATGATAGAATATTCTGAAGTTGTTAGTGCGGCCTTTCCCGGTTGACTGTTACGTGCGTAGGCTATTGCAAGATACCGAAGAAGCCTCGGATTGATTGAATCTAATTGACCTGCTTTTTGTAGAAGCTCTAACGCAACTGTATTGTTCTCGCTTGTCTCTAAAGCTAGATGAGAGATAGCGCTCCAGATCAAGAAGGAGGGTTCGTTTGGCATGATTGTTAAAGCTTTTGAAAATGCACTTATCGCTTTTTTTGGGTGTCCAGTTTCTAGATATATCTGTCCTAAAAGTTCAGTAAAGTAGGGATCTTTTGGTTTTATAATAATCAAACGCTTTATAGCTTCTAAGGCTCCTTGTGGGTCTGGCTTGAGATGCGATGCAATAGCCTTTTTAATAAGTGTTATTTCATTGGCATTGGATAAATCGATCTCACTCAATGTTTGTTCAGGTTTATCGGAAAAGGCTTTCACTTTTGCTAAAATACGTTGATATTTGTAATTTAGATTTTCGTTAAGAAAATATTCTTGAGGTTCAAGTTGTTTGATTGATGCTTTAATATTGGTAATTCGCCTGCTACTTGAAGGGTGCGTGCGAACATAATGATGCTTATTGAGACTTGTTACTTTTTCAAGATTTTCAAAAATTTTCATCGTTTTTAAAGCATAAGAAGGATTAATTTTAGCTTTGTTTAATAAATTCACACCAATAGTGTCAGCTATATTTTCCATCTCTCTGGAATTTGAAAAATAATTATTTTGGGCAGCGATGTTTGTTCCAAGACTTATTGCAAGTCCAGCATCCACGCTTAAAGCAGAGGCTATTACTATTCCTATTATTGATCCTACATTACCTTGCCATTCTTTACTGTCTATATTTAACTTAGTTCTTAAAATATGACCTGAAGTAATATGCGCAACTTCATGAGCTAATATTGCCTGAAACATTTCTGGGGTTTTTAATTGTGTTAGCAGGCTAGTGGTAAAAAATACATGATTATTATCTACGATAAATGCATTTATATCGTTAGAATTTATTATTAACACTTTAATAGCGGTCTTATCAAGATCTGCCGCTCTAAAGATGGGCATTGCTATCATCTGAAGGGTGTTTTCAATTTCCGCATCTCTAATTAGTGAATTAGCAATCAACTGATTTGGCCGCGACATCCAAATCATGATACAGAGTAGCATAATAGTGCTAAACCTTAAGATAATTTGCTTCTTATGAATATGGAAAATATTTTGAGGCATTAAGTTAAAAATTAATCCATATGGTTAAATCATTTATTTCTTGACCACCAGCCGCTTCGAGGGGTTTTCTTTTTGGTTTCTGGATTTGGTTGTTTCTTTATCGGTTTACTTTTGCTTTTTTCAGGTTTTTCTTCTGATGTTTGCTGAGCTTTTTCTAAATCAGAGTTTTGGCTTTTAGCAACCTTTTCATCGACTGCTTTGGTTTTCTTCGGCCGGCCTCTTTTTTTAGGTATTGTATCAATATCCGTATTGTCAGTATTGGTTTGGATCTTTACTTTGTCTTCTGAATATTCACCACTGCCAGTGCTTAATATTTGTTCTTCTGCACTAGAACTAGTTTTTAATGCTTTAGTACGTGTTCTTGGTGTTTTATTTGGTACAGCTCGTTTTTTTTCGGGTATTTTTTTATCACCCAACTCATCAATAATCGTTTCGGTCTTTTCGTTAATAGTGTTGTCAGTTAACGAGTTGTTATTATCATCATTTACTTTTTGAGAATTGCGACTATTCCTTTTTCTTCGTCGACGTTTCTTTTTTTGATCTTTGTCGTCTAATGTATCCTTACTCGACGCTTCTGGCTGATTGTCATCCATCCAGTCCCCTTTGATTTCAGATAAGGTAGAGTCGACTGAAACTAGGTTCTGCTCTAATGGTGCTATTTTTCTCGAAGTTTCTTTAAATTTTTCTAATGAGTAATTTGGGCTTTTCATCTGAGGGTTAGCCTCAATTCTAATTGAAATATTGTTCCTTTTCTCTATCTCTAAAATATGCTCACGCTTATTATTGATTAAATAATTTGACACATCAAATGAGGTGGAAATTAGTATTTCTTTATTACGTCCTCTAACTGCCTCTTCTTCTACTTCTCTTAGTATCATTAATGCTAAATTATTATCTGACCTTACAATACCAGTGCCATGACAGTGGGCGCATGGGGCAGTTGTGGCTTCCAGCATTCCAGGCCTTAGGCGCTGCCGAGACATTTCGAGTAATCCAAAATTAGAAATTCTTCCAATTTGTATTCGTGCCCGATCGTCTTTTAATCTATCTTTTAGTCTTTTCTCTACTGCATTGTTGTTTCGTCGTTCGTCCATGTCAATAAAATCAATGACGATTAACCCAGCTAGATCACGAAGACGAAGTTGACGGGAAAGTTCGTCTGCTGCCTCTAAATTTGTTTTTAGAGCTGTTTCTTCAATAGATCCTTCCTTTGTTGCCCGCCCAGAGTTTACATCGATTGCAACTAAAGCTTCTGTTATTCCAATTACTAAATATCCACCTGATTTTAACTGTACGGTAGGATTGAACATTCCACTCAAAAAACTTTCCACTTGGTAGCGCGAAAATAGGGGCATTGGATCGTTATATTCGTGCACCTTTTTTACATGACTTGGCATCAGCATTTTCATGAATTCTTTAGCTGATTGGAAGCCTTGTTTTCCTTCAACAAATATTTCGTCTACATCTCTGGTATATAAATCTCGTATGGATCTTTTTATTAAACTACCTTCTTCATAAATTTGGCATGGTGCTATTGACTTTAATGTTAGATTTCTTACTTCTTCCCATTGTCTCAATAAATATTCAAAATCTCTCTTTATTTCTACTTTAGTCCTATTTGCACCAGCAGTTCTCACGATTAAACCTGTCGTTTCAGGAATTTCTAACTCATTCGCGATCGACTTTAAGCGTTTTCGGTCATTTGCATTTGTGATTTTTCGACTAATACCACCACCTCTCGCTGTATTTGGCATTAGTACGCAGTATCGACCTGCAATCGATAAATATGTAGTGAGAGCAGCTCCTTTATTTCCGCGCTCTTCTTTTACAACTTGTATTAAAAGTATTTGTCTTACTTTTATGACTTCTTGGATTTTGTATCGCCGATGCCTCGGTTTGAAGGTATTTAATTCTTCAGACTCTTCATGAGTAAGTTGCTCCTTTTCTGTAGGTGACAGAGTCTCGTTATCATCTTCATTAGATTGAGTGCCATCTTCTTGGTTTTCTTTAAGATTTGAAGAATCTGTATTAGCTAAATTCTCTTGTTCTTTTTTTTCTGCTTCTTCCTGTATTTTTTTTGCATAGGCTAACTCTTCTTCGATAAGTTTTTCTCTATCCTCAACTGGAATTTGATAGTAATCTGGATGGATTTCAGAAAATGCTAAAAATCCATGTCTATTACCGCCATAGTCCACAAATGCGGCTTGAAGGGATGGTTCAACCCTTGTGACTTTTGCTAGATAGATATTTCCAGCTAACTGTTTCTTATTTGATGATTCAAAGTCAAATTCATCAACCTTATTTCCTTCGACCACCACCACGCGAGTTTCCTCACTGTGGGTGGCATCGATAAGCATTTTTTTTGCCATTTTATCTCTATTCTGGCCTGTCCTATTAGTTTAATTATCAAATTCAAACATGGCCTATATCTATGCGATCTGCTATTATCTAAAGTTGAATGAATATTTATAAAGCTTTCATTCTGATTTGATGATATTTTTGTTTTGCAGTTCATCGCGTTACATTTCCGGGTCTATTTACCCAATTAAATTCGAAGTCTTACTTCGATTGATTTACCAACAAGTGGTGTTTTTAGTAAGTTGTGTGAAAACACACAAAATCCAAAGAAACTTTTTGAGAGTTTTCAAGAAAAACCTCTTAACTGTGTCAATACACTTGTCTTGAAGATAAGTACAATGGAAATTGAAAATTTTTGGTGTTTTGAATTTCAATGTTGGTAATGTCTTTACGTTATGGCTATGGATCGCTACATGTTATGGCTACTATTAACAATTTCTGAGTAGAGAAATGCGTGCTGAATTACAAAGTATTACTGAAAAAATACTAAAATCAATTAAATTGCTGGAACAGCGAATGGATATAAGCTCGGCAAATCATCGGTTGGAAGAATTTAACGCTTTATCTGAGAGCCCGTCCTTTTGGGATAATCCTCAAAAGGCACAAAAGTTAATGCAAGAACGACAGTTTTTGGTGGATCAATTAGAAATCCATAAGAGCCTCAAGCTAGAATTAGAAGAAAATATTGAATTGATTGAGTTAGCTGAACTAGAAAATGAAACTATCGTTTTGGAAGAGGCAGAGGCTAATCTTAAAAAATTATTAATTATTGCTGAAAATAAAGAAATTGAGGCCTTGCTTGATGGAGAAATGGACTCCAATGACGCTTTTCTTGAAATAAATGCTGGTGCAGGTGGTACGGAAAGTTGTGATTGGGCTGCTATGTTAGCTAGAATGTATGTAAGATGGGCAGAACAGCGAGATTATAAAGTTGAATTACTCTCAGAAAATTCTGGTGATGAAGCTGGGATAAAATCTGTTTCTTACAAGGTACAAGGAAGAAATGCTTACGGATGGCTTAAATCCGAAAGTGGAGTCCATCGCTTGGTTAGAATTTCTCCTTTTGATAGTAATTCAAAAAGACATACGTCTTTCTCATCGGTTTGGGTTTATCCAGATATAGATGACGATATTGAGATCGAAATAAATTCAGCAGATTTAAGAATTGATACTTACCGTTCAAGTGGAGCTGGTGGACAGCATGTAAATACAACCGACTCCGCTGTAAGAATAACGCACCACCCAACCGGAATAGTTGTTACAAGTTCAGAAAAATCTCAACATCAAAATCGTGATATTGCGATGAAGGCTTTGAAATCCCGCCTCTATCAACTAGAGTTAAATAAAAGGACAGCAGCAATTTCGGATGCTCATGAGAGTAAGGGTGATGCTGGTTGGGGCAATCAAATTAGGTCTTACGTTCTTCATCCGTACCAGATGGTTAAAGATCTTAGATCTAACATCGAAACCTCTGATACTCAGGGGGTTTTAAATGGTAATTTAGATAATTTCATGGCTAGTGCATTAGCACAAAATGTATCAGGAAAATCTAGATCAGAAGCGAATAAAGAAAATTAAAATTATATAGTTTTCTTGATCTCATTCGGAGGTTTGTTAGTGCTTAACGGATCGTCTTGACGTTGCACCGATCCCTCGAAGTGAGCACCGCTTTCTATTGCAATAGTTTTATGGATTATATCCCCATCCACTTTTGCACTTGATGTTAACCTTACCTTTAAGCCGCGCACTCGTCCAATAATTCTTCCATTTATAACGACGTCGTCGGCGATAACTTCACCACGAATCGTGGCGCTTTCTCCAACTGTTAACAAATGAGCCCTAATATCACCTTCTACTGTTCCTTCGATCTGAATGTCTCCAGTTGATTGAAGATTCCCTTTAATCACTAAATCAGTCGAAAGGGTTGAAACCGCTGGCTTTAATTTGGGCGTTAAAGATTGATTTTTCACTTCATTTGGTTGCTTTAATGCTGAACTCATCTCTGACCCAGTAGAGTTTTCAGAATTTGGTGAAGTTTTACTATTATTGCTTATCTTATTTTTAGAAAACATTTCTTGCTGCCTTAATATATTTCATTGGATTAATTGTTTTGCCGTTCTTTCTAATTTCATAGTGCAGGTGCGTAGCTGTACTGCGTCCAGTATTACCCATGTCACCAATTATATCTCCCCTAGATACTCTCTGACCAGCTTTGACCCGAATTTTTTTGAGATGGGCGTATCTTGTTCTATATCCCATCGCGTGACGAATCTCAATTAGTTTTCCATAAGCTCCACTTGGCCAAGCTTTTGTTACAGTTCCATCAGCAGTAGAGTGGATTTTTGATCCCGAGTATGCGGCAAGATCAATGCCAGCGTGCATTTGATTCTTGCCCGTAAAAGGATCCTTTCTTTTGCCATATCCTGAAGTAAAACGATGTCTTACTTTAAGCGGATGGGAAAAAGGCAATTGAAAAGCGGCTATTCTGTATAAATTTAAAGTATCTAACTCTTTTAGAATTTTATTTGCTCGATTGTTTACTCTGTTGTCACTTGACTTTCCTTTGGTAATTAACAACGGCATTATTGGGCCACCTTTACCAGAGTATCCTCTTCTTACATCTTTAAGTAACTTTTCAGTAGATATTCCAACGTCTTCAAACATTCGCTCAAGAGGCTCAACTGATACAGACAATGCTTCTTCTAAGCGAGAAAAAATACGTTCTGATCTTTCTGTCGAAACTAATGCTTTGTGTTTTAGTTCAAGAATTTCCTTTTTTAAATTGATGTTTTCTTGAATTATTTCAGCCTCTACTTCAGATTTTTCTTCAAGTGCTTGGGAAAGAAACCTAATCGTTTGAATGGATGTTTGAGGATCAACAGTGAGCTCTGAAACTTTATTTGCTCTGTTATCAATTCTAGGCTTATTAATTATATTCTGAAGTGATTTTAAAGCTTGCTCTAGTTCTTCATTTTTTTTTCTTGTTTTTAAGGAAATTAATTGCCCTTTTGAAATTTCTGCTATTGCTGCGTAAAATTGCCTTTGTAACTGGTTTGCTTCTATTTCCTTTAGGTTTTTTTCATCTGCTAATAAATTTAAACGCTGTTGAAAAGAATCGTTTATTAGATGATTTTTGGTAATGTTATGATTTGAAAAATTTTTGTCGATAGCCAAAAATGAGGTAGAGAAAATCATCCAAAGTCCAGACGTAATAATAGCCAATACAAGGGTAATTTGTTGATATGGCTTGAGGTGAAAATGAATGGTTCTATCGTTTGATTTGATAAATATTCTTTTTTGATCGAAGCTTCGCCTTAACCAGTTTTTTATGTTTTTTACATTTACCATTAATTGACTTTTTAAAATATCCTATTGGGTGCTTACTTTGGAGATTTTAAAGAGGATAAATAAAATCCGCAACATTTATGTTTTATTCGGTAAGAGGCCAATAAAAGTCAGGTGGCAGGCCGCTGGCAGCTCTTTTTTCTTCATTAAAGGGTGGTTTTAACTTTGAATGAAAGTATTTTCTAACTAACGAGTGGAATGTTGGGGTTGGATCCAATCCATCGCGACCACAAAGGAAGTTGAACCATTTGGATCCATACGAGACATGATTAACTTCTTCAGAGTATATTATTTTTAAATATTCTACAGATCTTTGCTCCCCAGCTTTTTCGAAAAGTTTTATCATATTTGGAGTCACGTCTAAACCCCGCGCTTCCAATACCATTGGGACAATAGCTAATCTGCCAAGAATGTCATCATTTGTTAACGTAGCTGAGTCCCACATACTATCATGTGCTGGTAATGCGCCGTAAAACGAATTTCTATCATTTAGAAGTTCAGATAAAAGTTGAAAATGTTTAGTTTCATCTTTAGCCGCATTTACCCAATCATCATAAAAACTAAGTGGAAATTTGATATCTGAAAATCGAGCAATCATATCCCAATGAAGGTCAATTGCGTTTAATTCAATATGTGCAACAGAGTGAAGTAAAGCCACTCTTCCAATCTCAGTTCCATATTTACGTTTTGGCATTTGCCGTGGAGGTAATAAGTTTGGCTTTCTTGGCCGGGAAGGAAAATTTGGACATTTTACTTTACCGATACAAATGCTGTTGCCAATCTTTCTATTTTTTAACCAAGTTTTGGAGTATTCTTCTGAAAGTTTAATTTTGTCTGCAACTTCACTTGCAGATAATACTCGTTTTGCCATTTCTGTAAGTGTTAAGTTATTCATAGTAGTTTCGCACAAGACAAAACCTCTTCAACATGTCCATCAACTTTTACTTTTCGCCAACTTTTCATAACTTTTCCGCATTTATTAATTAGGAAAGTTGATCGTTCAATGCCATTATAAGTTTTTCCATACATTTGTTTCTCTTTCCAAACTCCAAATGCTTCACACATTAGCCCATTATGATCAAACAATAGATCTACCAATAGATTATATTTTGTTATAAAATTTTCATGCGAATTTTGATTATCTTTGGAAATTCCATATATTTCAATTCCTAGGTTTGAAAAAGATTCTTTGAGATTTGAAAAATTTATAGCTTCTTTAGTGCATCCAGGAGTGTCGTCGCGAGGATAAAAAAAAAGAACTGTATTTTTGTTTAAAAAGAAATTCTCATCAACAATTGAGCCATTTCCTAAAGTGACCTCAAACTGAGGAAGTTTTTTAAGTTGTTCGATCATAATATGTTTCCGTAATCTTTTGATATATTTCTTTAATGTCTGTAAAATTCAAGTAGTAAAAAAATTGATTATACAATACATTGTAATTAAAAGATTATCTAACGATCCTCAAATGAAAAAAACTTTTAATTTTATTTTAATTTTATTATTTTCTATAACATTTTTTTTAACGGCTTCAGTTGTCTGGTGGGGCTCGAAAGGCTTTTTCGCTAATAACTGGTTGGTAGATAAATTTGAAATTGCAATCGAAAATGGTTTAGGAGGGGCTGAGGTTTCCATTGGTGATATTCAGTTCGATTTTTTTGAAGGAAACTCTTTTATTTCTGCTAATTTATTTAAGATTATTTTAGAAGGTTCTGGAGGAAAAAAATTAGCTTATTTAAATGAACTTGAAGCGACTTTTGGTTATGAAAATTTGGTTCAATTAAATCTAAAACCTAATTCATTGCTTTTATCAAACAGCACTTTTGTTGTTACCAAAAATTTGGAGGGCGATTTTTCATTTGAAATGCGTGAAGGGGAGAGTGCCTCTGAAACCATTAAGTACAATGAACTTGTAGATGTTGTAACATTGATTGAAGAAGTTCTTGCGCAGGATCAACTTTCTAATTTATCCCTTTTTTCAGCAAGTAATACGAATATTGCCTTGGTTGATCAAAAATTAGGGAAAACTTGGTGGCTAAATAAAGGAGAATTTAAGTTAGAAAACAAGGATCAAACGTTATCAGCTGAATTTTCATCAAATTTACTTTATGGAAATGACATTACCGCTAGTGCTAGGATTAAATTAGCAAAAAGAAAAGGTGAGGAAATTGAAATCTCTGCTTCAATTGAAAATATTTCAGTTAATGAGCTTTCAGAGCAATTCCCAGAATACAATTTCTTATCAAAATTCGATTTTCCGGCGTCGCTGTCTTTGTCTGCTGTAATACTAAATAGTGGCAAATTCGAAGGAATTCAGGGCGTCTTAGAAGCTGGTAAAGGTAGTATTTTGCTCTCTTCTAAAGGG
>JAQWNW010000067.1 GCA_029246285.1 Paracoccaceae bacterium | reverse complement strand
CGGCGGCTAGCGTATTTTCTTCAGCGCACACTGGTTTAGCAGCTCCAAGAATTTCCGTTTCAAATGGTGCGATGACACTAACAGCTGGTAATGCTGGCGGTGCGATCAATGCAAACTCAGGCATGTGGGGCTGTGGCGCCGTAATGTGGGGTTGTGCTGATGTTGTTGGCAGCTGGGACTGGGCTTCTACGTCTTCAACAGGCGCTGGTCCAAACGTTGTACGTTTAGACATGGCCTTAGGTGGCGCTAGCGTATCTGTTTCTGGTGGTAATGGTAACGATACAGAAGCATCACTTTCAGTTCCAATGGGCGGCGGTTCAGTTGGTATTGGTTTCGACCAAAACAGCGCTGCTAACCAAACAATTTCTGTAAACTGGTCAGGCACAATGGCAGGCATGTCTGCAGGACTTAGAACTTCTCAGTCCGGTGGTTCAACAGGATACATTGCTAATGTATCTGCACCAATGGCAGCAGGTAGTGTTTACATATTTGCCGGGAAAAATTTAGCTGGTGATAACAACTACGGACTTCGTTACAATCAGTCTCTAGGTGGCGGAGCTTCAATGCAAGCTGGTGTTACTAGTGCTGCTGGTACAACGACAGTTGGTGCTGGTGTAGCATTTGGCTTCTAATCCATAAGGATTATTTGTTAAGGAAAGAGCGGGATTTTCCCGCTCTTTTTTTATTGAATTTGTAAATTAAGAATAAAAAAACAAACCTAAGAATAACCTAAGAATTAGTAAATCATTATGTCATTGTCTCAAGTAAAAGAACTTTCAAATCAATCAGAACGATTAGCAAATCGAAAAGTCAATTCGGTAAAATTGATCGCGGTCTCAAAAGTTCAGCCAAACGAAAAAGTTGAAGCTGTTTTGAAGGAAGGGCATCGTTGTTTTGGTGAAAACAGAGTGCAGGAAGCACTAAGCAAGTGGCCAAGTTTTAAAGAAAATTATGAAAATGTTGAGCTGCATTTGATTGGGCCTCTTCAAACGAATAAGGCTCGCCAAGCATTTGAATTATTTGATGTGATACAAACAGTAGATCGGCCTAAATTAGCAATATTGCTTGCTAATTTGACACAGGAGCAAGGCTTTTGCCCGTCGTTGTTTATTCAAGTAAATACAGGAGAGGAACCACAGAAAACAGGCGTTCTTCCAAAGGATTTAGATGTTTTTATAAAGGATTGCCAATCAATGGATTTGCGAATTGATGGGTTAATGTGCATTCCTCCTTTAAATGAAGAGCCAGCGCTACATTTTTCTTTATTACGTAAAATGAAAGAGCGAAATGATATAAGATTTTTGTCGATGGGGATGAGTTCGGATTATGAATCTGCTATTATGTTTGGTGCAACTCACGTGCGAATCGGATCCGCAATTTTTGGTGAGAGATTATCTAACCCCTAATTATAATCTTTGATTTTTTACCCCAATTGTTGAGTATCCAGATAAGGTTTTGCCTAGAAAAAGCAACACAACCTTCTGTTGGGTATCTTGGTTGGCGCCAAGCATGAAGAAAGATTGCTGATCCTAAGCCAGGTTTTATTGTTCTGCGATTAAAATTTGTTACAGCCACAAGATCATAAATTGGGTCAGATCTCCAAAGGTTTTCAAAACTATATAAGTTATTGATTTTGCTTAATTGATTATAGTTTGGGTCTTTTGGATCATCCGACCACGTGTCTCTAACATTTATTTTATAACTAGCTGAGTATCTTAACCTATCTTGCCTCGCCATTACAAATTCTATTTCCCAAATTCCAGACGGGGTAATACCATCGCCTTCTTGAGTTTTTATTCCTATTCCGCTCCGGCCAATGGAACATGGGAATTTATAACCCATCATTTGGGCGCCCCATTTTGATACGATTAGATTATGGATGTTATGCATTAATTAAAATGCCCACTTTTTTTCACTTTAGTTGCTAAATAATTCTTGTTTTCTCGGGTCAATTCAGTTTTCAAAGGTATTCTTTCTACAACCTTAATTCCAAATGCCTCCATCATTTTTATCTTTTTTGGGTTGTTGGTTAGTAGTTTTATTCTTTTGAAACCCAGCTCTTTTAAGATTTTTGCACCGATTTCAAAATCTCTTTCCTCGTCTTCAAAGCCTAACCTGTGATTTGCTTCAACAGTATCAAAACCTTGATTTTGTAACGCATATGCCCGCATTTTATTAGCGAGCCCAATACCTCGACCTTCTTGATTTAGGTACAACAAGATCCCTTGTTTTTCTTCCCCAATTGTCTGTAATGCCTTCCTTAGCTGTTCGCCACAATCACATTTCAAAGATCCCAATAAATCTCCAGTAAAACAAGCTGAATGCAGCCTACATAGGACAGGGTCAGTCCTATTTATCGAGCCTATTTCTAATGCGTAGTTTTCTTCTGTACCATTTACTGGCCTAAACACATGTAACTTGCTATTGCTTGAGATTCTTAATGGTAAGTTTGCTGCAGCTATATTAACAATATTCTCGTCAAAATTAATTAATTCTTTTGCACTTGTTGAAATACAAGTGATATTGTGAGCTACATGATCCACTTGCTGAGCAATAATAGCTGGAAGAAGCTTAGCTTTTTTACAAATGGATATTCCAAGCCGATGGGCATCCGCAGACCCGGTCCTTATCGGTTTAAGAGGCCCTTTCATTGGATAATTTAAATCTCTTACTGGATCAGCAATAGCTTTTACCCATTGAATGCCTTTGGTCTTGTCTAAGTGATATCGGCCAATATTTTTGAAATAAGGTATTGTTTTCAGAGTTCTGGCTCTTTTTTCTGTTATACAAAATTCAGAATTTTCGTCTAAATTGGAAAACCTCTCAAAAGAAATTGTTTCAATTGCAAATAT
>JAQWNW010000068.1 GCA_029246285.1 Paracoccaceae bacterium | reverse complement strand
ATTCCGGTTGAAGTTCAAATGGCGGTTATTTGGAAAGAGAGTAGCTTTAGATCTCGAGTAAAGCCACCGCGAAATAAAATTTTATGGGTAATTCCTGGAAAAAGACCAACGAGCGCGAAAGGCTATGCGCAAGCAGTTGATGGCACTTGGGATCTTTACAAACGAAAAACTGGCAAAAGATTTGCAAGGCGAACAAGCTTTAAACATAGCACGGACTTTATTGGTTGGTATTTAAATGACGCTCATAAAAAACTTAATATTCGAAAATCTGATGCTTATAATCTCTACCTTGCTTACCACGAGGGGATAAATGGGTATGCTCGAAAGAACTATAAATCTAAATCGGGTCTTCTGAAGTCAGCCAAACAAGTTGAAAAAAAAGCGAACACCTTTAGAAAACAGCTCAAGAAATGCTAATTATGATCAATAGAATTTTTAAGAATGGATATATTTATTGGATTATGACTGTTTTAATGTTGTTCTTAATTCTTGTTGGAACCTTATCTCCCCAAAACAGCATTGAATTACATGGGTCTGGCTCTGACAAAACTCTACATTTCATCGCGTTCGCGGCGTTAGTCTCACCTTTGATTTTTTTTAATTTAAAAAATTCATATTGGATCGTTCCATTAGGATTGGTGCTCGGGGCTTTAATTGAAGTCTTTCAGCCCATATTTGGTAGGCACAGAGAAGTTAGCGATTTTTACGCAGACACATTGGGTGTTTTGTTTAGTTTTATAGTTATCTCAGCTGGAAAATTTATATTTCAATCGAAACAATTGTGATAAATTTTTAAAATATTTCGTCAATAGTTGGGAGAATACTAAAAAAGTTAAATTTATGATAGTTTTCTTGCAGTTTTAACATATTTGGGCTAGCGCGAGATTTCTATTTGTGTAGGTTTAGAAATAGTAATAAGAGTGCGAATGGTTTTCATATCGCAAAATTAAAAAAGGGGAAATTATGAAATTTAATAAATTTATACTTAGCTTAGGGGCCATCGCGACTAGCATTGGTTTGGCAGCAGGATCAGCTTCGGCTGAAAAAGTATTAACAGTAGCCTCTTGGGCCGCGCCATTTCATACAATGAATGAAAATATCTTTCCATGGATGAATAGCCAACTCAAAAGCTGCACAGGTGGTTCGTTAAGTTTAAAAGTAGAATACGGCATGGCGCCGCCACCTGCAATGTATGACACTGTTCGCGACGGCGTTGCTGACATGTCTTGGATTGTTTATGGCTACACGCCAGGAAAATTTGTAACGACAATGATTGCTGAACTTCCGGGTATTCCTGGGAATGCACGTCAGAAATCTGTGGCTTTCCAAAGAACACATGAAAAGTTTTTTGCATCTCTTGGAGAGGCAAAAGGTGTGCAGATTTTAGCAAATTACACACACGGCCCAGGTATGGCTAATACTGTAAACAAAGTTACATCTTATAAAGAGCTTCAGGGCGTGAAAATGAGAATTGGTGGTGGTGTTGCTAATGCTATCGGTAAATCATTGGGTGTTGCTGGTGTTGGTGCTCCAGCTCCAAAAGTTTACGAGCTGATCTCTGGTGGTGTCGCAGATGGAGTTTTCTTCCCATTTGAAACAATGCATGCATTCAAGATTGCTGAATTGGCTAAGTACTCTCTACATAATCCAGATGGTATGTATACAACAGCATTTGGCATTGTAATGAATGACGATGCTTACAATGATCTTGATGCAACACAAAAAGGTTGCGTCGACGCTATGCGTGGAGAGTCTTTGTCTCGTATTATCGGTTGGTTCTGGGATGATGCTGATAAAGCAGGCGCCGCTGCAGCAGCAGGTTATGGGCATGAGTTGACAATTGCGAGTGATGCTGAGAGAGCTTACTTCAAAGAAGCAACTGCTGGTGTGTCCAATGATGTTGTTGAAAAAGTAACTGCAAAGGGCGCAGATGGTGCCGCAGCTCTAGCTTACTTTATTGAGCAAGTTGGAATAGAATCTGGAAACTAAGATTATTTAATATAGTTCAATATGATTTTATTTATAAATACTTTAGAACGACTAGCCCTCTGGGTTAGTCGTTTTATTTCAAGTTTAGCTGCGATTGTTTTGTTTTTTATCGTTCTGGTTACATGTGTTGATGTGATAGGGCGCTATTTCTTTAATGCGCCCCTATATGCTGGTTCTGAGTTAGTTCAAGTAAGTATGGCTGGTGTGATTTTTCTATCGTTGCCAGTTATGTTTTTTAGACATGAGCATATTGTTGTTGATTTGTTTTCAATTTTTCAGCGTGGATATCTTGGTTGGATTTTGAGTGTCATTTTTTTAACAATCTCTGCATATTGCCTCTGGATTGTCGCGGATAAAACTATGTTTTATGCGATGCGCTCTTTGGAGGATGGAGATACGTACGAATATATTTTAATGCCAGGATTTTTATCTTCTGGTGGCGAAGAGTTTGCGCCTCGTTTTGTTGTAGAAACTTTTATTGCACTATCTTTATTTTTTACATCTCTCCTTATTGCCCTAAGACTATTAATTGTTATTCTAAAGCCTGGACTTAACGCCGAAGCTTCAGTGGGGGCTGAATAATGGATCCATTGTCAATTTCATTAATCGGATTTGCCGCAATTCTTTGCTTGGCTTTTTTAAGATTTCCTCTTGCGCTTTCAATGGGATTGGTAGGTGTGATAGGTTTTGGGGAGCTGTCTGGGTATCGAGCTGCCATCTCGAATTTAGGTAGATTGGTCATGGATCTGGGCCAATCTTATTCACTTTCTGTGTTGCCCTTGTTTATTTTGATGGGACTTCTTGTTGAAAAGGGGGGTATGGCTAAGCAGTTATACCGTGCTGCATATGCATTTTTGGGTGATAAAAAGGGTGGACTAGCCATGTCTACAGTTGTCGCTTGTGGCATGTTTTCAGCTATATCGGGCTCATCTATTGCGACGGCGGCGACAATGTCTAAAGTTGCGATGCCTGAAATGCGGCGTTACAAATATGCGGATTCACTTGCTACAGCATCGATTGCGGCAGGTGGCACCTTAGGAATACTCATTCCCCCTAGCGTAATACTGGTGATATACGGCTTGCTTACAGAGCAATCCATTGGAAAGTTATTTATGGCAGGTTTTATACCGGGCTTCATAGGTATCGTTTTTTATACCTTGGCCGTTAAATTTGTTGTTGCAAGAGATGCAAGCTTAGGACCGGCTGGTGAGCGAACTGAATGGAGAGAGCGGCTGCTTGCACTTAAGGATGTTTGGACGACTTTAGCGCTCTTTATTTTCGTAATTGGTGGTATTTACATCGGTTTATTTTCTGCAACTGAGGCGGCCGGGATGGGCGCTGCTGGTGCTTTGTTGATCACATTTCTAAAAGGAGCGCTCAGTCGCAAAATACTTATGGATGTTGGGAGAGAGGCTGCGCTGTTAACCGCAAAACTATTTGCGCTGCTTTTTGGTGCGTCGATGTTTTCAAACTTTCTAAACAGGGCAGGTTTACCTGATGCTTTAATGGGCCTAATAAACTCATTTGAATTGTCAGGTCTTGCAGTGATTTTTATTATTCTTCTTATCTATGTGCTTTTAGGGTGTGTATTTGAGTCCATGTCAATGATTTTGTTGACTGTCCCAATTTTTGCGCCATTGGTTCACCAGCTTGGGTTCGATTTAATTTGGTTTGGCATTCTTGTCGTTGTCGTTACTGAAATTAGTCTAATTACGCCACCAATAGGTTTAAATGTGTTTGTCTTAAAAGGTGTGGTGAGAGATGTTTCTGTCTCAACAATATTTAAAGGTGTTACGCCCTTTTGGTGTGCTGATATTATCCGTTTGATACTTTTAACTTCAATCCCTGCACTGTCTCTTTTCTTGCCTTCTCTGATGTGACCGTGTTTTATAACGCAAGCTAGTAAACTTAGTTGGTTTCATTGGGGAATAAAATGGGATTATTAAAACCACCACTTGCTTTACCCTTTAACATAACAAGGATGGGTTACGTTGTTTTAACAAGTAGTGATTTTGAAAAAACACGTTTTTTTTATGAAAATGGATTAGGATTGGAAGTAACTTTTCAAGATCAAAATATGTTGTGTTTTCGCGCTATTGAGGAAACCTACCATCACTCATTGATGTTTGAAAAGGTTGATCAAGGCGGTATAGGTAAATGCAGGCGCGTTGGGTATCGAATGCAAACGGATCATGACGTCAAAGAAGCTTTTAATTTCTTCAAATCACGAGGTGATAAAGTCGATTTTGTTGAAAGGCCTTTTCAGGGATTAACAATTAAAGTGATTGATTGCCTTGGTGTGTCGGTTGAATTTTGTGCCACCATGGAGCAGTCCGAAAACCGGATGCAAAAATTTCATACGCATGCTGGAGGAAAATTGGCCTTCTTAGATCATATTCAAATCGCATGCCCAGATGTACAAGAAGTATATCAATGGTATAATGATTTGGGTTTTAGATTGTCTGAATACACTGCAAATGATGGCACTGAGGAAATGTGGGGTGTTTGGCTAAAGCGCAAGAACAATACTCAGGACATAGTTTTTAGTAATGGTGC
>JAQWNW010000062.1 GCA_029246285.1 Paracoccaceae bacterium | reverse complement strand
GGGACTATTAAAATCAGCTAAACAGGTTGAAAATAAGGCTAGTACCTTTAAAAAACAACTCAAGAAATGCTAATTATGATTAATAAGATGTTTAATAATGGTTATATTTATTGGATTGTGACTGTTTTAATGTTGGTCTTAATTCTTGTGGGAACCTTAGCTCCCCAAAACAGAATTGAGTTGCCTATTACTGGCTCTGACAAATCGCTTCACTTCGTGGCGTTCGCAGCGTTAGTATCCCCATTAATTTTTTATAATTTAAAAAATTCTTATTGGATTGTTCCATTAGCCTTAGGGCTCGGGGCTTTAATTGAAGTCTTTCAACCAATATTTGGTAGGCACAGAGACGTCAGTGATTTTTATGCAGACACATTGGGTGTTTTTTTTAGTCTTATCGTTATTTCAACTGGTAAATTGATATTTCACTCAAAATAATTGTCATAAAATTTTGAATTACTCCGTCAATATTTGGGAGAATATTAAAAAAGTTAAATTTGTGATAGTTTTCTTGCAGTTTTAGTAAATTTGGGCTAGCGCGTGATTTCTATTTGTGTAGGTTTAGAAATAGTAATAAGAGTGCGAATGGTTTTCATATCGCAAAATTAAAAAAGGGGGAATTATGAAATTTAATAAATTTATAGTTAGCTTAGGGGCCATTGCGACTAGCATTGGTTTGGCAGCAGGATCAGCTTCAGCTGATAAAGTATTAACAGTAGCTTCTTGGGCAGCGCCATTTCATACAATGAATGAAAATATCTTTCCATGGATGAATAGCCAACTTAAAAGCTGCACAGGTGGTTCTTTAAGTTTAAAAGTAGAGTACGGAATGGCACCGCCACCTGCAATGTATGACACTGTTCGTGATGGCGTAGCTGACATATCTTGGATTGTTTATGGTTATACACCAGGTAAATTTGTAACGACAATGATTGCTGAACTTCCAGGAATTCCTGGGAATGCACGTCAGAAATCTGTGGCTTTCCAAAGAACACATGAAAAGTTTTTTGCGTCTCTTGGAGAAGCAAAAGGTGTGCAGATCTTAGCAAACTACACGCATGGCCCAGGTATGGCTAATACTGTGAATAAAGTTACATCTTATAAAGAACTTGAAGGCGTTAAGATGAGAATTGGTGGCGGCGTTGCTAATGCTATCGGTAAATCATTGGGCGTTGCTGGTGTTGGTGCTCCGGCTCCAAAAGTTTATGAGTTGATTTCTGGCGGTGTTGCAGATGGGGTTTTCTTTCCATTTGAAACAATGCATGCATTTAAGATTGCTGAGTTGGCTAAGTACTCTCTACACAATCCAGATGGTATGTATACAACAGCCTTTGGTATTGTAATGAATGACGATGCATACAATGATCTTGACGCAACACAAAAAGGTTGTGTTGACGCAATGCGTGGAGAGTCCTTGTCTCGTATTATTGGTTGGTTCTGGGATGATGCTGATAAAGCAGGAGCTTCTGCAGCAGCAGGTTATGGACATGAGTTAACAATTGCGAGCGATGCTGAGAGAGCTTACTTCAAAGAAGCAACAGCTGGTGTTTCCACTGATGTTGTTGGAAAAGTAACTGCAAAAGGCGCAGATGGTGCCGCAGCGCTGGCTTACTTTATTGAGCAAGTTGGAATAGAATCAGGAAACTAAGATTATTTAATATAGTTTAATATGATTTTATTTATAAATACTTTAGAACGACTGGCCCTCTGGGCTAGTCGTTTTATTTCAAGCCTGGCGGCAATTGTTTTATTTTTTATTGTCTTGGTAACATGTGTTGATGTGATAGGGCGCTATTTTTTTAATGCGCCACTCTATGCTGGCTCTGAGTTAGTTCAAGTAAGCATGGCTGGAGTGATATTTCTATCGTTGCCAGTTATGTTTTTTAGACATGAGCACATTGTTGTTGATTTGTTTTCGGTTTTCCAGCGCGGATATCTGGGTTGGATTTTGAGCGTCATTTTCTTGACAATTTCGGCATATTGCCTCTGGATTGTCGCCGATAAAACAATGTTTTATGCCATGAGATCTCTAGAGGATGGAGACACTTACGAATATATTTTAATGCCAGGCTTTTTATCTTCTGGTGGTGAGGAGTTTGCACCCCGTTTTGTTGTAGAGACGTTCATTGCATTATCTTTATTTTTCACGTCACTCCTTATTGCCCTGCGTTTACTAATTGTTATTTTAAAGCCTGGGCTTAACGCCGAAGCTTCTGTGGGGGCAGAATAATGGATCCATTGTCAATTTCGTTGATCGGATTTGCTGCAATTCTTTGCTTGGCTTTTTTAAGATTCCCTCTGGCGCTTTCAATGGGATT
Organism: Paracoccaceae bacterium; assembly: GCA_029246285.1. Classification (GTDB taxonomy): domain Bacteria; phylum Pseudomonadota; class Alphaproteobacteria; order Rhodobacterales; family Rhodobacteraceae. The sequence goes on along the minus strand of JAQWNW010000062.1, from coordinate 4,423 downwards.
GGTTGGCGTGATAGGTTTTGGGGAGCTGTCTGGATATCGAGCTGCCATCTCTAATTTAGGCAGATTGGTCATGGATCTGGGTCAATCTTATTCACTTTCTGTTTTGCCCTTGTTTATTTTGATGGGACTTCTTGTCGAAAAGGGGGGAATGGCTAAGCAGTTGTATCGCGCTGCATATGCATTTCTGGGTGATAAAAAGGGTGGATTAGCCATGTCTACAGTGGTCGCTTGTGGCATGTTCTCAGCTATATCGGGCTCATCTATTGCGACGGCGGCAACAATGTCTAAAGTCGCGATGCCTGAGATGCGACGGTATAAATATGCGGATTCACTCGCTACGGCATCGATCGCGGCAGGGGGCACCTTAGGAATACTTATCCCCCCTAGCGTAATACTTGTGATCTATGGGTTGCTCACAGAACAATCCATTGGAAAATTGTTTATGGCAGGTTTTATACCGGGCTTTATAGGTATCGTTTTTTATACGTTGGCCGTTAAGTTTGTCGTTGCAAGAGATGCAAGTTTAGGACCGGCTGGTGAGCGAACTGAATGGAAAGAGCGTCTTCTTGCACTTAAGGATGTTTGGACGACTTTAGCACTCTTTATTTTTGTAATTGGGGGCATTTATATCGGATTATTTTCGGCAACAGAGGCTGCAGGAATGGGTGCCGCTGGCGCTTTGTTGATAACATTTCTAAAAGGAGCGCTCAGTCGCAAAATACTTATGGATGTTGGTAGAGAGGCGGCGCTGTTAACTGCAAAACTATTTGCGCTGCTTTTTGGTGCATCGATGTTTTCAAATTTTCTAAACAGAGCAGGTTTACCGGATGCTTTAATGGGAGTTATAAACTCATTTGAATTATCAGGTCTTGCAGTAATTTTTATTATTCTTCTTATCTATGTGCTTTTGGGGTGTGTATTTGAGTCCATGTCAATGATTTTGTTGACCGTTCCAATTTTTGCGCCACTTGTTCAGCAGCTTGGGTTTGATTTAATTTGGTTCGGTATTCTTGTGGTTGTCGTTACTGAAATTAGCCTAATTACACCACCAATAGGATTGAATGTATTTGTTTTAAAAGGCGTCGTACGAGATGTTTCTGTTTCGACAATATTTAAGGGAGTTACTCCTTTTTGGTGCGCGGACATTATTCGTTTGATACTTTTAACTTCTATCCCAGCGTTATCTCTTTTCTTGCCTTCTCTGATGTGACGGTGTTTTATAAAGTAAAACTCGAAACTTTAGTATGTTTCATTGAGGCATAAAATGGGATTATTAAAAACACCAATAGCTTTACCCTTTAACATAACAAGGATGGGTTATGTTGTTTTAACAAGCAGTAATTTTGAAAAAACACGGTTTTTTTATGAAAGTGGATTAGGATTGGAAGTAACTTTTCAGGATCAAAATATGTTGTGTTTCCGCGCTATAGAGGAAACGTATCATCACTCTTTAATATTTGAAAAGGTTGATGAAGGCGAAACAGGTAAGTGCAGGCGCGTTGGGTATCGAATGCAAACGGATCATGACGTAAAAGAAGCCTTTAATTTCTTTAAATCACGAGGTGATAAAGTCGACTTTGTTGAAAGACCTTTTCAGGGATTAACAATTAAGGTGATTGATTGCCTTGGTGTATCGGTTGAATTTTGTGCCACCATGGAGCAGTCCAAAAACCGAATGCAAAAGTTTCATACGCATGCTGGAGGAAAATTAGCCTTCTTAGATCACATTCAAATCGCATGCCCAGACGTGCAAGAAGTATATCAATGGTATAATGATTTGGGCTTTAGATTGTCTGAATACACCGCAAATGATGGTACAGAGGAAATGTGGGGTGTTTGGCTAAAGCGCAAGAACAATACGCAGGACATAGTTTTTAGTAATGGTGCGGGTCCGCGCTTACATCATATAGCCTATCATACGCCAGAAGTCGCCAATGTTATACATGCTGCGGATGTTATGTCTTCTATGGGGTTGGCCGGAAGTATGGACAGAGCACCTGGAAGGCACGGCATTGGGAATGCATTTTTTATTTATTTTAGAGATCCTGACGGGCATAGAGTAGAAATTTTTACGAGTCACTATAATTTTATCGACATTGATCAAGAACCAAAGCGTTGGGATTTAACAGATACAACTAGATCACAACTATGGGGCTTCCCTGCGCCAAAAAAATGGTTTTACGAAGCTTCGGAATTTGACGGTATTGAGGTGAAGAAGCCATTAAAAGATGCGCCACCCGTAACATTAGAGGATTTTTTGGAGAGTTGGTAGATTAAGTGAAACTGGGTTCTGTTTATTTGGATGGAAAAATTGTTCCAATAGTTCAAGGGACTGAAGGGAAGTCCCATAATTTATTGGACGTTTGTAAGAAATTGGAAATTTCCCAAATAAATTCAGTTTTGGATCTGATAAATTTATCGAAGAATGAACCAAATTTATTGAATAATATTAGAATTAGCACTGAAGGGTTGGCAGGGTTTGACCCGATTGATTGGGCGCCCCCAATTGTAAATCCATCAAAGATTTTGGGAGTGGCATTTAATAATAAGGAGTTAATGAAGAAAGCGCATAAGGATCCAGGGGTACCAAATTATTTCTTAAAGCCACCGTCAGCACTTCAAGCACATGAAAAGCCCATAATCGTTGATCCTGAATGGGGTGCCGTTATTCCTGAGCCTGAGATTTGTGCGGTTATAGGAAAGAGAGCTAAACATATTACTGAAGAAGAGGCATTGAATTATGTCTTTGGTTATATGATTCATAACGATGTTACTTCGCACGGATTAAAATTTCAAAAAGACAGTATCGCTGTGACTTATGATAAAGACATGGCTCGACCAGAGTTTTACACATGGCGGAATTTGAATGGACCAGATGATACAGATGCATTTTATGTTTATCATACAAGGTCAAAAGGAACGGATACATTTGGGCCAATGGGTCCCTGGTTAACAACATCCGATGAAGTGCCAGATCCAAATAATCTAAATGTGGTAGGATATCTTGATAATGAGATATTTACGGAGGATCATACAGGCAATTATAGGTTTTCAGTGGAGAAATGTATCTCTGAAGCAAGTAAATATTTCACATTAGAGGCAGGTGATTTAATCTCTTTTGGAACGACTGGAAAAGGTGCAGGAAGATTTCCACGGGGCCACAAGAGCCTGTTATTAGGAGAAGAAACTGGTTTAATACACATTTCAATTGATAATTTAGGGACTTTGTCTAACCCTATAAAACATCAGAAAGGGGGTGCTTAATGGTCAAAGCGATTGATCCCAGCGGTATTCCGCCCCACAAAAATCCAATTCCAGCGGCAGCAATCCATGAAGGTTTTCTCATATCGTCGGTAATTTCTGGAAAATCATTGGTAACGGATGCTTATTCGAAAGATAAGAATGAGCAGATCGCACTCGTTTTTGAATATGTTGAAAAAATAATCTCTGAAGCCGGTGGTACCGTTCAAGATATAATTAAGATGGATCTATATTTTAGAGATAAAAATGATAGATCATTAGTGAACCTTGAGTGGGAAAAGATGTTTCCAGATCCTAAAAAACGGCCTGCAAGGCATGCACAGATAGGGGATTTACCTGAAAATTGTTGCCTTCAAGTAACCATAACGGCAGTGATAAGTAAGAAATTCTGAGAGATAATATTTGCGGGAGCATATATGATGAAATCGCCTGAAGTTGAGAAGAGACAGGAAGCACTTGAGTTTGTTGATGCGTATTTTAATAATGGAAAGTTTGAGAGTGATTTAAAGAAATTAGTTTCTTTTAAAACCGAAAGTCAAAATCCTGAAAGTAAAAGTGAGTTGTTTAGTTATCTGAGTGAGGCAATTCTTCCTAGGTTGGCACGTTTAGGATTAAAATGTGAGATTTTTTCTAATCCAGATCCATCTGGGGGTCCAATTTTGGTTGGTGAAAGAAAAGAAGATAATAGTTATCCAACTATTTTTATTTATGGTCATGGAGATGTAGTCTTAGGTCAAGAAGAGCAGTGGCAAGAGGGTTTTGATCCATTTATTTTAAAGGCGCAGGGAGAAAAGTTATTTGGTCGTGGAACGGCTGATAATAAATCCCAACATCTAATAAATATTATAGCATTAGAGGCGGTTTTAGCTATTCGAAAATCACTTGGGTTTAACGTCAAATTTGTGATGGAAACCTCTGAAGAAATTGGCTCTCCTGGATTGCGAGAGTTTTTCAAAGATAAACGGGCTGATCTAGCTTCAGACGTTTTGATTGCTTCTGATGGTCCAAGGTTACAACCTGGTGTCCCAACTATTTTTATGGGTACGCGCGGTGCAATTAATTTTGATTTAGAGGTTAATTTAAGAGAGGGAGACCATCATTCTGGAAATTGGGGTGGTGTTTTAAAAGATCCAGCTATTGTTTTGGCTAATGCAATAGCAAC
>JAQWNW010000059.1 GCA_029246285.1 Paracoccaceae bacterium | reverse complement strand
TTCCTTAGAAAAGGGTATATTCCCACGCGTTACTAACCCGTCCGCCGCTCCACCCGAAGGTAGCGCTCGACTTGCATGTGTTAGGCCTGCCGCCAGCGTTCGTTCTGAGCCAGGATCAAACTCTCAAGTTGAAAAGCTATTACTAACTTAACCTTGACGTTCGAACCTCTGCACATCATCCCATTGTTCAAATGGGATAGTCATCTGTTTGTTGTGCTTCTGGTTTCAAAAAGAAACCGAAAACCTTACAAACAGTGAAGCTGACCTTCCATCATCGAGCAAAAGCCCTAGGAAGTCGATATGCTGGTTGATTTGTCGTTATAACCAAACCGCCCACATATCTCTTCAAATAATGTCAATTTCAAAGAGCCTTAGAGACAAAAATAAGCACGAAGCGTCAGATTGTATTGACGCTACCCACTCATCAATTTTTTTATCTCTACTTCCCAAATTGAAAACTTTTCAATTTAGTGCCCCGGTTAAGTCGAAAGTCCTGACCGGTGAGATGCGTTCTAGGCTGACTGACTGCCGCCCGCAAGTCCTTTTTTTATTTATTTTCACTTTTTTATAAAAAAGTTATAAAATTGTTTTTTTTCAGTATCTTAACTAATTAAATCTTTAAATATAATCTTACTATCAATAGAATATTTTACAGATTTTTTAAATTTTTTATGTTTTTAAATAAAATTGAGCCAAAAATTCGATGTAGCTGACCAAAATCCATTAGAATCTCAGCATTGAATCAGTCAACAAATCAAAACACATGTGTTTTACTTAAAAAACAAAAAAACTAAGGTCTTAGTCGGCTTGGCTATGCGTCCTTACTAAAAAGATAAATTAAACATCCTAAAAATAGAAAGAGCCCAAAAAACAGAAAAATTACCTGATAACTAACGACCAAGGAAGTCTCTAAGGAATATTTGGCAAATATTTTACCACTCCAAGCCTGAAGCAAGCCGGCACCTCCGATTCCAAATAAATTGAGCAACGTTACTCCTCTCCCAATTAAGTGTGGCGGGATGAAATCACGACCATGTCCTATAATAACTGCAAAAGATGAGCCAAAAAAACCTACCATTGCCAAAAGAACAATAGACACAACAAGTGAGTTTCCTGGAAAAATAAATAAAGAAAAACAACTTAGTGAGCACATTAAATTACCAATTAGTATGATTTTTTTCTTTGAAGGAACTACTCTATCCAAGGGACCGTAAAGAATGCTTCCTAAAATCATTGCAAAACCCATGATCAAAGTAGCCATCCCAATCATTTCATTAGAAATAACAAAAACATCTGCCAAATAAGGGGATATCCACAAACCCCTTATTCCCGCTGCAGGAGCATAGGTCACAGACATAATGGCTATTATTGGCCAAATTGCTGGAATTCTTAGAATTGAGAAGATAGAACCTGATCCTACTTTCTCACTCTCCAGTCGTGGTGGGTTCTTCACAAAAAGAAATATCAATATTGCTATCGCAAAGGTTATAAATGCTACACTCAGTATAGCGCCACGCCACCCAAAGTATTGAACGGCAATGGTCAGCGGCAAAGCGCTTGCAACATTTCCCAGAGTCCCCAGACCAAGACTCAAGCCAGCCAAAGTAGCAAATATCCTTGGTGAAAATGAGCGCGCAAAAATATAGTATGCAGACATTAAAATTGGTGAACATCCTACACCTAGCAACCCCATTGCGACAGTAATATGATTGGAATTAATGGCAAATGAAAATAATAAAGCCCCACCCCCTCCTCCGATTAAGAGCAATGCGCTCGCAGTAATCTTTGGTCCAATCTTATCTAGGGCCATTCCCACCGGTATTTGCATTGCCGCAAAAGTTAAAAACCAAACACCAGAAGCAGTAGCTAAGGTTTCCGGAGTAGCAGCTAATTCGTTGCTTAATTCTGGAGATAAAACGGCTAAAAATGCTCGATAAAATTGACTTAAAACGTATCCCAATACCAGACATACAATACCAGTTTTCAAACTATTGCTCCCTAATTGGTCAATAAATTTATTACTGTTTAACGGTTTCGCAATAAATAAAACTAAGATTACATAAAAATGGATTACTTGACTTTAATCATTCCTTATCACACACCATTCTAAACTAATAGGTAAGCAATAATGAATAGTGATGATAGAATAATTATAGCACTTGATGTACCTAACGCTGTTTTAGGTTTAAATATTGTAAATCAGTTAGGCGACGCAGTGTCCTTTTACAAAATTGGACTTGGGATGTTAACGGGTGGGGGTATGGCTCTTGCTAATGAGCTCAAGCAAGATCTAAACAAAAAAATCTTTATGGACCTTAAACTTTTTGATATCGGCGCGACAATCGAACGAGCAGTTAAAGGTTTAACTCAATATAAGATTGATTTCCTGACTGTTAATGGCGATCCACAGGTAGTATCAGCGGCGGTTCAGGGTAAAAAAACCACAGATACAAAAATACTTGCTGTAACATTTTTAACCTCATTAGATAGAGAAGATCTGGATAAAAACCTAATAAAAGAGGGGAGTATCAATGAACTCGTGTTGGAAAGGTCAATAAGAGCATTTGAAGCAGGCGCTGACGGTGTCATTGCGTCTCCCCATGAAGCACGCATGATTAAAGAGCTCTCTGAAGCTCAAGGAAAGTTAATTGTGACTCCCGGAATAAGACCTCTAGGATTCAATAGCGAAGATCAAAAGCGAGTTATGACACCAGATGCAGCTTTAGCTAACGGCGCTGATCATATTGTAATAGGAAGGCCGGTAATTAAAGCAAAAAATCCCCGTCTTGAAATTAAGAAAATACTCGAGACAATTGAAACAGTTAAATAAATGCACTCTTTATGTCGAAATTGTTTAGCTTTTATAAAAAATGAACCACGATGCTCGAAATGTAATTCACCAAGTATCCTAAGACATACCGAACTAAAGTCCTTATCAATCGCTCATTTGGACTGTGATGCATTTTATGCATCTGTCGAAAAACGAGATAACCCAGACTTAATAGACAAACCAATAATAATTGGAGGTGGTAACCGTGGAGTAGTAAGTACAGCGTGTTATATAGCACGAATTAAAGGTGTTAAATCTGCTATGCCGATGTTTCAGGCTTTAAGGAAATGTCCAGAAGCAATTGTTATAAGGCCAAGAATGGAATTATATGCAAATATTTCAAAATCAATTAGGCAGATGATGTTTGAGCTGACCCCTGCAGTTGAGCCCTTATCTTTGGATGAAGCTTTTCTAGATCTTACGGGAACTGAAAAATTACACGGAAATCCACCAGTTGTGCAATTATCACTTTTAGTAAAAAAGATTTCACAAGAACTAGGAATAACAGGATCTGTTGGGTTATCTCATAATAAATTCTTGGCAAAAATTGCGAGTGATCTGGACAAACCAAAAGGGTTTTCAATCATTGGAAAAAAAGAAACAGAAGAATTCCTATCTAATAAACCCGTTAGTTTGATCTGGGGCGTGGGAAATACACTAAAAAGTAAATTAGAAGAAGATGGTATTCGTACTTTTTCAGAATTAAAAATCCGAAATAAAGAGGATTTAATGAAACGGTATGGCCAAATGGGTTTACGACTATGGCACCTTTCCAGAGGACAAGATAGTCGAAAAATCTCTGCTAATAATCAGGTTAAAAGCATTTCCAATGAAACAACCTTTTCTGAAGACACATCAGACCGACTCCTGCTTGATGGACATATCTGGCGATTATCAGAAAAAGTATCAGATAGAGCCAAAGCAACTGAAAAACTTGGCTCCATAGTAAGTATAAAGTTGAAGCGCAAGGATCATAGTCAGGTTACACGGCGCCTTTCTCTGCGAGACCCAACTCAAATGTGTTCGATGATATACAAATCTGCTAAAACACTTCTCGATAACCTAGACGATAGAGGACCCTTTAGATTAATCGGTGTTAATCTGTCAAAGATTACAAAAGCGCTACCAGATCACTATTATAATGACTTAGTGGATATTCAGGGAAAAAATAATATAGAAGTGGAAAAAGCAACAGATAAAATAAGAGGGCGTTTTGGTAAAAAAGCCATTTTAAGGGGGCGTACGCTGAGATAGGTTACTCAGCCGCAAGGCACTCACTCTGACAACCTATTTGAATTAAATCAATCGAAATCGCTCTAATTTTTTCCTTAACCTCATTAAAATCATTATTTTTGATAATTTTTTTTTCATTCATATATAGACTACGGTTTATTTCTATTTGTAGCGCATGTTGATTTAAGTCAGGCCTACCATAATGCTTTGTAATATAACCTCCCGAAAAAGGATAATTCCGAATAACATTAAATCCATGGGCCTTAATCACATTCTCTACCCTTTCTAAAATTTCCTTAGAGCAAGAACTTCCAAAGCAATCACCCAAAACTATATCAGGAGATTTGTATTTAAATCTTTCTAAACTTTTGACCGCACTTTTGGGCATAGAATGGCAATCGATCAATAGAGCACTTCCAAATTTGAGTTTAGTTTCATTTAACATATTCTTCAAACTCTCATGATAAGGAAAATAATATGAATTTATTCTCGTCTTTGCCTCATCTAAAGTAATCATTTCAGAATTTATTGATTTATCTTTGGCTACTAGGCGCGGAATAACTCCTAATCCTGATTTGACTTTGTTAGTCTCCTTGCCTTTTTTCACGCCAATAATTAGTTTTGGATCTAGTTCATCAAAACTACGGTTAAGGTCTACAAAAGACCTTGGCGCAACAGCTGATAAAAGCTGGGAGCCATATAAATTCACATCAGAAAATAGTTCGTCAACAAAAGCATCTTCTGAAGATCGCAAATCGACAAACTCTAAGTCTGCATTACCTTCAAAGGTTTCGTCATAGTAACTCCCTGAATGAGGTGATGAGAAAATAGTGAAGCTTTTTTGTATTACAGCAGACTTTATTGAATAAGGTTGAGTTTTCATTAATATCTTTCCTTTAAATAATCTAATATATAATAAATAGATTGTTCGAAAGGCCTTGATCCTAGTTAAATTCCCTTTTATAGACCTCAAACCGATGCAATGCGCATTCTCTACATTACTGATTCTGTGAAAGCATGGTATTAGTGGGCGTATAGCTCAGCGGTAGAGCACTACGTTGACATCGTAGGGGTCACTGGTTCGATCCCAGTTACGCCCACCAGAACCTGACCTCAAATATTGAGGGGAAAAAACCGGCGCTAGCGCGCCTCGAAAGGAAGAGAAAAATGAAAGTGAAAAACTCGCTTCGCTCCTTAAAAGCGCGCCATAGAGATTGCCGGGTCGTGCGACGTAAAGGACGTGTATATGTTATTAATAAGACACAAAGACGTTTCAAAGCTCGCCAGGGTTAATTAGCAAAACAAATAGGCAAGTGATCATCATATTTAATCATATGAGCGCTTATCTTCGATTACCACACCATCCTTTGGTAATGTGCCTGGCGAACAGACTACCAATTCACCTCTTAATTTAAAAACCTTTTTAACAGATTCAGTGAAACCACTTCCATCCTTCCGGGTAGTTTCAACAATGACGGTCATGTTATCTTTTTCATCAATTCTATCAACAATTACTCGTGCTTTGATAATATCTGTATTACTATCTACAAACTCTGCCACCTGCTCTGGTCGTACAAACATACCTTTTATTTTCGTGGTCTGATCAGCTCGACCCAACCAGCCTTTGATGCGCATATTAGTTCTACCACACGGGCTTTGCCCCGGTAATACGGCAGACATATCACCAGTAGCAAATCTAATAAGAGGATAATCAGAATTTAAGGTAGTAACTAAAACCTCCCCAATTTCACCTTCTTCAACTGGCTTACCTGAACCAGGAACCACTATTTCTACGATAACCCCTTCATCAACGATCATTCCATCCATCGCAAGAGACTCATATGCTATATTGCCTAAATCAGCTGTTCCATATGATTGCAAACAAGTAATACCTCGATCAAAATATTCTTGCCGCAGAGATGGAAACAAAGCTCCCCCACCAACAGCTGCTCTTTTTATTCTGCCAAGATCAATACTGAGTTCATCACTTTTATCTAAGAGCACCTTAAGAAAATCTGGTGTTCCGCTATAAGCAGTAACTCCAATTTCGCTTGCTGCCCTAACTTGTAACTCTGTCTGTCCAGTGCCCGCAGGAAAAACAGAAGCACCAACAGCACGTGCCCCATTCTCAAACATCATTCCAGCAGGAGTCATATGATAAGAAAAACAATTTTGAACAATGTCGCCGTTGCCAACGCCTAAAGCATAGATGAAACGACCCATGCGCCACCAATCATTCGATACTTTTCCCGGCTCATAAATTGGGCCAGGAGATTGAAAGATATGATCAAAGTCACTTGTTTTTCCGACAGTATAACCCCCAAATGGAGGTCCTTTACTTTGCGATACGGTTAACGAAGATTTCCGAGTAACTGGCAAACTAGATAAACTTTTTACTGACGTAATATCATTCAAATCATAATCTTTAAGGATAGCACCATAAGAGGAGGTGTTTTCTCTTGCATTACGCAATTGCTTTGGCAAAAGGTCAAATAAATCACTATCTCTTTGATCTTTTGATCTTATCTCTAATTTGTCGAAAAAATTCATTTAAAAAATCAAACCGATCATAAATTATTTTAACTTAACCAACGTTTTCGACGACGATAACTCCGACCGTCGCGAAACGATTTCCTACCTTTATCTGAAACCCCCAAATAAAATTCTTTTACATCTGGATTTTCCCTTAGATCTTTCGCTGTACCATCCATCACAACTCTGCCCGATTCTAATATATACCCGTAATGTGCGAATCTTAAAGCGACGTTTGTATTTTGCTCAGCCAACAGAAAGGAAACTCCCTCTTTTTCATTGAGGTCTTTCACTATCTCAAAAATTTCTTCGACCAATTGTGGTGCCAATCCCATGCTTGGCTCATCTAATAAAACAGTTTCTGGTTTAGACATCAATGCTCGACCAATTGCGCACATTTGCTGCTCACCGCCAGACGTGTAACCCGCTTGACTCTTGCGCCGGTCCTTCAATCTAGGAAAGTAAGAATATACCATTTCAAGGTCATTTGCCACTTCTGATTTACCATCAGTCCGCGTATAGGCGCCTGTCATCAAATTTTCTTCAACGGTTAAATGTTCAAAGCAATGACGGCCTTCCATTACCTGAATGACACCTCTTCTAACCATCTCAGATGGATTTTGATTCAAAATCGACTGATCACGGTATCTGATGGATCCCTTTGTAACCTGACCACGCTCTGAATGCAGGAGATTAGAAATCGCTTTTAGAGTTGTACTTTTCCCAGCACCATTACCTCCAAGAATAGCGGTAATACCACCTTTTAATACATTTAAGCTTACGCCTCGCAAAACTAATATAACATGATTATATACAACCTCGATATTACTGACTTGAAGGAGATTTTCTTTTTGATCCGTACTATCCAACATTAGAAGCTCACTGTTTCAGAGTTAATTTTATTTTTCTTTAAAACACCCTTGGCCCAAACTTGCTGGGCCAAGGGTTTTTTTATTTTGCTGTCACTATTAGCTACACTGATCAGCTATATTATTTTCTGCAGCATAAGCAGAAGAATCTTCTTCGATCAAAGCATCAACAACAGCTCTATCTGACCCAACAAAGTCTGTTATAAGTGACCAGGTTCCAGAATTTGCATCCCATTGCTGAATTGCACCAAGTCCAGGCCCACCATGATTTTCACAAGAGACGTTAATTTCTGAAGTGAAGTTTTCAAAACCCATCTCTGTCCAACGAGCCTGATCAATCTTCAAGTTCTCCATACCATCACGCATCATTCCAGGAGTGATATCTGCTACTCCATGAATTTTTTGTGCAGTTCGAATTGATTCCACCAAATATGCAGCATTCAAAACACCACGACTATAGAGAACTGAGCCCACTTGATCACCAGCTCCTGCAGCATTACCTGCGTCCAACACATGTTTTTGAATATCTCTATATACGCCAAAGTCTGTACCTGGTCGATTCATAGCTATTGCTTTATAACCATGCGACTTATCTCCAGCCGGCAATACGTCATTTTCAGATGCTGACCACCATACCCCGATAAATCTGTCCATCGGATATCGTATAGATGCTGCTTCACTTATTGCAACTTGGTTCATAACTCCCCAGCCCCACATTGTAACGAAGTCAGGCTTTTCTTTTCTTACCTGCAACCATGTAGATTTTTGCTCTTGGCCAGGATGATCAACAGGAAGTAAAACTAACTCAAATCCATGTTTTGCAGAAAGTTCCTGAAGAGTTCTGATTGGCTCCTTACCGTAAGCGGAGTTATGGTAAACTAGCGCTATCTTCTTACCTTCGAGTGAGCCATTTTCGACATCCATCATGTGCTTGACAATGATTGATGCAGCATCCCAATATGTCCCTGGGAAATTAAACACGTGGCTAAATACTTTACCATTTGCTGCCGAAGTCCGACCATAACCCATAGAATGAATAGGAATATTGTCAGCTGTCGCTTTTGGTATTAATTGATATGTAATACCTGTTGAAAGTGGGAAATAAACTAATGCTCCCTCACCTTTGGTGGCCTCATAACACTCAACACCTTTAGTAGTATTATAAGCAGTTTCACACGGTAGTATTTTAAGCATTTCACCACCAACACCGCCATCTCGAGCATTGATCATACTTATGTAGTCCTCAACGCCATCAGCGTATGGAATTCCGTTTGGCGCATAAGGTCCAGTACGGTAACTTAGTAATGGTATAGCTAAATCTGCACTCGCAGGTATCGCTGTAGCCATCATAGAAGCAGCTATTGCAGCTATAGTTAGTTTCTTCATGGTCAATATCCTCCCTTAGATTTTTAACCTACTACTTAACCTCAAATTTCTTGAGGCTTTTACCCTGGACACTTCTAATACGGAAATGGCCAAAGTCTTAATTTTCCTTTTAAGGTTCTCCAATAAGCAACAATGCCATGTGGTTCCTTTATTAAGAAAAATACGATTAGAGCTCCAACTAGAATAATCTGTGAAAACTCTGCTATATCCGTAGGAATTCCTAAAATTCCTACAAACACATTTTTGAACAAAACTGGTAGTAACACAATAAATGCCGCACCAATTAACGACCCCAAAATAGAACCTAACCCACCAATTATTATCATGAATAAAACATCGAAGGACTGGTCTATTGAAAAAGCTTCGGTAGGCTCAGCCGCACCAAGCCAAACCGCGAAGTATAAGGCGCCAGCAACTCCAACAAAAAAACTTGAAATTGCAAAAGCAGACATTTTTGCCATTAAAGGGTTTACACCAATAATTTCTGCAGCAATATCCATATCTCTAATAGCCATCCAGCTTCTACCAATCCGTCCCCGAACTAGGTTTCGAGCGATCCATGCGAACAAGAATAAGAACCCTAAGCAAAATAGATATGTCGCCCATGGCTTAGTATATGGTCCAGTAACAACTATTCCCAAAAAATCTCTCTGAGGTGAATTGATTTGACCTGTTGCTGAATAATTGTACGTCCACTCCCATTTGTTAAACAACCAAACTAGAAAAAATTGCGATGCTAAAGTAGCAACGGCCAAATAGAATCCCTTTATTCTCAAAGAAGGTAAACCAAATAATACACCTACTCCGGCAGTAATTAAACCTGCTATCATAATCACTACAAACATATCTAACGCCGGGAAGCCCGTCATAAGCTTAAAACTCGCATAAGCTCCTACCGCCATAAACCCACCAGTGCCTAATGAAACCTGGCCGCAATAACCTGTCAAAATATTCAATCCTATTGCTGCTAAAGCATAAATGAAAAAAGGTAAAAATATCGCCTTTTCCCAATATTCATTAAGAAAAAATGGAACAACAAATGCGGCAATAGCCATTGCAATCCAAAACAATACTTTATCAAGCTTTAAAGGAAACGTCTCTTGATCACTCTTATAGGAGGTTTTAAAATCACCAGCTTCACGATAAAACATTAAATCAAACCCTCTCTATAATCTTCTCACCAAACAACCCTTGTGGGCGGAATAATAAGAAAATAAGTGCTAGCATGTATGCAAACCAATTCTCAGTAGCTCCACCAATCATTGGGCCAATGTAAAATTCAAAAAGTTTCTCTCCAAGCCCTATGATTAGGCCACCAATTATTGCCCCTGGGATTGATGTAAACCCTCCTAACATTAAAACTGGTAAAGCTTTTAAAGCTATTAAGGATAGTGAAAATTGAACTCCGGATTTTGCACCCCACATAACCCCTGCGACTAAAGCTACAATGCCTGATACTGACCAAACAATCCACCAAATCGTCTCCAAAGATATTCCAACTGAAAGTGCTGCTTGGTGATCATCCGCCACTGCTCTGAGGGCTCTTCCCATTTTCGTATAAGCAGAAAAAAGGGTTAGCACAGTTACCAAAATTATAGCAACTACAGCCGCTGAAATTTCCAATTTATCAATAAACATATCAGTCGTATCAAGTATAAATTCCGAAGGACCCTCGGGCAAACCCACATTGAGTTCTTTTACATTCGCACCCCACATAAGATCGCCAACACCCTCTAATACATAGGCCAATCCAATCGTTGCCATGAATAAAATAATACCCTCTTGATTTACCAATGGTTTCAAAACGATCTGTACTATTAGCCATGCTAGGCCTATCATTACTAGAAGAGAAAATAACAACGCTATAATTGTTGGAAAACCAGAGCCCCAATGACTTACATGAAAACCAAATACTGACAATAAATGAGCAAATGGTATTTGACCTGTTTGAAAACCAACTAATGTTAAAGCGGCAAACAGCGCAAGTACCCCTTGAGCAAAATTAAATATACCCGACGCTTTAAATATTAAAACAAAACCTAAGGCTACCAAAGCGTACATTACTCCAGCCAAAAGCCCAGAAATTACAATTTCATAAAAAAATGGGTCTAAAAGAAAAAACATCCTTATAACCTCGCTATCAAAATTGATAATTTATTCATGTGCTACTCCCAAATAAGCATCAATTACAGCCTGGTTTTTTAATATATTTTCTGGGGTATCGTCTCCAATTTTCTTGCCATAATCCATCACTACAACTCGATCTGCAATATCCATCACAACACCCATATCATGTTCGATCAAAGCTACAGTCGTTCCAAACTCATCATTTACATCAAGAATAAATCTGGACATATCTTCTTTTTCTTCCACATTCATACCTGCCATAGGCTCATCTAACAGCAACAATTTTGGTTCAGCCGCAAGCGCTCTTCCCAACTCAACTCTTTTTTGTAAACCGTATGGTAATTTTCCAACTTCAGTTTTTCTGATAGATTGAATTTCCAAAAAATCTATCACTTTTTCAACAATTTCACGATTTTCATATTCTTCTTTTTCTGCTGCACCTTTCCAAATAGCTTGAGATACGATTCCCTTTTTCATATGCGTGAAACGGCCCGTCATGATGTTATCTAATGTGGACATCCCCTTGAATAAGGCTATGTTTTGAAAAGTTCTTGCAATGCCCTGATAAGCAATTTGATATGGCTTCATAGGTGAGCGCTTTTTACCTCCAAACCAAATCTCACCCTCCTGTGGATGATAAAAACCGTTAATCACATTCAGCATCGAAGACTTGCCAGCACCGTTTGGACCTATTATTGCTCTGATCTCACCTTCCAGGATATCAAAAGATATATCCTGTATCGCAATAACACCACCAAATCTCATCGTGATGTTTTTCATTTCCATTATTGGCGCACCAAAAGTTCTTCCATGTACACTCTCGGTGGGTTGAGTTTCATTTACCTCGTTCATGCGGCCTTTACCTTCTCTGTCACCACCTCAGCGTCACGCAACTCTAGAGTAGCAGAAATGCTTCCTTTTCGACCATCTTCATATGTGACTTCCGTCTCAGTTGAAACTTGTGTTTTATTGGAATAGAGCGCCTCGATTAAATCAGAATATTTATCTTCAATTATTCGCCTTCTGACCTTTCTGGTTCTTGTCATTTCTCCATCATCTGCGTCCAACTCCTTGTGTAAAATAAGGAACCGATGAATTTGACATCCAGACAACATTGCGTCTGAAGATAGTGAAATATTTACCTCTTCAATATGATCCTGTATTTGCCTAACAACATCTGGATGACCTGCAAGTTCTTGATAACTAGAATAAGAAATGTTGTTCCGCTCCGCCCAATTTCCTACCGCTGCCAAATCAATATTAATAAAAGCACAAGAATGACTTTTATTATTTCCAAAGATGACTGCCTCTAGAATATTTGGATAGAATTTCAATTTATTTTCAACATACTTAGGTGCGAATAAACTACCATCAGCCATTTTACCAACGTCTTTAGCTCGATCAATTATACGTAAATGACCGCTATCTTCCTCAATGAAGCCAGCATCTCCGGTTGCCACCCACCCATCTTTATCTTTAGTAGACGCGGTTCCTTCTGGGTTCTTGTAGTAACATTCAAAAGAACTGTCTGACCTATAAAATACCTCTCCACTCTCGCCAATCTTAAGCTCTACGCCTGGACATGCGACCCCTACCGTGTCAGCTCTCACCTCTTTATCTGGTTGTAAAGTAACAAAAACTCCGGCCTCTGTTTGACCATAAAGTTGTTTCAAATTTATCCCCAAAGATCTATAAAAATCGAAAATCTCGGGGCCAATTGCTTCACCAGCTGTATAACCAACCCTAACACGGCTCAAGCCTAATGAATTTTTCAAAGGTTTATAAATAAGAAAATCGCCAACAGCATATTTAATGCGGTCCGCAATACCTACGTTTTTACCATCTAGAATATCATTACCAACTTTTTTTGCATGACTCATAAAGAAGCTAAACAACTTCTTTTTAAGATTACTCGCATCCTCCATTCGAATTGTTATCGTAGTCAGCATCGTCTCAAAAATTCTTGGCGGACTGAAAAAATATGTGGGGCCTATTTCTTTTAGATCACCCTGCATTGTTTCAGGGCTTTCAGGGCAATTGACGCAAAATCCCACCCATAGTGCCTGTCCATTAGCAAATATAAAATCTCCAACCCAAGCCATTGGTAGATAGGCTAATATCTCATCCGTATGTTTTAGATTATCAAATTCAGAGGCCGCCTTGGATGCAGATAATACATTTTTATAGGTTAACACAACTCCCTTGGGTTTCCCCGTAGTTCCGGAAGTATATAGCATGACACAAGTAGTGTTTTCAGTTTGATTGTTTAAACGTTTGTCTAAAGTTTCGATCTGAGATTGTGCATTTTCACGGCCAATCTTTTGAACGTCTTTATATGCGTGTAAATTAGAATGATCATACTTTCTCAACCCACGGGGGTCCAAATATATAATCTCAGTTAGAGCCGGTAACTTATCTTTAATTTCAAGTAACTTATCACATTGCTCCTGATCTCCGACAATTGCAAATTTTGCACTACAATGTTCAAGAACATAGGCTATCTCATCTCCTACAGCATCATTGTAAACTGGTACTGGCACAGCTCCAACCATTTGAGCCGCAATAAAACTCCAGTAAAGAGCAGGTCTATTTCGACCTACTATGGCAACATTTTCACCTTCTTTTAGCCCCATAGCTATCAAGCCATTTGCTAAGGCAGTAACTTCTTCTAAGGATTGCGCCCATGTCCATGTTTGCCATATCCCATATTCCTTCTCCCGATAAGCTGGGTAAGTAGAATATATATCGGCATTTCGTTCCAATAATTTTGGTATCGTGTAATAGCCATTAAATGGCTCTGATGTTTTCTCCAAATTTACCCCTCCCCAGGGAATCAATCCTAGAATGATTCGACCATTCAAAGATACATCAAATCGCTATAACCAAGAAGCACTAAAGACTCAGATAACAAATTGCGACAAATAGTTTTGACGTTAACGTAACGTAAATGATTGATAGCGCCAATTAACAGGATTTAAAACTTCATTTTATAAATTTTTCGTCAGAAATAATTATTTCTTGATTACGTTAAACTTATAATCAAATATCAGTTTTTTAACAACCTAAAGAGTTTTATAATGCATATCTGGATTAGATCAGAAGTTCGTGATTTTGAAAAACGAGTGGGCCTCGTGCCAAGTGATGTAAGAAAATTAGTTTCAGATGGATTTAAAATAACCATCGAAGAATCAAAAAATCGAGTAATCTCTTCGACATATTATAAAGAGTCCGGTGCTGAAATTGTCCCATCAAATAGTTGGCAATCAGCCCCTAATGACGCAATTATTTTTGGACTAAAAGAATTACCTGAAGAAATCAAAATATTAAAACATAGGCATATAATGTTTGGTCACGCTTACAAGGGTCAGCTAGGATCAAGAGCGTTACTTGATCGCTTCAAAAAAGGTGGAGGGACCCTATACGACCTCGAATATTTGCTGGATACAAATAATAGAAGGATTGCTGCATTTGGTTATTGGGCAGGCTTTGCTGGAGCTGCAGTAGCCCTGAAGGTATGGCTACACCAGAAAATTAGTAAACGCCCAGGCCCTAAAGAAATCAAAGTTTATTCTGGACGCAAAAAATTAGTTCGAGAGCTCAAAGCCACATTTGAAAATGAAATTATTTCAAAAATGCCTAAACCAAAGGTGATAATTATTGGAGCTCTTGGGCGTGTTGGCTCTGGTGCAAGTGAATTAGCTAAAAGCTTAAATCTGGAAGTAACGCCATGGGATATTGCGGAAACCAAACATGGTGGGCCGTTCCCACAAATCTTTGACCATGAAATATTTATTAATTGCATTTTAGCACGACCTGGCGTGCCAGTTTTTGTTCAAAAATCAGATATAAAAAATGCCCAAAAATTAAGCGTAATATCTGATATATCTTGTGATCCTGATAGCCCGTTTAATCCAATACCAATCTATGAAAATGCTACCAGCTTCTCGAATCCAGTGATTAGAACATCTCATGAAAAAGCAAACTTGGATATAACGGCTATTGATAACTTGCCATCAATGCTACCTTTCGAAAGTAGTGAAGATTTTTCCAATCAGTTACTACCCACGCTGCTCGAATTAAAAAATATTGACAAAGGGCCGTGGGGGAGAGCAAAACAAATTTATTTAGAAAATATTTAGGAGAATTTAATGTCACATATTCATTGGGTTGGAACTGGATTATCTGCGATACCCGGCATTAAGCGACTAATTGAAAATGGTCACAAAATTACTGTTTGGAATAGAACAATTGAAAAGGCACAGTCCTCACTAAAAGGCTTGAGCCCAGAAATTCAAAAATTTTCAATTGAAGCATTAAATTCAAATCTTAATAAAAATGACATTCTAATCTCAATGTTACCAGGTGACTGGCATGTTCCTTTGGCAAAAATCTGCCTTCAAAATCAAGCCCATTTCGTATCTTCTTCATATATTTCTCCTGAGATGTTAGCGTTAAATTCAGATTTTAAAGCCGCCAACTTAGCATGTGTTAACGAAGTGGGCCTTGACCCCGGTATTGATCATTCTATGGCACATTTTCTAGTTAATGATCTAAAAAACTCTTTGCCCAAAAAAGATGTTTCAGTGGATTTTATAAGTTACTGTGGAGGTGTACCAAAAATACCTAATCCCTTTCGTTACAAATTTAGTTGGTCTCCGGCCGGGGTGCTAAAAGCATTAAAGTCTCCTTCAAAATCAATAAAAAATGGAGAAATATGGGATGTTGAGCGCCCATGGGATGCAATTACTCGATACACCGCTCCTTTGCCTGAGCCAGAAGAATTTGAAGTCTATCCAAATCGCGACAGCTTACCTTTCATAAAACAATATCATTTTAATCCTGATTGGCATATCAACCAATTTGTTAGAGGAACACTGAGACTTGATGGTTGGTCTAAAGCTTGGTCGAGCGTTTTTAACGAAATTGAAAACCTAACTTTTCCGGAGGGCGATGCGCGACTCCAAGAAATGTCAAACGAATTTTGGGTTAAAAATGCTTATGAAGAAAATGAACCAGATCGTGTTATTTTATGTGTTTCATTAAGTGCAAAGTCAAATTCAGAAACGTTATATCACAAGAGTTATGTTTTGGATGCTTGGGGAACTCAGGAAAGTTCTGCGATGGCCAGATTAGTCTCAATCCCAGTAGCAACAGCTGTTGAAGCGATCAAAAATGGGGAAATTAAATCAGGCGTAACATCAGCCCCTGATTCTCCTCACCTTGTCGATCGTTGGATGACAATGGTTGAATCGCTTTCACAACATTTAGAAATTGTTGATCACTTAAAATAATGTTGACTTAAGAACT
>JAQWNW010000055.1 GCA_029246285.1 Paracoccaceae bacterium | reverse complement strand
AAAGAAGCTGCACGCGAAATGTTTGATAAACCAGATCATCCTGATGCTGTATTCGTTGTTCAGGATTCAATGGCTTTTGCTGTCATGGATGTATTGCGCGGTGAACTAAACATAAAAATTCCACAGGAAGTTAGTATTATTGGCTATGATGATGTTCCACCTGCATCATTAGCTGCATATGATCTTACAACTATGCGCCAAAGATCGAATGTAATGGTAGATGAAACAGTTGCTCTTATATTGGATAAAATCACTAACCCATCACAAGAGCCAAAGCATATTAAGGTAGATAGCCCATTGATTATCCGTAGCTCTGCAAAAATACCGAAAGGATGGACCACATGAAAGGTTTTTCAGATAAGTTCAAAGATTTCCCTGATTATATTTTAGGTATTACTAAAGAAATTTGGGAAGATAGAGGACTGGCAACACTTAATCATTATTATTCTAAAGACATTCCAGTTAGATCACCTGGTTCAATTGTTTTTGGAAATGATGGAGTAATAGCTGCAACGATGGCAACTTTAGCTGAATTTCCTGATCGGAGACTTTTGGGTGAGGATGTTATTTGGTCTGGATCTCCAGAAGAGGGGATGCTTTCTTCTCATAGAATCTTAACTACTGCAACGCACCTTGGTGATGGTGTTTATGGGAAAGCTTCAGGTAAAAAATTACGCTATAGAGTGATTGCAGATTGTCATGCAATTAATAATCAAATCAATGATGAGTGGTTAATTAGAGACCAAGGCGCTGTGGTGCGCCAATTAGGTTGGGATCCAAGAGAATATGCGATAGATCTTATTGAGAGAGAGGGGGGTCATGAAAAATGTATTCAACCTTTCCACCCATCTATTGATAAAACTGGACCGTATACGGGTCGTGGAAATGATAATGATTGGGGCGAGAAGTATTCAGATATATTAAATAGGATTATGTCTGCTGATTTGAATGTAATTCCTATAGAATATGATCGAGCTGTGACAGGTTTTTACCCAGGTGGGAGTGAATTATATTCTTCAGATGGTGTTGATGGTTTTTGGACTAAACTCAGAGCAGCATTTCCATCAGCAACTTTCTCTATCGACCATCAGATAGGAAGAGAAGACCCGTTAATGCCTCCTAGAGCTGCTATTCGTTGGAGTTTGACGGGAAAGCATGACGGTTGGGGCGCTTTTGGAAAGCCAACTGGGGCTGAAGTTCATGTTATGGGAGCAAGCCACGTAGAATTTGGCCCATGGGGGATAAGAAGAGAATATACTCTCTATGATGAAACATCGATTTGGAAACAAATCGCAATGAAGACAGGATAATAAAATGACATCAGAAGAACTAGAGGCACGAATCGTTAGGTATGGAGATTTAATTCCATGCAAAACTGCGTTTATTGATGCACATACTCCTGGCAGCGATCAAAAAGAGAACTTCACTATAATTGGTGGAGGTGTTTCTGAGAGCCCAGATCAGCATGTACACATAAAAGATACACCAGGGTTTAATATTGGCGCAGCTGGTCAACCGCCAAGATGTAGGAACTCTTTACACAGCCATACCACTGCCGAAGTTTTTTTTGTTTTAAAAGGAAGATGGAGATTTTTTTGGGGGCGTTGGGGTAAGGCTGGTGAAGTAGTTTTAGAAGAGGGTGATATAATTAACATACCGACGGGTATATTTCGCGGTTTTGAAAATATAGGCTTAGATTATGGAATGATAATGGCCGTTTTAGGAGGTGATGACGCAGGTGGTGGCGTAACATGGGCACCTCAAGTTATTCAAGATGCTGCTGAGCACGGTTTGATTTTAGGGGATAATGGAAAACTTTATGATAGTAAAAAGGGTCAAAAATTGCCTAAAGGTATTTCACCAATGCCAATATTATCAGATGAAAAATTAGAAGAAATGCCTGAACCACCTGCTATAGATGTCATTCCAAGGCACGTGGCTCGATACTTAGATTTAATGGGTTTAGCAGGAAAGTCACCAGTAAAAGTAATCGGTGAAGACGCAATATTACCAGATAAACCAGGGTTTGAAATGGACTTCATTACTCGAGGATCATTACAAAATGAGGTATTAACTTTTAAAGATTCAATTGTTCTAATGCCTATGCGTGGACATTGGCTGCTAAAATGGGAAAATCATACAATTACATTAAATCCTGGTGATACATGTATTTTACCTGCTGGATTTGCACACAAACTTGAACCATCAATGGCTGGTGAAGCTAGTATGTACCGTGTAAAATCTAATGATGATCCTGCAGGCCCAACATGGACCAGAAATTAAAATAATAAGAGAGAAGAAAAATGACAAGAATCCTTACATCGCATGTTGGCAGTCTACCTAGATCACAGGAGGTTGTTGATTTTATATTTGCTCGTGAAAATAATGAGGATTATGACGAATCGTCATTTGATGTAACAATGACAAAAGCAGTTCATGATACTGTTGGGAAACAAACAGAATCTGAAATTGATATTGTTAGTGATGGTGAAACTTCAAAAATATCATATGCAACTTATGTAAAAGATCGTTATACAGGCTTTTCAGGTGATAGTCCTCGAAATGCTCCAGCTGATCTTAAAATGTTTCCAACATTTTTAGAGCGCCTCGCAAATGAAGGAGGCACGCCTCAATATGCAAGGCCTATGTGTACTGGGCCCGTTTCTTCAAAAGGGCAGGGAGAATTACAAAAAGATATTAGTAATTTAAAGGCTGCAATGTCTGCACATGGAAGAACAAGAGGTTTTATGAATGCGGCCTCTCCTGGTGTGATTTCTTTATTTTTACAAAATGATTTTTATAAAACACGAGAAGAATATTTATCTGCATTAGCGGATGCCATGAAAACTGAATATGAAACAATCGTAGAATCTGGATTAGATTTGCAATTGGATTGCCCAGATTTAGCTCTTTCTAGGCATATGCTCTTTAATGATTTAACTGACGATGAATTTCTTAAAGTTGCGTCTTCTCATGTCGAAGCATTAAACTATGCGTTAAGAGACGTTCCAGAAGAAAAAGTTAGAATTCATATTTGTTGGGGAAATTACGAAGGGCCTCATTGTTGTGATATTCCCATGGATAAGATGTTTTCTACCTTGATGTCTGCAAACGCTGGTTACTTATTGTTTGAAACTTCCAATCCAAGGCATGCGCACGAATGGACAGTATTTAGAGATAGAAAATCTGAGATTCCTGACAATAAGGTTTTAATTCCCGGCGTGGTTGATACTACGACCAATTTTATTGAACACCCTGAACTTGTTGCACAACGAATTGAGCGATTTACGAATATTGTTGGAAAAGATAGAGTTATAGCAGGTTCAGATTGTGGATTTGGTACTTTTGCTGGCTTTGGAGCTGTGGACCCACAAATTGCCTATGCGAAACTTAAATCTTTATCTGAGGGCGCTGCTTTAGCCTCATGACGCCACTTGTTTTGCTTCCTGGAATGATGTGTGATGAACGCCTTTTTGCTCCTCAAATAAGTGAACTATCCAAACAAAGAGAAGTGCATTTTGCGCAAATTTCTGGTCATGATACAATTACAGAATTGGCTGCTGATGTCTTAAATAATGCACCGCCAGTTTTTGCATTAGCAGGGCTTTCAATGGGTGGGATAGTAGCAATGGAGGTTTTATCTCAAGCGTCAGAGAGAGTTGAACGGTTAGCATTACTTGACACAAATCCTTTGGCTGAGTTGTCTGATGTAGCAAAGCGGCGGGGCCCACAAATAGATGCAGTTAAAAATGGGCAATTCAAAGAGATAATTCGTGATGAAATGAAGCCGAATTACCTTTTTGATGGGGTTAAAAAACCTGAGACATTAAAGCTTTGTATGGATATGGCACTTGATATTGGACCTGACGCATTTATTCGTCAATCGATTGCACTGCGAGATCGTGTTGATCAAAAAAATACACTTCGAACATACAAGAGACCAGCTTTAGTACTTTGTGGTAGGCATGATGTTTTATGTCCGCTTGAACGTCACGAATTAATGCATACTCTATTAGAAAATAGTAAATTAGAAATCTTAGAAGATGCGGGCCATCTTCCAACATTGGAACAACCTAAAATTACAACTATAGCGCTTTCTAGTTGGCTGGAGGATACATGAAAATATCATTATTAAATTTATTACAATCTGTGGACACTCCAACTGTTTGTAATGCTATAGAAGTGGCTCAGGGAAAAAGAGGTTTTTCCAATTTCACCCGTGGTACTATGATCCCAAGTAATCAAAAAAATAAAGCAATTATTGGGTTTGCTCGTACTGCGAGTATAAAAGCTTTAGAGCCTTCTAATGAGACAGCCGATATAATAAAAGCGAGACGAATGGCATATTATAAATACATGTCTGATTCAAACAGTCCTTCAATAGCGGTGGTAGAAGATTTAGATTTTCCTAAGGCAGTTGGTGCTTATTGGGGCGAAGTTAATTGTACTATACATAAAGCATTTGGGATTTCTGGTACTCTCACAAATGGAGTAATGCGAGATCTAGATGATCTTCCGAGTGATTATCCTGTAATTGCGGGTTCAATTGGACCAAGTCATTCATTTGTTAGAATTGAAGAAATTAATATCGATGTTAACATTTTTGGGTTAAAAGTAAGTCCAAATGATTTGGTACATGCTGACAAACATGGAGCATTAATCGTTCCCAATGAAATTATACCTGATTTAGAAACTGCGATAATAAAATTACTTGAGATAGAACAAATAATTTTAAAACCTGCTCAAAAAGAAAGCATGTCATTTTCTGAATTCGAGAAAGCTTGGGAAGCTTTTGAAAATAGTAGAACATAAGCAGTGTTTAATAATAGATAATGGTTCTATTTCACTATGATACTTCTGAGAATACTTTGTTTAAAGCACTCGTAAGTTTTTCAAACATTTCATCCATTTGAGACTCAGTTAATATAAAAGCAGGGCATAAAACTATAGCTTGTCCCAATGGCCGGCATATTAACCCAAGGTCTGAGCAAGCATTCGCTATTTTTTCTGAAACATTTGCTTCTGGTCCAAATGGCGTTTTGCTATCTTTATCTTTTACGGCTTCCAAGGCCCCCATAAGTCCTTTTGATCTTGCCTCTCCAATATTAGGGTTTTTGGCCAATTCAGCCAACCCCGCTTCAAATTTTGGCGTTAATAGCCCAACATTTTCTATTAAGCCCTCGTTAAGGATAACATTAATTGCCTTTAAGGCGATCGCGCAGCCTACAGGGTGTCCAGATGCGGTAAACCCATGAGGGAATTCTTCTATGCTCTCTGCAGCAGCTTGTACCTTAGAGGCCAACTCGGGGCCTAATATTACTGCACCCATAGGGAAATAACCCGCAGTTAAATTTTTTGATGAAATAATTGCATCAGGTAAAAAATCGTATGCCTGACATCCCCAGACTGGTCCCGTTCGTCCAAAACCACAGATGACCTCGTCTGAGATTAACGCAATTTTGTATTTCTTAAGAATAGGTTGGATCGCTTGAAAATAACCTTTTGACGGAGGTATTACTCCTCCTGCGCCCATTACTGGCTCAGCAACAAGCGCTGCGATCGTTTCTGGGCCCTCTTTTAAGATTAAATTTTCTAAGTTTTGCGCTAATCGCTGAGTAAAAGCTTGTTCGCTTTCACCAGGCTGGCAAAATCTCCAGTAATGGGGACAATCAGTATGAATAAAGCCTTCCAACGGCAATCCAAATACTTCATTATATGGCTTGGCGGTCATGGAAGCTGATACTGCAGTTACTCCATGGTAGCCATTAACTCGGGTAATTATTTTTCTTTTTTCAGGGTTTCCTTCTGCTTTATTTAAAAACCATAACATTTTCACCAAAGTATCGTTAGCTTCGGATCCCGAGTTAGTATAAAATACTTTACCATTGTCAAAAGGAGACACTTCAATCAATTTCTCGGATAGTATTACAGTTTGATCTGACATGCGTCCAAAGAAAGCATGATATCCTGGAAATCGATCATATTGAGCTTTCGCTGCTTCGGTAAGGCCTTTATGATTAAAGCCAGCGACCATATTCCAAAGACCAGAATTTCCATCAAGGTATTTTTTTCCATGGACATCAAATACATATGGGCCATCACCATGGGTTAGGATTGTAGCTCCACGCTCTTCTATCGTCGGTAAATCTGTAAAACCGTACATTGAATGTGTATCTGCTCGTGCTTCCCAACTATTTGGGTTCTCGTCTCGCATTGTTGTCTCCAAATTTTTACTAGATTGCTAAATTATGCAATTTGCATTTACTTATAATTCTACTAGAATATTCTCTAAACAAATAAAAAGTGCAAGAATTTTCTGGAGAAAATATGGTAGAAAGCCCTGGTCGCATAACCTTGTGGGGAATCGAAATTTTTGTTGCTGCGGCTGAGGAAAGTTCGATTTCAGCTGCAGCTAAAAGGCTGTCAGCCAGTCCATCAGCAATCAGTCAGCAAATTTCGAATTTAGAGGCTGGGATGGGAGCAATTTTACTCGATAGGAGTAGGCGACCACATCAATTAACAAAAGCTGGGTCGATTTTTTTAAGGCGCGCTAGGTCAATAATATCGGAAGCATCGCACGCTAAAGCTGAATTGGCTGTTCAAGACTTAACTAAGTTAACGAAATTTAGGCTTGGTATGATTGAAGATTTTGATGGTAATATTACTCCAAAACTTTTGACAGAATTAGCAAAAGAGTTTTCTGGGTGCCAAATCCAGTTAGAAACTGCATACAGTTTAAAACTCCAAGATTCGTTAGAAAAACGGCAGTTAGATATGATTGTAGCGGCTGATCTTGGGCAAGCCCAAGACTGGATGGATGTTTACCCGGTAGTCAAAGAACCATTTGTAGTTGCTGCGCCAAAGGGCCTTATAAAGCAAAATGGCTCTGTGTTAGAGCAATTGCTTAACATCCCGTTTATAAGATATTCATCAGCCCAGGCAATGGGCCAGTCAATTGATGCGCATTTACTTCGTCAAAGAATAAATATTTCGCACAAGTTTGAGTTAGACAGTTATCATGCTTCATTAGCATTAGTTGCAAATAAGGCTGCATGGACAATAACTACACCGCTTGGATTTTTGCATGCTCAAAGGTTTCATGCTGGAGTTGACCTTCTGCCGTTACCAATGAAGAGTTTGACACGAACGATCTCAGTTCTTTCGCGGTCAGGAGGATTTGATCAAATGCCAAGACATATAGCTTCACTAATAAAGCTTTTGTTAGATAGAACAATAGTTGCGGATATGATAAAAGAATTCCCTTGGTTAAAGAAAGATTTCTGTATTTTAGAAACCTAGTTCATCGCGCATTTTGTACCAAGTCATGGCTAATGCTAATAATGGAGATCTCAAAGCGCCGTGGCCGGGAAAGTTGGGTGTAATGATAGAGCTCATAGTTTTAAACCGACCATTCTCACCTAAAATATCTTCGCACAATATTTTGCCTGCCATTGTCGCCATAGCCACACCACTCCCTGAGTATCCAGAAGCGGAATAGGTGGACTTATTAAGACGTGAAATATATGGCATTCTTTTCATTGTTATTGCTAGTGTTCCACCCCAGGTATAATCAAGTTTTACATTCTTTAATTGGGGAAATATTTTTAACATTGGTTTACGAACAGTGGCTTCTAGATTTTTTGGAAATTTATATCCGTAACTTTCACCGCCACCAAACAATAATCTGTCATCGCCTGACAGACGAAAGTAATTCACTACAAACTTACTATCAGCAACTGCGATATCTTTCTTTAAAATACTCTTTTTGAGACTATCATCTAATACTTCAGTTGCTCCGATGAAGTTATTGATAGGCATAACTTTTTTTGATACCGTCTGATTGAGATCTCCCAAGTATCCATTACATGCAATTATTGTATAGTTGGCCTCGACCTGACCATCTCTTGTATGTATTATATTTTTATTCCCATAAGCTATTTTATCAACAAGGGAGTTTTCAAATATTTCTACACCTAGATTGCTAGCGGCATCTGCTAAGCCTAAAGCAAAATTTAGAGGGTGTAAGTGAGCTGAGCGCCAATCTATACTACCCCCAACATAACTGTTTGATCCAATAATGTTTTGAATTTGTTTCTTATCTAGGGAAAGGATATCGCTATGCCCATAATTTTTTTGTAAATTAGCAATGTTTTTTAATTCTCCTTGTACCTCCGTTTCACTGAAACAAGCATGCACTATACCTGGTTTAAAATCACAATCGATAGAGTATTTTGATACTAAACTACCTACCAGTTCTTTGGCATCCTGTCCTATTTGCCATAGTTGACGAGCAGCTAAGTTCCCATATTCTTTCTCCAAACGTCCTTGTTCAATACGTTGGCCATTTGCTACTTGACCCCCATTGCGGCCAGATGCACCCCATCCAGGGCGATGAGCATCTAAAAGGACAACTTTTACACCAGCCGTTGCAAGATGAATTGCAGCTGAAAGCCCTGTATAACCGCCTCCAATTATACATACATCGGTGCAAATTCTTGTTTGGAGCGTCTTGTATCGTTTATGTTGGTTTACCGAGGCAGCGTACCAAGAATTAGGTAATTGACCTTGCTTATCGTTGGAGAATAACAAATTCATCTTTAAACATTTAAGAGAAGGTGCTCTCTTTCCCATGGACTAATAACGTGAAGATATTCGGAGTGCTCTAATTTTTTAACAGCTAAATAAATTTCACTGAATTTTGGATCAAGAATGGCTTGGATTTCTTCTGCGCTTTCAAATAAATCTAAAGCTTCTCTAAGTGAACGAGGTAAGTTTCCCGTATGATAAGCATCTTTTGTCATTTCAGGTTGGGGCTGGCACTTTTCTTTCAACCCCAGCAGCCCGCAGGCGAGACTGGCGGCAATACCTAGATAGGGATTGCAATCCATACCTAGAATTCTATTTTCTATCCTACGGGAGGCTTTACTCGAAACTGGAACGCGAATTCCCGTAGTCCTATTATCTCTACCCCAGTTTAAATTTGTAGGAGCGGAGAAGTCTGGCACATAACGCCGGTAAGAATTTACATAGGGCGCTAGAATAGCTATCACTGAGGGTAGGTGTTTTTGCAAGCCGCCAATAAAGTGATAAAATTCGGCACTATCATCACCGGCATCATTTACAAATATATTTTTTCCAGTTCTTTTATCAACAAGCGAATGATGAACATGCATAGCTGAACCTGGCTGGTTTTGCATTGGTTTTGCCATAAATGTTGCAAAGCAATCATGACGCAAGGCAGCTTCTCTGATTAATCTTTTGAAGAAAAAAACTTGATCCGCCAATTCAACAGGATCACCGTGATCCAAATTTATTTCAATTTGTCCCGCGCCTCCTTCTTGAGTAATGCCATCGATTTCGAAACCTTGGGCCTCAGCAAAGTTATAAATATCATCAATAATTGGGCTATATTCATCCACTGCACTCATTGAATAAGGTTGGCTTGCGGCGGCTTTGCGACCTGATCTGCCTGTAGGCGGCTCAATTGGAATTGCTGGATCAAGATTCCTGGCGATAAGGTAAAATTCCATTTCTGGAGCGATCACTGGCTTTAGTCCTAGATCATCGTAAAATCCAAGGACTTTTTTTAATACGTTTCGGGGGACCTGAGGAACTGGCTCACCTCCTCGGGTATGGACGTTATGGATTATTTGAATTGTTGTGTCTTCAGACCATGGAGCAGCAGAGGCAGTATTAAAATCTGGAGTTAAAACACTGTCAGGTTCAGTCATCCAGTCGGCGTATTCAATATCGGCATAATGTCCTGTTATTGTTTGATTAAATATCACTTCTGGTAGGTACATTTCCGAAGATTTAGAAAACTTACTTGCAGGCATTGCTTTACCTCTAGCAATACCTGATGTATCTGATATAATACATTGAATTTCTTCAATTTTATTTTGACCAATGTAATCGATTGCGTGCTGTGGTATTTTTTCCAACCAATTTTTATTATTTGACATTAGATCCTAACTTATTTTGTTTAAAAAAAACTGCCATTTTATCTGCGATAATTTTCTGCGTTAAGGGTTTTTTCATTTCTAACTTTGCTTTTTTTAAGAGATTTTCTGGCACAAGCCCTTTCCCCCTAGTGTCTACCAAACCATTGATAAATTCATGTCCATATTCAGGATGCCCTTGAAATGTAAGAGCAGCTTTCTTGTAAGCAATTCCAGCATATTTGCAAAAATTGTTTTCAGCTATCACTTCGGCGTCTTTGGGAAGTTGAATAATCTGATCTTGATGCCAAGCATTTATTGAAACGATCTTAGATTGATCCAACAGTTTGTAATCTTGTTTACCGACTGACCATCCACCTGAGAATTTCTCAACTTTTCCACCTAGTGCTTGCGCAATAATTTGGTGCCCAAAGCAAATTCCAATTAATGGCACATTTTTTGCATAAATTTCTTGAATAAAGATTTCTAGTGGCTTGATAAATTGATGAGCTTCGTAAACCCCATGTTTTGATCCTGTAATAAGCCAACCGTCTGCTTCGTTTGTTGAGTTGGGAAATTTCATATTTTCAACATCGTAGAGTTGAAAGCTAAATTTATAATCATCTAAAAGGGCAATAAACATTTCGCCGTAAGAGCCAAAATCTTTTCTTAAACTATCTGGGGGATGACCCGCCTCTAATATTCCAATTTTCATTTTAGGCTCAAATTCAATGTAATTTTTAAATTGCGTTGATTGTTATTTGTTTAATTTCATCAACAGATTTGTTGCTAAAATAGTTAAACTCTTGCATTTTGCAATCAATAAAACTTCGAATTAGAAGAGGATCGAAAATCTCTTTGATTTTCTCAGAAGATGAAAAACATTGAATTGCTGAATTCCAATCTTTTATTATCGACGTCCCTTCTGCCTCATACCCATTGCCACTTATGGGGTTGGTTGCTTCTTTTCCTTTCTGAATTCCCTTTAGAGCTGCTCCCAAAATAGCAGCAATCATAAGATAAGGATTTGCATCGCCTCCAGCGACCCGATGTTCAATCCGTCTTGCTGAGGGTTTTCCGCCTGGTATACGGATAGCCGTTGTCCGGTTTTCATATCCCCAATTGATTATTGTTGGAGCATGGGCTCCAGCGGTAAATCTGTTATACGAGTTAAAATTTGGAGCGAATATTAAGGTTGAATCTTTCATAAAATCTAAACAACCCGAAATAGCACTTTTAAGCTGTTTACTACCAGTGTTGGAATTGTCATTAAAAATATTGTTACCATTATGGTCCAAGATTGAGAAGTGAATATGTAGTCCATTACCAGCCTCGTTATCGTAAGGTTTAGCCATAAAAGTAGCGCGCATGTTGTGTTTTAGTGCTACACCGCGAGCTGCTTGTCTGAACAACCATGTGTCATCTGCTATTTTCAATGCGTCGCTATGATCTAGATTTATTTCAAATTGCCCTAATCCACTTTCAGTGAGTGCTGCTTGAGCTGAAATATCCATTTCTTCACAAGCTTCATACAAATCATCAAAGAAACCATTTAAACCATCAAGCTCTTGTAGTGACAAAATCTCTTGCCCTGCCATTGGCTTTCCTGTTGCAGGAGAAATCGCTGGGGTCGGTAATCCTGATGGGCTTGTAAGGCAAAATTCAAGCTCCGTTGAAACTACTGGTGTTAACTTTTTATTCTTATATTTTCTTACGATGGAGCTTAGTGCATGTCTTGGGTCACCCTGAAAGGGTGTATTATCTTCGTTAAAACTTTCTTGTTGTACGTAGAGTGTAGGCTTTTTCAGCCAAGTAACTTTTATGGGGCCGCGCTCTGTTGCGTAAAGGTTTCCATCGCCATCACCAGATTCAAAAACCAATGGGCTATTTTCAATATCATTTCCAATTATATCTAGATTCATTACTGAAAGTGGCATTCTTGAGCCATCCTCCAATATCTTATCTAAATGATTAATTGGTAACCGCTTGCCTCTTGGAACACCATTAAGATCAGAGATTATAGTACGTATGGACTTAATACTTTCCAATAGAGTTTCCCATTATTGCCAGTTAGGTGCTATCAATTCAACTTTTTGGTGTCGAGCACTTATTTATATTAAGAGCTTGGCAGCTGGAGTTTTAAGTACTCAGACTTTGGTATGGAGACTAACCCTCTAATTTGCAGAGCTGTCTTAGATGTTGAAGATATTGAGTCAATTGCGTTTTCAATTGCTTTGTAGAAGATTTCTCTATCAGCGCCTTGATACGCTATAAATGGAAGTCCGGGGGTGGGATTTGTCACTCCTATTATACTTAAGTTAGCAGAAAAATCGTCATATTTTTGGATCATTTTGAAACTTATAGCATCAATAGCGGTAATATTAGCTTTTCCTTGACTTACGAGTTTAGCTGAATTGCGATGACTGCCTGATAAAATGACTTCATTAAATTTCAGTTGCAAATTTTTCATGTAGTTTTGGGGTGCAGCCCAACCCGATTGAGAAAAGTAATCATTCACGGCCAGTATGGAATTATTGAAGTCCACAATACTCTTATTTCTATTTTCTTCTCTTACTACAAATACACTGTTGTAATAACCGGGTTCACAACCTTTGATGCCGTAGTCGGGGGTGCCAATCAACGTCACTTTATTATGAAGAAACATTTTATAAGGTAATCCACAAGTTTGGGAAAAAAATAAATCTTTGGATTTCCAATATTTCAATTGGTCCTGTGTATACATGAGGGTTTTTGGAGCATTTACCTTCTGCACAGTCAATTGTTGGGAAATTTTTGAATAAAATTCTTGATTTGCTTTGTTCGTTTCTACACGATTATACATTTCAAGTGCTGATATTCTCATTCAAGAGATGCTCGTTGGCGTGCCAAAGCACTTTCTTTGTCGGAAACCCCAAGTAGAGATACAACTGTTCGGATTAATGCATCTTCATTTGCGTCTCTGTAATTATCAGTCAATACGATTGCCCAAAGATCCTCTACTAAGGCAGAGCGGTCTTCAAAAGCTACAGCCTCTTTGATTGACTTTGTAAATCTCACAGTATCTGGAGCTTGCTCTTCTATCGCTCTCGCTTCTTTTATTAATTTATCAGTTTCTTCCATATTTAGCTCAAATCGTTGGCTCGCCAATTTTTTGATATTTAAAAATTCAGCTTCTGAAAAGTCATTATCTGATCTTGCAACTCTGATCATTAGAGCCGTGATGGCAAGCCTTGCATCATTATGTTCTAATATAACTGGAGTTTCTGCATTAAATATTTTTAAAATATTCTTTAACATATTTTGGTCCTAAAAAGTTCTCAATTATTCATGTTATGCTATTCAATTGTGTTGTTAAACTAAGCGTGAGCGATCTACGGAAGCTCTAATAAAGTCAGCAAATAGAGGATGTGGCTCAAAAGGCTTTGATTTTAATTCTGGATGAAATTGCACACCGATAAACCAAGGATGATCATTTATTTCTATAATTTCAGGAAGTCGATTATCAGGAGACATTCCGGAAAAGGATACCCCACATTTTTCTAGCTTGTCTCGATACTTCAAATCTACTTCATAACGATGCCTATGTCTTTCTGAGATTAATTCAGAATTATAAATTTCAGATATTTGGCTTTGTTGTTTCAAAATTGCGTTATAGGCACCAAGCCTCATCGTTCCACCTTTATCATCTTTTTCGTCTCGTTTTATGGTCCGATTTCCTTCCAACCATTCTTTTAGGTGATAAACAACTGGTTTAAAACGTTTCTTTCCAGCCTCATGATCAAACTCTTCAGATCCAGCATTTTTGATTTTTGCTAAATGTCGAGATGTTTCAATTACAGCCATTTGCATGCCCAAACAGATGCCTAGATAAGGCACTTTTTTCTCTCTTGCAAAAGTTGCCGCCTTTATCATTCCTTCCGTACCACGTTCACCAAAGCCTCCTGGAACCAGTATCCCGTCATAGCCCTCTAAATGTGATTCAACAGCTTCAGTATCGAACTTCTCTGCGTCGATCCAACCAATAATGACCTTTACTCTATTTCGCATGCCGCCATGAGTGAGCGCTTCAGCAATAGATTTGTATGCGTCTTCTAACTGAGTGTACTTTCCTACAATAGCAATGTTAACTGAACCTTCAGGATTGTGTATTCGCTCTGATACATCTTCCCAAACCTCTAGATTTGGTTTTGGAGCAGGCGTAATTTCAAAAGCGTTTAATACAGCCTGATCTAAGCCCTCTTTATGATAGGCTAAAGGTGCATCGTATATTGAGTCTAAGTCGTAAGCCGCAATAACAGATTCTGGTCTGACATTGCAAAACAAAGCTAATTTTTCTCGCTCTTTTTGTGGAATAGAATGTTCGGAGCGGCACACTAGAATGTCTGGTGCGATGCCAATAGATTGCAGCTCTTTTACGGAGTGCTGAGTAGGTTTAGTCTTTAACTCCCCTGAAGCATTAAGAAAAGGTAGTAAAGTTAGATGCATAAAAAGGCACTGTCCTCTTGGTTTTTCATGGCTAAACTGTCGAATTGCTTCAAAAAATGGTAATCCTTCTATATCCCCAACTGTTCCGCCAATTTCACACAACATGAAATCTACTTCATCATCACCGATCCCTATAAAGTCTTTTATTTCATTAGTAACATGCGGAACTACTTGGATAGTTTTTCCGAGGTAATCTCCACGACGCTCTTTTTCTAATACTGAAGAGTATATTCGTCCGGAGGATACAGAATCGGTTTTTCGAGCAGCTACTCCTGTAAACCTTTCATAGTGGCCAAGGTCTAAGTCAGTTTCAGCGCCATCGTCTGTTACAAATACCTCACCATGTTCAAAAGGAGACATCGTACCTGGATCAACATTTAGGTATGGGTCTAATTTACGTAACCTAACTGAAAATCCACGAGCCTGTAACAATGCGCCTAAAGCTGCTGACGCTAATCCCTTACCTAAGGAAGAAACAACACCGCCAGTGATGAAAATATATCTAGCCATTATCTCTGAATCTCCCGTTGTAGTCTCTAAGCTTCTCAACAAAACCTGTTGAAAGTTGTGATACCATCACGGGGTTTAACTCTTATAGGATTCGGCCGAAATTCGCAACTCAATAAAACAATATTTGGTACTTAAACTACGTTTCTTGATAAAATATGGTATTTATTCTGATTTTGGTGGCGTTAGTGGATCGTCTGAATCTGATGGAGGGAGTAAATCGTCACCCAGTATTTTGGTTCCGTTATCATCATTAGTTTCTGTTCCTAAACGTTCTATAACACTGTCGCCTTCTGAGTTTTTTGCGGCAATAATGGTTAATGTCAAAGATGTAACAATAAATGCGATTGCAAATAGCCATGTAACTTTACCCAATGCGGTAGATGCAGGTCGTCCAGATGCTCCACCACCACCTCCGCCAATGCCGAGGCCACCACCTTCTGATCGTTGCAATAGTACAATTCCTATCAGGCCTAAAGCCAAAATTAAATGTATAACCAGTACAACGTTTTCCATGTCATCTTCCTGAATCGTTTTGACGCTAGATAATCAATCCGTTGCGTCTTGTCGACGATTATTTAATTCTAAATATTTTTATACACAGGTTTTTGGTTAACTTTTATTTCATTAATGATGAGCGACTGTTAGAATTAAGTGCAAGTCTAGATTTTAGTTTGTTGATAAGCGCGACTATTTAGGTGTTTTAGTGAAGCAATTGATGTTCTATATTTGAAATGGGGCTATTTAAAAGGAATCAGAATGGCAAATGTAGTAGTCGTAGGGGCTCAATGGGGTGATGAGGGTAAGGGCAAAATAGTTGATTGGCTATCTGAACGCGCTGATATTATAGCGCGATTTCAAGGTGGACATAATGCTGGTCACACATTGGTGATAGACGGTAAGGTTTTTAAATTATCTTTGCTTCCTTCAGGTATATTACGAACTGGAAAGCTGGCAGTTATAGGGAATGGAGTGGTTCTTGATCCTTGGGCATTACTGGATGAAATTGAAAAGGTTTCAAAACAAGGGGTAGAGATTTCTACAACTAATTTTGTTATTGCAGAAAATACTCCTTTAATCCTGCCGATTCATCAAGATCTTGATAAAATTAGGGAAAAAGCTGCGGGTAAGTCGAAGATTGGAACCACTGGAAGGGGAATTGGTCCGGCCTATGAAGATAAAATAGGTCGGCGGAGTATTAGGCTTGCTGATTTATCTGATCCTGAAACATTGAAAAACAGAATAGAAAGATTGTTGTCTCATCATAATGCTTTAAGAATTGGACTTGGTGTAGATAAGATTGATGGTGAAGCGCTTAAGAAGACATTATTAGAGATAGCCCCATTAATTTTAAAATATGCTGGGCCGGTTTGGAAAATCTTGAATGAAAAGAGGAAGTTGGGAAAACGAATTCTTTTTGAAGGTGCACAAGGTGCATTATTGGATGTTGATTATGGCACCTATCCTTATGTTACTTCTTCAAATACTTTGTCTGGCATGGCTGCGACAGGAACTGGTTTGGGTCCACGTGCGATAGATTTTGTTTTAGGGATAGTAAAGGCTTACACGACAAGAGTTGGAGAGGGACCTTTTGCCTGTGAGTTGTTTGATGAAATTGGTGAGCATCTAGCAACTGTAGGGCGAGAGAAAGGTACAGTTACGGGAAGGTCTCGCCGCTGTGGTTGGTTTGACGCTGTTCTAGTCAAGCAGACTTGTGTTACATCCGGTGTTTCGGGAATAGCTTTGACTAAAATGGATGTTTTAGATGGATTAAAACAATTAAAAATTTGTGTTGGTTATGAGTTGGATGGAAAAAAAATAGATTACTTACCAATCCCATCAGATCAACAAGCAAGGGTTAAACCAATTTATGAAGTAATGGATGGTTGGATGGAAACTACAGCGGGCGCCCGATCTTGGGCTGAACTACCGGGGGCGGCAATTAAATATGTGCGAAGAATTGAAGAACTAATAGAATGCCCTGTTGCTATGTTATCAACATCTCCAGAACGAGAAGATACGATTCTTGTCACAGATCCCTTTGTTAATTGATTCCAATGTCATATAGATTAAGAAGAATTCTTTCAATTTTGGTATTACTGGTTGGTTTGCCAATTTATGTTGTTGTGGTTATCTCGATAATGTCATTGTTTGGTCGGCCACCTTTTATTATCGAGTTATTAATTTATATCTTTCTTGGTGTCGTTTGGGCTTTCCCATTAAAGTTCATATTCAAGGGTGTTGGGCAAGAAGATCCAGATAATAAATGAATGTGAAAGTGTTTAAGCATTAGTAAATATTTTGGAATGCGAAAATGATTGAGTTAAAAGAGCTTGGAGTTACTTTTTTAGGTGGGGGAGAGCTTAATATTGATGATTTAATCATTGCGAAAAAATTAGCCCCAAAATTGATTGCAGCCGATGGTGCTGCGGATTTAGCTATCAAAAATGGCTTTGTTCCTACAGCGGTGATCGGAGATATGGATTCCATTTCAAAAGATTTTTTTAAACAACACCTGGGGATTTTGAGTCTCCACGAAAAAGAACAAGAAACTACAGATTTCGACAAATGCTTAAGGAATGTAGTAGCAAAGTTTGGGATTGGTGTTGGATTTTTGGGTGCTCGAATTGATCATGAATTAGCAGCATTTAATTCTATATTAACTCATAGTGACTATCCTGTATTTTTAATTGGAACCCAGGATGTAATTTTCTCTTGTCCTAGTTACATAGAATTAAATTTACCTATCGGCACCAGAGTTTCACTGTTTCCTTTGCGTGAAGTCTGCGTTTCAGCAAAAGGCCTTGTTTGGAATTTAAAAAAGGAATTATTGTCTCCACTTGAAAGAATTGGTACTTCTAATTTGTCTAATCTTTCGCGTGTAAGCATTGAGACTGACAATAATGGTCTTTTATTGATTTTACCCAAATCCTTTTTGCAGGTATTAATTAATGATCTAGTTGGCTAATTTTCTGCGCTTTGTGTTCTCTTAGGATTACATAAACACCAGAGAATATTATTATAAATACTCCTAAAAATGTCCATTTGTCAGGAAAATCTGAGAAAAATAAATAACCAAATAATGTTGCTGTAACAATCTCAAAATACTGTAATGGAGCAATTATAGTAGCTGGAGCCATAGACAAAGCAAAAGTAATAAACAAATGGGCAATAATAGCGGCTATCCCTACGCCTAAAAGCAAGAAAATTGCTTGTGAAGAGGGTTTTATGGGGTCTAATATTTCAATATTTGTGCCATCAGCCCAAATTATAATTGGTAACAAAATGATAACCGCCGCCAAAGCGGTATAGGCTTGAAGGGTAACTGGATGCATATTCTGAGCCATTTTACGAGTGATAAAGATATAAAAAGTAAAACTGAAAGCTGTCAATAATGGTAAAAAAGCTACGATACCAAACAATGAGAAGCTTGGCTTTATAATAAATAATGCACCGAAAAAGCCAATTAGGCAGGCGATAAGTCTACGAGAACCAACTGTCTCTCCTAATACAAACCCACCTAATAAGGTAACCATAAATGGTTCTACGAAGAAGATAGCCATCGCGTCAGCTAATGGCATGTATTTTATGGCCGAAACGAATGAGCCAGTTCCAATTAATATTAAGGTTGCTCTTAAAAAATGCATTTGTAATTCTTTAAAAGTTGGGCGATGAGCAAGCGATAATATTATTGCAACGGGTAATAATACAAACCCTTGTAGAATAAACCGAGATAAAATGATTTGCCCGATTGGCACTTCAGCTGAGGCTAACTTTGCAAAAAGGTCAATTAGAGGGCCAATTATTGCAAAAGCGAGCATAAATAATATGCCTAAGGTTACAGAATTAATTTGTTTCATCGAATGAAAGTGACATGCCTTTCGATTATTACTAGTTCGTTAGCGACTTAAATTAATAATAATTAAGTATTTTTATAAGTTAATATTCTTTCTTAGGGTTGGGGTATCATTTTTTCTCGCAAGTATTATTAGGGCAGCAAATATTAAAATTCCTCCAACTAATTCAAAAGTTGTCATTGATTCTGATAAAAAAATCCAAACCCATATTGGGCCTAATACACTTTCAATCAAAACTAATAAGCTGACCTCTGCTGCGGGTACGAAAGGTGTCCCCGTAGTAACCAGTGTAATGCCAAGTCCAATTGTAAAGGCTCCCATAAATAAAGAAAGGCTGATATCATAGGAAGATATGAGTAAACCATGGTTTAATATTAGGGATGCAATAAGCCCAATTAGGCAAGCAAAAACGCCACCTAAAAATGTTCCACCTAAAACATTTTCTTTTTTACTATAACGTGCGACAACAAGAGTCATCGCGAACAATAGCGCTGAGAAAAATGCTAATACGTTTCCAAAAGTTTTCCCAAAAACTATTCCATCACTTACCATAAGACAAACACCAGTTGTGGCAATGATCATGGTGACCCATACAATTATTTTTGGTTTTTCTTTCAGATAATACCAAGCAATTATGGCAGCCAAAAAAGGTGTGATCCCCAAAATAAACAAAGTTGATGCCACGGACGTGTGCAACATTGAAAATACATATGTTGCAAAAGCCAAACTTAAAAAGATGCCCATTAATAGGTCAAATTTGTCCAATCTTTTGATAAAATTTTTGGGATTAGATTTTGTTATTATACAAGCAAAGATAATAACAACCAAACTAAGTGACATCGATCGGTAAAACAATATTTGGAAACCGGACGCATCTATTATCATTTTCATCAGGATACCGACAAAGCTCATAAAGAAACCACCTAAAAGTATAGTAAATGTTGCGGTTCTCTTGGTCATATTTGCTCATTTTATAGTTTTGTTATTTAGGGTCTTATTGGTTAAGTTAATTAATTGTCTAGCTAAATCTTTTATTAAAAATTATTGAGAAGTGCTTGACCTATTTGCTGAGCCTTAATAAAAGCGCGAGACGGTAATGTTTACCGTATGATTGCGCGGTTGTAGCTCAGTTGGTTAGAGTACCGGCCTGTCACGCCGGGGGTCGCGGGTTCGAGTCCCGTCAACCGCGCCATTCATTGCTAGGGTTTTATTGTTCATCAGTTGCTGTTTGCTACCTACTTTTATTATCTAAATACAATATTAGAGTTGCATTTAATCAATATACTTTATGGTAATCATTTTCTTTTGGTTTAGGTTCCAACATTAATGAAATAAAATAATTTTTTGATAGAGGGTAAATGTGACGGGAAATAAAAAAACAGAGCCCATACTATTTGTAGAAAATGAAGCAAAAGGTCAGATTTTTACTTGTAGCGAAAGCTTAAGTTTTTGGGGTGGAGTCGACCCAAATACAGGAAAAATTATTGATTCCCATCATCCAAATCATGGATCTTCTCTTACTGGCAAAATCGTTTTAATGCCCAGTTCTCGAGGGTCTTGTAGTGGCAGTGGTGTTTTGTTGCAGCTGGCTAGGAACAATATAGCTCCTGCGGCAATTGTATTTACTGAAGCTGAGGAAATCTTAACACTTGGCGCTATTATAGCCACAAAACTTTTTGATTCTCCTGTAGCAATTCTTAGGTTGCCAGCAAAAATTTATGAAGAATTGTCAGCTGCTAGTTTTGCTGAGATTAAACACGACACTTTAGAATTTTCAAATAAGTCTATCCCCTTAATAAGGCCCAATACACATTTAATTCAACAAACGAATGCTGATAGAAATATGATTGTTGGTAGAAAAGGGTTAGCAGCAAAAATTGCTATGGAAGTTATATGTGTTATGGCATCTGTTCAAGATACCAATGAGCTTATCGATGTATCGCGTGCGCACATTGATGGCTGTATTTTGGCTCATGACGCTAATCTTGATTTCGCAGAGAAGATGTTTGATATGGGAGCAAAAACCTGTATTCCTACAACAATTAATGCTATTTCAGTGGATCGTGAAAATTGGCGCTCACATGGGCTTTTACCAGAATTTGGCCTTAAAGCTAGTCGTTTAGCAGATGCTTATGTAAAAATGGGAGCACGTCCAACGTTTACTTGTGCTCCTTATCTCTTGGATGATACCCCAGGTTACGATGAAGCTATAGGCTGGTCGGAGTCTAATGCTGTTATTTTTGCAAATTCAGTCTTAGGATCACGGACCCAAAAACATCCTGATTATTTTGATCTGTTTATAGCAATTACAGGCCGAGCCCCAAAAACAGGTGTTTACTTGCCAGAAAATCGTATCCCAGCCTGTGAAATTTGCGTTCAGGTTCCAGATTATATTGACGATGCCTTTTGGCCAATGTTGGGATGGTTGGCGGGAGCAAAATCTCCAGTTGAGATTCCGATCTTAACAGGTCTCGAGAAGCTTTCGCCAACTCATGATGATTTAAAAGCTCTATGTGCTGCTTTTGGTACAACTTCAGGTGCTCCGATGATACATGTCAGGGGTCACACACCTGAGTGCCCTAATAAAATATCAGCCGATACTGAATTGATAGAGATTACGAAGCCAGATTTTATTGACCTTTGGTGCAAGTTTAATTCGGGTGAAGCTCAGATTGATCTTGTTGCTATTGGAAGCCCTCACGCATCAATATCAGAGTGCAGAGCATTCGCTGATTTGTTAGACGATAATTCCTGTTTTTCAAAAACTCAAACGATCATAACAGTTGGTAGAAACACTCTTAATGAATTGATTAAAACTGGCATTGCTTCTCGCCTGGAGAGATCTGGAGTTCGAGTGATCCCAGATATATGTTGGTGCTCGATAACGGAGCCAATTTTTCCAAAAAATGCGTCAGTATTAATGACAAACTCAGGAAAATATGCTCATTATGGAAAAGGGCTAAGTGGTAGAGAGGTGCGATTTGGTAGTTTGAAAAACTGCGCTACAGCCGCCGTGTCAGGACGCGCATCTTTTGGTCTTCCAACTTGGCTTTTGTAAAGACAACTAAATCCGTAGATACGTCAATCTGGGGTTTAAATTGATTTTAGGCTAAAATTAATCAACTTTCATTGGGTAATGCAAAAACTATCAAAACAGCATAGTTTTTACGGTTACAGCCTTCTACATAAGGGGGTTGTTCGCCAGGTTTCAGAGGAAAGACGTCGCGGTTAGCATTTTTTGGAGAGCAAGTTCTTGATCCATTTTTTGGTGTGTATCGAGCAGATCGGCAAGGTCCGTGAGTAACGTCTGAAATAGATTTACCATCAGATAGTGACCAAGCCTGTTTACCATCTGGATCTGGCTTTTCTACCGTAAGCTTAGAAATATTATCTTCCCCATTTGTCACGTAATATTGTCCTGGAGGTATAGGGAATTCTGGAGCTTTCATAATTAAACCATTTTCATCTAACCACCAATCATCAATGTCAAAGCGCCAGCCAGCCGGCGCAATATTACCCGCCTTTTGCAAAAATTGGTAAAAGCGAAGCCATACGCCAATTGGACCTGGATCTACTCTCCAAAGCCCCCATTTTTCGGCACCAGTTCCTGACTTTTCTTCAGCTGAAGCAAGAGTTGCGATATACTGGGTTGGGATATAACGAAATTTATTTTGAGCAAAGAGTGGTTTTGAAATTGCTGTTGCAAATGTTGCCAATACAGAAACAAGAAGGGTACGGCGGTTAAGTTTGACGTGAAAATTCATATGGATCCCTATCCAACTATCTATGTCAATTGACTTAGGTCGATCTTATTTGATTTCAATTTTTTTAGATAGTCATTTACATCAGGCAAGGTGCGCAAAATAACGCTGGCTTAAAAGATTACTCAAAGTAGTTAGCGAAAGCGAGTATTAAATTGCTTGCACTAAATGTTTTCAGTACAAAATACTGGATATAAATCGTTACCAAGCTTATCGCCAGATGCCTTGCCCGCTTCTTTCATTTTCTTGGAATGATCTGGGTCCATACCTGATTCTTTAAAACAAACTCTTACATCTTCTCCCAACCATTGTGTGTTGAATACCTTCAAATCTTTATCTGGCAACAAATTACCACCTCCACCGTGAATAATTCGGGCATTAAATGCGACACAGTCGCCTGCCTTCATATCCCAACTTGTGACATTGTACTTGTCTCTTTCTTTATCAATATCTGGTATAATTTCCCATTCAGAATTAAAGATCACGTTGTTCACATTTTTTTCATTATCCGGATTAAGCTCTCCAAAATCTTGCTGTCTAAATTTTTTTCCCCATCTGTGTGATCCTGGGACGAAAGCTAATGCACTTTCCTTTCGAACATCTACTAATGGCATCCAAATACTAACTGTATTAAAACCCTCTACTGACCAATAAGGTTCATCTTGGTGCCACGGTGTTGAAAATTTAACCCCTTCAGATCTTACAAAAATAGCATCGAAGAAAAAATTAACCTTTTTTGTACTTAATAAAGCTGCAGCCATATCTTTCATAGAACTTTGTTCAATAAATTCTCTATATTCTAAGATGTCTCGCCAATTATCAGAATCATAAAAAGTATACTGCCCTTCACTTTCTTTGCTCCAAACCCGTTTTTCTTTACCAGGATTCAAGATATTTTTTTCTATCCCAATTTTTAATTTTTCTATCCATTTCTCAGAGAAATAATTTTCAAGAAATACGACTCCTTTTGAGTCAAACTCTGCGATCTTTTCTTTAGAAATGCGCTTCATTTAAGGTAAGCTCCCGAACAATAGATCAAAAATTATAAACAATGTTAATTAAATTAGAAATATAATGCTTACATCACAGCGACTTCGGCTGTCGCTTTTTGTGTTTGTATAAAATTATCAGAACTTTTTGGATTTTAAATAAAATTAGTTATTTAGAGTTTAGTTTTCTTTTTCAGTTAATCGCTAAATTTGTAAATTTAGTTGGCGCCAGAATTATTACAGAGTTAAAAAAGATTACTTTAATGGTGGTTTATTATATTCGGATAAGTACTTTTATAGTATCCTAAAATAACGAATAGAGTTTTGCGTAAGAAGGCAACAGGAGCTTTGCATGACAAATATTGACCAAGCGATTAGAGAATTAAAAGAATTTTTAGTTGATAGAATAAGTACTGCAAATTCGAAATTAAGTCTTTACGGTCAAAATGAGACTTATTTTGAGGAGATGCCCCCGGACGCTGTTGTATTTCCAGAAACTACGGCTGAAGTTGCTAAAATTGTATCTATTTGCGCACGAAATAAGTGCCCGGTAGTGCCTTGGGGTGTTGGAACTTCTCTAGAAGGCCACTCTTTGGCAATTCGCGGGGGAGTGACGATCGATATGTGTCACATGAATAAGGTACTAGCTGTAAAACAAGAGGA
Source organism: Paracoccaceae bacterium (assembly GCA_029246285.1). Classification (GTDB taxonomy): domain Bacteria; phylum Pseudomonadota; class Alphaproteobacteria; order Rhodobacterales; family Rhodobacteraceae. The sequence goes on along the minus strand of JAQWNW010000055.1, from coordinate 31,740 downwards.
TTTATTGGCGGTTGTGCAGCCTGGATTGACTCGAAAAAAATTAAATAATGAATTACGTGCGACGGGTTTGTTTTTTCCAGTTGATCCCGGAGCTGATGCAACTTTGGGTGGTATGGCAGCTACTCGAGCATCAGGCACAACGGCGGTGCGTTATGGCACGATGCGAGAAAATGTAATCGCGATGGAAGTTGTTCTAGCTGATGGCAGGACAATTAGAACTGGCACACAAGCCAAAAAATCTTCAGCTGGTTATGATCTGACTAAACTTTTTATTGGTAGTGAAGGGACATTAGGAATAATTACTGAATTGACATTAATTTTACATGGACAGCCAGAAGCGGTGGCGGCTGGGGTGTGTGAATTTGAAACAGTAGATTCTGCAGTTGGAGCGGTAATTTCTGCTATTCAAATGGGAATACCGATGGCTCGGATAGAATTAATTGATCAAATATCCATAAGGGCAATTAATGCATATTCAAAACTGAATTATCCTGAAAAACCGCATCTTTTTATGGAATTTCATGGTTCAAATTTGGGTGTTAAAGATCAATCAATCATTATGGAGCAGATTATTAAAGAATTTGGTGGCGGGGAATTTAAATGGTCCGTTAAGCCAGAGGAGAGGAACAGGCTTTGGGCAGCGCGCCATGAAGCATATTATGCTACCAAAGCATTTTTCCCTGGCAAATTGGGAATGTCAACTGATGTTTGCGTACCAATTTCTGAATTAGCGAATGCGATTACAGATACGCAAGCTGATCTCGAGCGGTTTGGCGTTACAGGAGCTATTGTTGGTCATGTGGGGGACGGTAATTTTCATACTTTAATGTTTTCAGACCGACATGACTCAGAAGAGTTGGAACGTAATAAAATGATAGCTCACCGGATGGCAGAGCGAGCACTTGCAGTGGGAGGTACAGTGACTGGTGAGCACGGAATTGGCCTTGGCAAGATGAAATATATGGCCCAAGAACATGGCGAAGCATTGCCTCTGATGGTCGAGCTTAAACGAACGTTTGATCCAAACAATATAATGAATCCTGGAAAGATGGTTAATTTGAATTAAAATTTTTGAAGGAAGGTTTAACGGGGTCTTATTTTTCTTTTATTTGGAGATTATTATAGATTTGAAAATATGTAGTGCTTTTAAGGAAAACTCTTTATGGACAACTTTGATTTAATTCTGAGAAATGCTCATGTCATTGATCCAGAGCAAGAAATCAATGAAGTGATGGACATCGCGTTTAGTAAAGGAAAGATTGCAGCTCTTGAGAATGGGGTAGCTGGCTCTGAGGATGTTCTCACAAAAAATTTAAGAGGCTCAATAGTTACGCCTGGTCTTATTGATATGCATACCCATGTTTATTGGGGTGGAACTTCAATAGGAGTTGATGCAGACTTATATTCTAATTCGAGTGCTATTAGCACGTTAGTTGATACGGGTTCCGTTGGCCCAGGAAACTTTTATGGTTTTAAAAAACATGTAATAGAGAAATCATGTGCTCGAATTTTAATTTACCTTCACGTATCTCATGCAGGAATTTTTGCTTTTTCAAATAGAATTATGGTAGGTGAAAGTGAGGAAATGCGCTTAATGGATCCTGAAACTGCGATTGAAATTGCTAAGGCTAACAAAGATATTATTGTAGGAATAAAGGTTCGACTTGGGAAGTGGACTTCAGGCTCAAATGGGATAAGCCCATTAGAAGTAGCGTTAAAAGTAGGAGAAGCTTGTCAGCTGCCAATTATGGTTCATATTGATGAGCCGCCTCCAACTTACAGTGAGGTCGTTAAGCTTTTGAGAGCGGGTGACATACTCACCCATAGTTTTCGAGGCTTTCCAAACTCACCTATCTCAAAAACTGGAGAGATCATTTCAGAGGTTTTATTGGCGCGGTCTCGAGGTGTTTATTTTGATATTGGACATGGCAGTATGTCTTTTTCTTTTGATACGGCCAGGACAATGTTAGCCCAAAATTTTTATCCTGATACTATTTCTTCAGACATTCATTGTTTGTGTATTGATGGCCCAGTATTTGATCAAGTCACGACCTTATCCAAATTCTATTGTTTAGGCATGCCCTTGGTTGAGGTTATTCGTTCGTCCACTCAAAATGCAGCCAGAATTTTGGGTCGACCCTCTTTAGGAAACTTAAAAGTTAATTCTGAAGGGGATGTTTCAATTTTAAGAATTGAAGAAGGATCCTTTGATTACAAAGATGGCAATGGATCAAGTATGACGGGCGATAAAAAAATCCTTGCTGAAGGAATGGTGATTAAAGGTAAATGGATTGAAAAAATCTAAGTTAAAGTATAGTTTTGATTTTATGACCTGGGGGATAAGATAAGCGCACTTTCGTTACTAAATCTTCCGTTATAAACGTTTCTCTATTTACGATTAACAAGGCGATATTTGATTTGATATTGAATAGGTTGCTTTCTTTCTCTGATGCTGATTCAGCGCAAAAAGAAATTGTACCAGTGCTTATAGGAATATTTGCAACTAACCATTCATTGATACTAATCGTTTTAAGATCTAGCTTGTTTAATCCCGAAGCAATTTTTAAGCTTACCCAACGTTGTTCGAATGCGTATGGGATATTATTTGATTTGTGGATGGTCTCCACAGATAACCCCTCAATTTTATCTAAGCGTGTTTTTTTTTCTGATAAAATTGTAAACGAGTATTTATTACCTTTATTTTCAATTTCTTTTCTTATTATTGGGATATCAAACAAGGCTTTTCTGATAGGGGAAACACTTACGCGAGTGCCACCTTTGCGTTTTCGATCTATCACACCAGCTTGGGCTAGCTCTCTCAGAGCTCTATTTACGGTTGCTCGGGCACATCCTAAATTATCGGCTAAGGTTTCTTCATTTGGTATGAGATCTCCTGGCTCCCACTCTTTAGATTTTATACGATCCAAAACATCTCTTTGGATATCTTGATACGTGACACGGTTCATATTCTTGACCGGAGTTTTTTTATTGTTTCAATATAATCTTTTTTGATTTTTTCTCTTTTAATATGGACTTTACTCTTTACGACATGTCTGCCAGCACTCCAAAGATTTTCTATAGATGAACCGTTTGGCGCAAATATCCATGAATCTAGAGCCATATCGTTAGTGAGGCCTTCAAGATCTGGATTGCAATGGGGGAGCTCAGCAAGATCTGCATAATAACCAACTTCAATGCATCCAGATTTGCGACCCAAAGCTATCGCCGCTGATCTACTGGCGTGTTCATGTAAAAACCGACCAGTTGATTGCGCCTCAGTCGCTAAAACTGCTCGCGCTTGATGTTTCAATCTCTGAGAGTATTCAAATGTGCGCATCTCCGCTCTCAGGTCAATCTGAATATTGCTGTCCGTACCAAAGCCAAATTTACCTTCGTTTTTCTTAAAGTTTATCCCATTAAAGATTCCATCTCCTAAACTGCTCTCGGTTATTGGGCATAAGCCTACAACGGCATTCGATTTTGCAATATTTGCTGTTTCTGCTTCTGTTAAGTGGGTTGAGTGGATTAGACACCAACGTTTGTCTACGTGATGATTATTGAAGAGCCACTCTACTGGTCGAGATCCATATCCATTTTTTATTTCCTCAACTTCACCCATTTGTTCGGCAATATGAATGTGTATTGGATGTTCAGGAAAGAGTTTAATGACCTCATCAAGTTCATTTTTTGAAACGGCCCTCAACGAATGTGGGGCGACCCCATAGCTCCAATCGGAAGCAGTTTTTTTTGAGGAAAATTCGGATATTTGGTTGTTAATATCTGACAGATTGGTTTCAAATCTTTTTTGCCCACCTTCCAAATTCCGACCGTCGATACCGCCTTGCGAATAGAGAACCGGCAAATGAGTTAACCCTATTCCTGTTTCTGATGCTGCTGACATAATTCTATTAGTCATTTCGGCTGGATTGCTATATCGCACACCATTTTTTTCATTATGTATATAATGGAATTCCGCTACAGCAGCGAACCCTGTTTCAGCCATTTCCATCATCGCATAAGTCGCAATGCTTTCTATATCATCTGGGGTTAAGATATCTAGGAATTGATACATCAACTTGCGCCAGGTCCAAAAACTGTCGGTGGGATTTCCTTTGGCTTCGGTCATACCTGCCATTGCTCTTTGAAATGTATGGCTGTGAAGATTTGATGGTGCCGAAATTAATACATTTGTTTTAAAACCTGATGGCTTAATATCTTTTTGCAGCCTGGTAATGAGGCCATTCTCAATATCAATTTGAACAGAATTTGCCCAACCGTCTCTTAATAATGCATTTTTAGCCCAAACGGTTTTCATAGATCTTCCTAGTTGACAGTTATTATGTCTATACATAATACGGTATTAACGGCAACATTCAAGTGGGGAAGCATATTGACGATACGGGTTTTTGGAAACTGTCGAATAGCAACGATGGAGACTGGTTACGATTTAATTGAAAACGGTGTCGTTGAAATTTCTAATGATGTAGTTTCGTGGGTTGGTGCTGAAGAAAATTACCAAGGAGATAAGGCAAATATGGAAAATCTTGGTGGTAGGCTAATAACGCCTGGACTGATTGATTGCCATACTCATCTTGTTTTTGGAGGTGACCGAGCTCGTGAATTCGAAATGCGTTTAAATGGCGCATCTTATGAGGAAATATCAAAGGCAGGCGGTGGAATTGTTTCTACAATGAAAGCAACGCGCTCATCATCGCTGGATGAGTTGGTTGAGGGTGCTTTGCCTCGATTGGATGCATTGATTGCTGAAGGTGTAACAACTTTAGAAATTAAATCAGGATATGGTTTGACTGTTGATGATGAGATAAAAATGCTAAAAGCGGCCCGTCAACTTTCTAAGTTAAGGCCGGTTACGATTGTTACTAGCTGGTTAGCCGCTCACGCAGTGCCTCCAGAATTCAAAGGGCGGGAAGATGATTATATCAATGAGATAGCTATTCCTGGGCTAAAAATGGCTAATTCTGAAGGATTAGTCGATGCAGTGGATGGGTTTTGTGAAGGAATTGCTTTTAATGTTGAGCAAATCAGGAGAGTATTTGATACAGCAATAGCATTAAAATTGCCGATCAAATTGCATGCAGAACAATTGTCAAACTTAGGGGGAGCAGTGATGGCATCAGAACTTGGCGCTCTTTCGGTTGATCATATAGAATATTTGGCAAGTGATGATACAAAAGTGTTAGCAAAAAATGATACTGTCGCAGTACTTTTGCCTGGAGCATTTTATACGCTTAGAGAAACACAGTTTCCTCCAATACTAAGCTTAAGGGATAATTCAGTAAAAATTGCGATAGCATCGGATGGAAATCCTGGCTCATCTCCATTATTCTCAATTCTCTTAACGATGAACATGGCATGCACTTTATTTCGATTAACACCAGAAGAGGCTTTGCTAGGAGTTACGAGTGTAGCTAGTCAAGCACTCGGTTTAAAAAAAGTTGGCATAATAAAAGAGGGGTATTACGCTGATTTAAATGTCTGGAATTGTGAACATCCTGCAGAATTAAGCTATCGAATTGGTTTCAATTCTTTATTCAGACGAATTTACAGAGGTGAAGATGCTTAAGCCAGGAAAAGTATTAATAGGTGAGCTGGAGAAAGTTTTTTGGGGGGCTCCTTTTGAAATTTCTGAGGATTCAAAAATCCAGGTAGATCGTTCAGCAAAAGTTGTCGAGGATGTTATCAACGGAAAAGATGCTGTTTACGGAATAAATACTGGCTTTGGAAAATTAGCATCCCTCAAGATTGCCAAAAAAGATACCGCAACTCTGCAAAGAAATTTAATTTTGAGTCACAGCGCCGGAGTAGGTCATGCAATAGATGACGATATTGTTCGACTTATAATGGCTTTAAAAGTAATTTCGCTCGCTCGCGGTGCTAGTGGTGTTAGGTGGAAGTTAATTGAGTTATTAATCAAGATGGTAAATTTACGAATTCTCCCAGTAATTCCGTCTCAAGGATCTGTCGGTGCTTCAGGTGATTTGGCGCCACTTGCACACATGGCATTATCATTGATTGGTGAAGGGCAGGTTCGGTATCAAGGTAATTTAATGAGTTCTAAAGATGCTTTTGAAAGAAACAATTTAAGTCCAATAGTGCTGGGTCCCAAAGAAGGTTTGGCCCTCATAAATGGAACACAAGTTTCTACAGCGTTTGCATTGGCAGGATTGTTTAAAGTTTGGCGAATTGCAAGGACATCAATTGTCTCAGGAGCGCTCTCCACTGAAGCTGCTATGGCATCTCATGCTCCCTTTGTATCTGAAATACATGAGTTAAGAGGTCAGCTTGGTCAAATCTCTGTTGCCAAAGGTTTAAGAAATTTACTTGCAAACTCGCCTCTTCGCGAAAGTCATCGCGAAGAAGATGAAAGGGTACAGGACCCTTATTGTTTAAGATGCCAGCCTCAGGTTTTGGGAGCTGCATTTGATCAGCTGGTTTATGCGGCAAAAATCCTTGAAATAGAAGCTAACGCGGTGACGGATAATCCATTAGTTTTATCAGACGACTCCATAGTCTCTGGGGGAAATTTTCATGCTGAGCCGGTAGGGATGGCTGCTGATCAAGTTGCAATTGCCATATCGGAGGTGGGAGCCATAGCTCAAAGACGAATAGCTTTATTAGTAGACCCCGCCTTATCTTATGGCTTGCCTGCTTTTCTATCCCCTGATCCTGGCTTGAATTCAGGATTTATGATTGCTGAAGTTACATCGGCTGCATTGATGTCAGAAAATAAATCTTTGTCCAATCCAAGAGTAATCGACAGTACTCCAACGAGTGCTAATCAAGAGGACCATGTATCGATGGCTTGTCATGGTGCTCGTCGCTTGAACGAGATGGCAGAAAATTTAGCTGGAATAATTGCTATCGAAATTTTAGCTGGTGCACAGGGTGTCGATCTTCGCGCGCCTTTGAAAACAAGCGCTCCATTAATAAACATGATTTCTAAATTAAGATCGCAAGTTAAGTTTTTGACTGATGATAGGAATATGTCGTTGGATATAGAGAGAGCAGTTGAAAGTGTAATGTCCGGGCAATATTGTGATGACTTGGATGGTATTTCACTAGGAACTGAATTTTAAATATAAAGTAGGAAATTGTATATGTCAGACCCCAGAAAAAATTCAAGAGATGTGAGCGCTCCTCGAGGCAATGAATTGAACTGCCTAAGTTGGTCAACCGAAGCTCCATTTAGAATGTTACATAATAATTTAGATGCTGAAGTTGCGGAAAATCCTCATGAGCTGGTTGTTTATGGTGGGATAGGTCGAGCAGCTAGAACTTGGCAAGATTTTGATCAAATTGCTTCTTCATTGAAAAATTTGAAGGAAGACGAGACGTTATTGGTGCAGTCTGGAAAGCCAGTGGGTGTGTTTCGTACGCACAGTGATGCACCAAGAGTATTAATAGCGAATTCAAATTTAGTTCCTGAGTGGGCGACTTGGGATCATTTTAATGAATTGGATCGTAAGGGCTTGATGATGTATGGTCAAATGACGGCAGGATCATGGATTTATATCGGTACGCAAGGGATAGTCCAAGGAACTTACGAAACATTTGTAGAAGCTGGAAGACAGCATTATGGTGGTAATTTGAGTGGGCGTTGGATTTTGACCGGCGGTCTTGGTGGAATGGGTGGTGCACAGCCTTTAGCGGCTGTAATGGCGGGCGCAAGTTGTTTGGCTGTTGAGTGCAATCCAGAGAGTATCGATTTTAGATTGAGAACAAAATACCTAGATGAAAAGGCAGAAACATTAGATGAAGCATTGGCACTAATTTCCAGTTGGACTGAAAAGGGTGAAGCAAAATCTGTTGGGCTTTTGGGTAACGCAGCTGATATATTTACAGAACTAGTTGAGCGAAATGTTCGCCCAGATATTGTTACAGATCAAACCTCTGCTCACGATCCAATTAATGGTTACCTTCCCCAAAAATGGACTATGGCAAAGTGGCGTGAGATGAAAGAGAAAGATCCAAAAGCCGTTGAGAAAGCAGCCAGAGCTTCAATGAAAGTGCATGTTAAAGCGATGGTTGATTTTTGGAATTCAGGGGTACCGACTTTGGACTATGGGAATAATATCCGGCAGGTAGCAAAAGATGAAGGGCTTGAGAATGCTTTTGCGTTTCCAGGATTTGTGCCAGCTTATATTAGGCCGTTGTTTTGCAAAGGTATTGGTCCATTTAGGTGGGTGGCATTGTCTGGCGACCCAGAGGATATTTATAAAACTGATGAGAAAGTAAAAGAACTAATAAATGATCAACATTTGCACAATTGGCTAGACATGGCGCGGGAGCGAATTTCATTCCAAGGTTTGCCAGCAAGAATTTGTTGGGTAGGTCTTGGGCAACGACATAAGTTAGGCCTTGCTTTCAATGAAATGGTAAGGACTGGGGAACTGAGCGCTCCTATTGTTATTGGTAGAGATCATTTGGATTCAGGATCTGTGGCATCTCCAAATCGTGAAACAGAATCTATGAAAGATGGATCCGATGCGGTTAGCGATTGGCCACTTTTAAATGCTTTGTTAAATACAGCTTCAGGTGCAACCTGGGTGTCTTTGCATCATGGTGGCGGAGTTGGTATGGGTTTTTCACAACACTCTGGTATGGTGATTTGCTGTGATGGATCTGAAGATGCTGACCGGAGGATAGAAAGAGTTTTGTGGAATGATCCTGCAACCGGCGTAATGCGACATGCAGATGCCGGTTATGAAAGTGCAATTGATTGCGCGAAACAGCAAGGTTTAAATCTACCAGGTGTTACGGATTAAGTTTACAATACACTTTGGATGTCAGGAGAAAGTTATCACCTTCAGATAGAAAGGAAATTTTATAATAATGGAATATTCTCCGCAGTTAGAAGAATGTCCTTTACCTTTTGCGCCATTTAAGGCCTGCACTGTGCCAAGGCCAATAGGTTGGTTATCAACGATTAGTTCAGCTGGTGTTGCTAATCTTGCTCCATTTAGTCAGTGGCAGAATTTAACTTTTGATCCTCCGATGGTTATGTTTGCTGCTAACCAGCTCTCGGACGGAAGGAGAAAAGATACTGTTGTAAACGCTGAGGAAACTGGTTGGTTTGTATGGAATATGGCGACATATGACTTGAGAGAAGCGGTGAATGTTTCCGCGATGGAGTTGAGATCAGATCAAGATGAGTTTTCCCACGCTGGTGTGACTAAAGCTCCATGTCATTACGCCCCTGGATCGCGAGTGGCAGAAAGCCCCGCTCATTTTGAATGTAAATATCTTTCAACTCATAGATTGCCTGGAAATTCTAATCACGGATGGGTAGAAGTCGTTTATGGAGAAGTTAAGAGAATACATATTGATGATACTGTGATAAATGATGACGGTAAATTAGATATTACTAAGATAAAGCCTTTAGCACGGCTTGGATATTACGATTACACTTTTGTTGATAAAGTTTTTGAAATGCGAATTCCGGGAGCATCTGATAAGGCAGTCGACGGTTTGGAAGGTAAGTCATGACACCACCGATTTATATAGATTTTTTGAATAGATTTGATGTAGAGGCTCTTAAAATAAGTAACGATGAGATTTTAGAAGCCATTCAAAGTTCTCTACTTATGCAAGGAAAAGGTGAAACCTCAATTGAACCAAGAATGCATATTCAGCCACGTGCTGGTGTTGAGGGACACTTTAATGTGCTCAGAGGATGGATTGGGGGCGCCATCGATAGCGCAGGAACAAAAGTGGTTGGTGATTTTGTGGACAATTTCAAAGAAGATAGGCCCTCTGAATATGGTTTATTGACTTTATTCAATCCAAAGAACGGAGCTCCAAAGGCAATTATCGACGCTACCGGTATAACTGATATGAGAACGGGAGCGATAACGGCTTTGGGTGCAAAATATTTAGCACCATCAGAGCCTAAGGTGTTAGCTCACATTGGATCCAGGGGCACAGCTTACTGGAATGTGAGGTTATTATGCAGTTTGTATAAATTTGATGAAGTAAGGATTCATTCCAAAAGAGCAGAGAGCCGTAATGCTTTTGCAGAAAAATTAAGGCAAGATTTAAATAGAGAAATACTGGTAAAAGATAACTGGAAAGACTGTATTGAAGATGCTGACATAGTTGTTGAGGCCTCTAGGCTTTTAGAGCCAGAAGCTTTATTTAAGACGGCTTGGATAAAAAAAGGGTCTCTTGTAATTCCATATGGTACCATGTCTGCGGTGGAATTAAATATCTTAGATAATATGGATAAAATAGTTATGGATGACTGGGGGCAAGCTCATGGAAAATTTGGATCGTTAAGAGCTCACGTAGATAATGGCTTGCTTACGAAGGAAAGTTTACACGCCGAATTAGGGGAAATTGTCGCTGGTAAAAAAGCTGGCCGCAATAATGATAATGAGAATATTTTATTCTGGCACCGTGGGCTTTCATTATCTGATATTGCATTGGGCCACGCAATGTTGGAGAAATCCAAGGCGTTAAATTTAGGTCAACGTTTGAGATATTATTAACATGCAAGATAATTTTCCAACCTGTCCAACCAGTTTTGTAAAGTTTGTGCGGAAAAATATAAAGTTAAAAAATGAATCAGCTGTTATAAAAAAACTTTCTTCAGAGCGTGCGCCTGTAAATGCAGCAATAAAATCAAAGAAACCCGTTTATGGATTAACTACTGGCTTAGGTGGAAACTTAGCGCATGATCTTAATGAAGGGGATATCCAAGAATTCCAAGAACAACTAATCAGGGGTAGGGCAGTAGCTGTTGGGGAAAGTTTTTCTGAGGAAATTTGCCGCGGTGTTTTGCTAGCACGAATATTATCTGCGAGAGAAGGTCAAAGTGGTATCTCGGTTGAGGCTTATAAATATTTAATTCAGTTTTGGAATAAAGGTTTTAGTTCTACGATACCAAAAATTGGATCAATTGGCGCAGGTGATTTGACCCAAAATGCACATTTCGGATTGAGCTTAATTGGATTAAATGAGATTTGGCTGAATGGAAGAAAGGTTGCTACTGAAGAGTTGAAAAGAAAAGAAGCATTTGAACCCATCAAATTAAAACCTAAAGATGGGTTGGCTTTAATCAATCATAAAGGAGTGACGATAAGTTTAGCTGCTTTTGCGCTTCAGAAAGTTAAACAATTATATAAAGCGCAGGAAATTGCCATCGCCTCAAGTTTAGAAGCGTATCAAGCAAATGTTTCAATTTTCTCACCATCTGTGAATCTGGGGCATGAAGAAAGTGGACAAACAAAAGCAGCAGCTGGGATTACAAAGCGTTTAAGTGGTTCTATAATTAGTGAAAGTAAGATTCAGGATGCCTTATCTTTTCGAACAATTTCCCCAGTTCTTGGAGTTTTAAACAAGGCAATAGAGCGTGCTGAGATGTTGTGGAAGGAAGATTTGTTTTCTTCGGGTGATAATCCCGCGGTGATAGATGGTAGGCTTATTTCAACTCCAAATTTCCATAGCATAGCCCTTTCACTTCAGTTGGAGGCTATTTGTTTATCAATTTCCTCTGTCGCTTCAGCATCAGTGCAACGAACTCAAAAATTGATGGACGATAGACTATCAGGCCTTCCAAAGTATCTTTCGCCAATAGGCGGTCCTTCAGCAGGCATGGTTCCTGTTCAAAAGACAGCGGCTGCATTGCTAAGTAGGGTAAAACATGCCGCAATACCTCTAGCATTTGATCCACCTTCTGTATCGGAAACAGTTGAGGATGTAGCGCCTATGACTTCGGAAGTTGCTAAAAAGCTTTCAAAGCAGTTAGATGATTTCAGACTGATTATCGCTATTGAGGCTATGGTTGCTGCTCAAGCCATTGAGTTAAGAGGAAAAATAAAGACAAGTTATTCAACCAAATTATTTCTTTCTAATTTACGATTGATAGTGCCTAAATTATATCAAGATCGTCCATTAGGGGGTGAGATTGAAAAAACTGCTTTAGTTTTAGATCAACTTAGCCAATCTTGAGTTTTTGCACCTACGTAGGCTGCCCTTAAGCCAAGCCTACGCAAACTCGCAAAAGGAAATCGTTGTAATGATCTTTGGTAGATTTTGGGTAAATTTTCGGGCTTTTCTCCAAAAGCAATATTTGCAATCTGTCTACCCGCTAAGCTCGCGGTTGTTACACCGTTTCCATGATAGCCAAACGAACAGAATATATTATCGTCAACCGAACCGATGAAAGGCAGCAAATCCTTTGTTAAACAAATTAGCCCATTCCAATAAAAATCTGTTTGAACATGTGACCATGCAGGGTACATGCGTTCAAATTCGGTTCTTGATACTTGTTGGTTCTTAATCTGGCTCTTCTTATCAGCATTTATTCCACCACGTGCACCAAATAAGAAGCGGTTACCAGGCAGTAATCTTACATAATGGAGTAGATTTCTACTATTGTAACTTGTAATATAACTTTTCCAACCTTGCTTATCCAATTCTTCTTTTGTTAAAGGTCTTGTCACCATAATTGAAGATAGGGCAGGCAAGTATCCACCTCTTATTTCTCGTGGGATGTCATCGCTGGAATAACCATTGGTCGCAATAATTAGTTTTTTTGCTATTATCGTTCCTTTATTTGTAATTACGGAAAAATTACCATTAAGGTTTTCAATTTTTTTGACTGCAGTTTCATAATATAAACCGATATCTTCCTTAAGAGCTGCTTTATACAAGCCGATCACGTATTTTAATGGATTCAACCCAAAACTATTAGGATTTAATACGCCAGCAAAAGCTTCTGGACTGGATATCCCGAAGGATTTGAGTTCATGGATATTAAGAAATTTTGTATCAAAATCAAATTCATTTTTCATGAACTTTTGTTCATTTTCAAGGACTTGGACAGATTTTTGACTGTGTGCAAATAATAGTTCCCCACCTTCTACAATGTCTGCATCAATGTTATAATTATTTAAATTTTTTCTTACTCGTCTCACCGCCGCAAGTTGAGCGTTTAGTACTTCAACAGTTTTGGATTTACCATGTTTATCTAAAAGACTTTTAAAGGACTTCTTTGTGCCGCCCATACATGCAAAACCGCCATTACGTCCAGAGGCACCCCAACCCACGGGTGCGGAGTCTACTATACTTACATTTTGTTTGAACTTTTCTTTAATTTCTAAAGCTGCATTTAAGCCCGTATATCCTCCTCCAATTACCAATATGTCAGTTTTTAAATTATTACTGAGGGCATTTGATTTTTTTGGCCTTTCAATCGTTTGAGACCAATAACTGCTTGGGAATAAGCCCGTATTGTAAGCGTCTTGTTCATATATTCGTGACAAAATCTAAATTCCTTGTTTTCGAAAATATTCTCTTACTCAGGTTGTCTCAGTAATAAACATAAGAGTTGGCTCTTTTGGTTAATCTTGTTAGTCTGCGTTTAAAATAAAAACAAGTTAAACTCTATGGTAGGAACCCTAATGGCACATAGCAATACTGCGCAAGCTTTAATGGAAATGGATCGCGCTCATGCTCTTCATCCTTTTTCTCATTTTGAAAGTTTTAATCAGGACGGAGCCTTAGTTATAATGGAAGGAACTGGGGCTCGCCTTAGGGATGCAACTGGGAACGAGTATTTTGACGCCGTTGGTGGTCTTTGGTGCACGAATATCGGGCTTGGGCGAGATGAAATGGCTGATGCCATAGCAGATCAGGTCAGGAAATTATCATTCTCTTCCACGTTTACTGATATGACTAACGAAACTTCAGCATTATTAGTCTCTAAATTGGCGGAACTTACTCCAAAGGGTCTTGATCATATTCATTTTACCACTGGCGGATCTACAGCAATAGATACTGCGGTTAGAATGGTACACTATTATCAGGCATCTCGTGGATTTGCCTCAAAAAAATTAATTATTGCGCGTGATCATTCCTATCATGGATCAACTTATGCGGCTATGTCTGCTGGTAAACGGCCTGGTGATCACGTGCCCGAATTTCAATATATGAATGATATTTTTCATCATATTTCGTGTCCAAATCCGTATCGACGGCCGGAAGGTATGGAAGAGGGTGATTTGACCGAGCTATTGGTGAAAGAATTTGAAGATACAATCGAACGTCTTGGAGTCGATAATATAGGTGGATTTTTTGCTGAACCTATTCAGGCATCAGGAGGTGTGATTGTACCACCTGATCATTATTTGAGGCGCATGAGGGAAGTTTGTAGTTCTAATGATATTTTATTTGTTGCGGATGAGGTTGTTACAGCATTTGGTAGATTAGGTCATTGGTTTGCTTCAGAAGATGAATTTGAAATGATTCCTGATATCATCTGCAGTGCCAAAGGCTTGTCTTCTGGGTATCTTCCAATAGGTGCTATGATATATTCCGACAAAATTCATGATGTTATTAGTCAGAGTGAAAGCGGGTGGTTTACGAGCGGTTTTACTTATGCTGGCCATCCCGTTTCGTGTGCTGCAGCGTTAAAAAATATTGAGATCATGGAGCGAGAAGAGATTTTAAAAAATGCACATGATGTTGGACTGTATTTTGAGGCTAAATTGGCTACATTGAACGAATTGCCCTTAGTTGGAAATGTTCGAGGTAAAAAAATGATGATGTGTGTGGAAAACGTTGCAAATAAAGAAACTAAAGAATTATTACCTGATGATTTAAATGTCGGAAAGCTTATATCTAATAAATCAGAAGACCTTGGGTTGCTTGTAAGGCCTCTGGGTCATTTGAATGTGATGTCACCCGCTTTAAATATAACGTTTGAAGATATTGATTTTATTACAGAAAAATTAACGGAGTCGATTAAAAGTGTTACAGATAGTTTAATAAGAGCTGGGGTTAGAATATCTTAAGATTATATATTTTTTTATTTAAGTTTTATTTTAAAAACTTTAATAAAGTTACATAAATTATTGATTTAAATATTAAAAAATAATATTTATTTTTAACGAAGAGTAGAGCTTGATAGGTGGAATTATGAAAAACCAACCCCTTGGAGGTAATGAACAACCGCGCTTTTCTGGGTCTGGTACGTTTATGCGTCTTCCAAGCTCTGAGAACATAAGTGAGTTAGATGTGGCTTTTCTCGGTATTCCAATGGACATTGGTACTAGTTGGAGATCTGGAACCCGTTTTGGACCAAAGCAGATTAGAGCAGAAAGTAATATGCTTAGGCCCTATAATATGTGGACTAAAGCTGCTCCCTTTGACTCTTTAAATTGCGGAGATATCGGGGATATTCCAATAAATACTTTTGATTTGAAAGACTCTGTTGATAGAATTGGGAGTTTTTATGATCAGTTGTTATTAGAAGAAGTCATTCCAATGGCTATGGGAGGTGATCATACTCTAACTTTGCCTATACTAAGATCGATTAAAAAGAAATTTGGCCCAGTTGCTTTACTTCACATAGATGCGCATGCAGATGTCAATGATCATATGTTTGGAGAGAAGATAGCGCATGGTACGCCGTTTAGGCGTGCTTATGAGGAAGGGTTGATCAAACCTGATCTCGTTTATCAGATTGGCTTAAGAGGGACAGGTTATACGGCCGAAGATTTTAATGAAGCTCGTAATTGGGGTTTTAACGTAGTTCAGGCGGAAGAACTTTGGCACAAGTCATTAGAACCTTTGGCTGACCAAATAAAAAATAAAATAGCGGACCATCCGGTTTATATAACTTTTGATATTGATAGTCTCGATCCTGCTTATGCCCCTGGTACAGGTACTCCAGAAATATGTGGTTTAACTACACCTCAAGCGGTGGGATTTATCCGGGGCTTAAAAGGTTTAAATATCATAGGCTGTGATTTGGTCGAAGTATCTCCACCTTATGACCAATCTGGAAATACTGCTTTAACTGCCGCAAATATTCTTTATGAATTATTGTGTGTTCTTCCAGGTGTAAAAGAGAGATAAAATGAAAAATGATAACCTAATTCCCAAAGAATGGAATCGAAATGGTTTGCCGGGATGGGCTTACTTCAGCGATGATCTGCTGGACGTTGAAAATGAAGAATTGTTTCGAAAGCATTGGCAATTAGTTTGTCATGTTAATGATATACCAGAGCCCGGTGATTACCATACCTATGACATTGCAAAAGAAAGAGCTTTTGTTATCCGTGGTCACGATGGGGTTATTCGAAGTTTTCATAATCTATGCCGGCACAAAGGAGCTCGGGTAGTCTCTGGATCCTCAGGACAATGTAATAAGGCCATGATTTGTCCATATCATGGCTGGGCCTATAATTTAGATGGCACGTTAAGAGGAATTGCAGAAAGAGAGTCGTTTCCTCCGATGAAGAAGGAAGATTGGGGTTTAAAACCAATTGAGCAAGAAATCTGGCATGGATTTATTTTTATTAGGTTTAAATCGTCAATTCAGCCACCCGTTAGCAAGATTTTAGAACGTTTTGATGAAGAGGTTAGTAATTATAGATTGAACACAATGCTTCCAGACGGAAATGGCGTATGGAAAGAAACTCTTGATGTTAATTGGAAAGCTATCCGAGACGTTGATAATGAAGGTTATCATGTGCGGCAAGCTCATCCAGGTTTGCATGATTTATATGGTAATGATTATTTTGATGAACCATATATTGAAGGAGCTTCTAGATCTGTTGGATATTTTAGTGGAGGCCCGTCAAAGCTTTGGTCTGTTCAGCAATATAAAAATATCTTACCTAAAATTGAACATCTACCCCCGTCAAACCAGCAAGCATGGATATACATTGGAATGTTCCCAAATATAGTTTTCGGATTTTATCCAGATAGTGTAATTTATTATCAAGAAATTCCAATATCTGCGACAAAAACTGTTCAGCAGGGTGCAGTTTATCGCCATAAAAATGAGAGCCGTGAATTACGCGCTTCTAGGTATTTATCTAACCGTATAGACAGAGATACAATGGCTGAGGATCAAATGCTCTGTGTATGGGCTTGTGAAGCAGCTCAAAGTTCGGCATACGACGGGGTTGTATTATCTGATTTAGAGTATGGGCTGAAAACTTTTCATGATCATTTGAGATCAAAGATCCCAGCGATTGATAGTAGAGATGAACCGGAAAAGAAACATCTTTGGTCGAAGAGATCATCTGATTAATTTGTCCTGATGGGTGAGCGTAGAATGAAGAAAATAATGAATTCAGAGGGGGCGAATGGATTATTACTAGTCAGTCCAACTCTTTTGTATGCATTCTTACTTTTAGCTGTGCCGATAGCGGCTGTTGTTACATTTAGTTTTTGGACCCAAAACTATC
Organism: Paracoccaceae bacterium; assembly: GCA_029246285.1. Lineage (GTDB taxonomy): Bacteria > Pseudomonadota > Alphaproteobacteria > Rhodobacterales > Rhodobacteraceae. Next base: position 14,518 of record JAQWNW010000055.1, on the reverse strand, counting down.
TTGACCTTGATACAACCTTTACACTTGATAATTACAGAGCTGCGACTGAGGAACCAATCTATCGAATTTTACTTTTTCGCTCCTTAAATATTTCTGCTATAGTGACTTTTGTAACCGTAATTCTGGCTTTTCCAATTGCCTATTATATTTCATTTTTTGTGCCACAGAATAAAAAAGCAAGATGGATATTCTTGATAACTGTACCATTTTGGACGAGCTATCTTTTACGCATATTTTTATGGAAAGTCATATTAGGTTATAATGGCGTATTAAACTCGGGCTTAAAGGGTTTAGGTTTAATTGAGCAACCATTAACATTTATTTTGTACAACATGAATGCGGTTGTAATCACTTTAGCTCATGCTTGGGCACCTTTTGCCATCTTGCCAATTTATGTAGTTTTAGAAAAAATAGATAGAAGTCTCTTAGTAGCTAGTTACGATTTGGGGGAGAGCCGTATTATAACTTTTTTAAGAGTAACCCTACCTTTGGCTTTTCCCGGGATAGTAGCGGCTGCAGTAATTGTATTTATTCCGACTATTGGTGATTACGTGACACCAAAGCTGGTGGGTGGGCCAAGTGGGTTGATGATTTCAAATATGATACAGCTTCAGTTTCTTAAGGCTAACAATGCTCCACTGGGAGCTACCCTAGCAATACTAGCGATGATCTCTGTTGTTTTGACGTTGGCAATTTTATGGTTGTTTGGAAAGTTTTTTGGCTGGATTAACCGAAATTACCTGGGGATATTAAGATGAAATCTGGTAAATTGTTAACAAGCTTCGTTTGGTTGTATTTAATTTTCTTATATCTACCAGTGATATTATTGCCTCTTTTTGCGTTTAATACTGGGAAAATCATAGCCTTTCCTCTAAAAGGGTTTGGTTTCCAATGGTTTTATGAGCTTGCAAAAATTGAAGCATTACATACCGCCGTTTTTACTAGTTTAAAAATCGCAATCATCACATCAATTTTAGCCACAACTCTGGGAATGTTTGCGTCCAGGGCAGCTACAAGATTTTCGTTTCCGGGAAAAGGTCCTATAATGGGGCTCATAATGGTTCCGCTGGTTCTTCCTGAAATTATAGTTGCTGTGTCTCTAATTGTTGTATTGATTAAGGTACTGGGTTTGGGATTATCCATTTGGACGATTATACTCGGGCATGTGTTGATCTGCGTTCCATTCTCCATCGCTATTTTAAATGGGGCATTTAGATCATTAGATAAAAGCTTGGAAGAAGCTTCAATTGATCTTGGGGAAACTAAATGGTCAACATTTAGACTGATTACTTTACCTTTAGTTATGCCCGGTATTATATCGTCTCTATTGATCAGTTTTGTTATTTCGCTCGACGAATTTATTATTGCTTTTTTCTTAACAGGTTCGGAGCCAACATTGTCAGTATATATATGGGGAATGTTAAGGTTTCCTGCAAGAATACCTGCAGTTATGGCTTTAGGTACCATAATGCTGGTTGTTTCATTACTTCTTTTAACTGCTTCAGAGTATTTTAGAAGACGAGGATTAAAACGCACTGGGGTGCAGGATACTGGGGGCTTTGTATGAAACCTATAATTGATTTAATTAATGTTGATAAATCTTTTGGCGATGTAAAGGCTTTGAAAGGTGTGTCGGCACAGATTATGGAGGGTGAGTTTTTCTCCTTACTTGGGCCTTCTGGTTGTGGGAAAACTACTTTGCTGAGAACAATCGCTGGATTTGAAGACCTAACTGGTGGTGTTGTCTTAATTGATGGAAAGGATATGGAGGGTGTCCTTCCCAATAATCGACCAGCAAACATGGTTTTTCAATCTTACGCAATTTTTCCTCATTTGAATGTGGGTGAAAACGTTGCATTTGGTTTAAGGCGCAAGCAATTGTCCCTTTCCGAAAAGAGTGAAAAAGTCAAAGAGGCTTTGGACATGGTTGGTCTCGAAGGGTATGAAAACCGAGCTGCTCATACATTATCGGGTGGTCAGCGGCAACGAGTTGCTCTCGCCAGGGCCCTTATCTTAAGGCCTCGAGTTTTATTACTTGATGAGCCGCTCTCTGCTTTAGACAAGAAGTTAAGAGAGCAGATGCAAACAGAACTACGCAGGCTTCAGCGCCAGGTCGGCATCACTTTCATTTTAGTTACTCATGATCAAGAGGAGGCTCTGATTATGTCTGATAGAATAGCGGTTATGTTTGATGGTCAGATTGCACAATTGGATAGTCCTTTTGATCTATACACTCGACCAAAAAATAGGGAGGTTGCTAATTTTATTGGTATTATGAATTTTTTACCTGGCAGTGCAAGTCAAGCAAAGAAAGGGTTTTTAGATGTGACAGTTCCAGGTTTAGGGGAAATAACAATATCTGAAGATCAAGCTCCAGCTGGTGTGAATGGAACCCAAGTTGGAATAAGACCAGAAATGCTAACAATATTATTAGATGCAGAGCAAACATCGGATCGAGAGACGCCAGGTAAAGTTTTGGAAATCGATTATTACGGCGATATGAGTTATTATTCTGTTGCAGTGGAAGGTGTTACTGATCCTTTGAGTGTATCGATGAGGAATACTGCTGGTCGAAAGGCTCTAAATAAAGATGATAAAATCAGAATTGGTTGGAGCTCTGAGAGTTTAATTCTTCTTGATTAAGAATAAGATACAATTGAGAAATAAAAAAGGCCGCTTTTAGCGGCCCTTTCTTTTTACTTGTTTAAGGTTTTAAAACCCTGCTTTGATTTTTTCAAACTCAGCAATCTGTCGCTCGCGAAGATTGATATCCATTGGCAATTGAGCCAACACTGGAACACTTACAGGTGCTAAACCAGCCCATTCGATATCTTCTGGAGAGTAGGTTGCCATAACTTTAGCATTTGAGTGTCCGTAACCCCACTCATTAACAATGTATGCAGCTGTTTCTTCAGATAGCCATGCGTTCATGAAGTCGTATGCTTTATCTTCGGAACCAGGGCCATTTGTTAAGTTAACGTAACCACAAACCCAAGTAGATGTACCTTCAACTGTTTCTCTAGAGTAACCAATTGGATGCCCTTCACCTTGCATAGTCACTGGAGTCTCGTTCCAAGCCCAAGATATTAAGACTTCGCCTGAAGCCATTAATTGGCTCAGTTCACCACCGTCAGCCCAGTACGCTCTGACGTTTGGATGAGCTTTTCTTAGCCAAGCTGAAGCTGCTTCAAAATCTGCTTCTGTTGCTTTTGTCCAATCTGTTACACCTATCGCTAAGTAAGCTAATGCATAAACATCATCTACATTATCAGCGATTGAAATTCTTCCAGCGTATTTAGGATCTGTAAATACTTGGAGTGTGGATACATCTTCAGTTGGAACTTCTTCTGTATTATAAGCAACAGCTGTTGATCCCCAATCTGCTGGTATGAAATATACCTCTCCATTGTGCGTGAATACTTCAGACCCAGTGAATGACTTATTTAGGTCATCATAGGCTGGTATACGTGAAACGTCCCATGGTTCGATTAATCCAGCTTCTCGCCATTTTTGAACATTTGCTGAGCAGGGATGAGAGACATCCGCTCTAAAGCCAGATCGAAGTTTTTGAAAGGCTTCTTCTTCCTCTCCAAAGAAAGTGAATGTTGGATCATCACCATGCTTTTCATTATATGCTAGAAAGAAATTCGGATCTTCATAACCAGACCAATCAAAAACGATTAGTTCGTCGTCAGCTGCAAATGCAGGTAGGGCTATTAAAGCAGCACCAAACAATGCAGAAATTGTTTTAATTTTATTCATATTGCTATCCTTTAAACCTGTTATTCATCTGACGGTAGAGTAGGCTCAACCGTCAAACAAGTGAATTGTTGAAATTAATCCATAAAATGTCCATTGAGGGTCAATTTTTTTTGCTTTTTGTCAAGTTTTTTTTGACAAATAATCTTAAGGATATGAAGAGGTTGGCAAAGAATTTTGATTTGGGTGATCAGTTTTTAAGAGAAAATGCAATTATATGATTGGTTAGTTATTTGGATTTTTTGGTTTAATGGTAACTTTTTAAGGTTTTTGAGGGAAAAACGCAGATTTAGACAGTTTTTTCTAAACAATTGGCGTAACGTTAATCTTACGTGACTTGTTCATTGGTGTTAGAGCAATTACTGTTGTTTAAATAATAGTTGATAGGGGAATAGATATGGCATCGACAGCAGCTTCTGATAAGTCAGATAGGATAGCGACTCGTTCAAAAATTTCGGCTAAATTAGACAATCCGATGAGACGTAAGGCGACCCCAACAGATTGGGCAATAAATGGTGAGTTAATTTTAAATTGTTCGTGTACAGTTTTTTGTCCTTGCGTTGTTTCTTTGGGTGCTCATCCACCGACAGAAGGTCATTGTCATGCCTGGATGGGAATCATTATTGATGAAGGTCATTTTGAAGGCGAAGATTTGTCTGGGCTGAATGTTGGATTGCTTGTTGATATTCCAGGACGAATGGGTGAAGGAAATTGGAAAGTTGCCGCTTACGTAGATGATCGTGCAAGTGGTAAGGCATATAATGGGATTTTGCAGATTTTTTCAGGTCAAGCTGGTGGTACAACTGGGTTATTCACCAAACTAGTTTCAGAGATTATTGGCGCTGAAAGAGCACCAGTGGTTATTGAGAGAGACGGTACCAAGCGAAGAATAATGATAGAGAGAAAAATCCAAGGTGAGATCGAGATGGTGACTGGTAAAAACAACGAAGAGCCAGTCATTGTGAAAAATACAAAATATTGGATGGGACCAGATGTAATCGTTGCAAAAGGTAATAAAAGTAGAATTAGAGATTACGGCCGAGTTTGGGACTTTGATGGGATGTCAGCTGAAATTTGCCCAATTAATTGGAGAGGCGAGCGAAAGTTTTCATATGATAAGAATTTGAAAAAAATTGTTCAGAAATAAGAATTTTTTAAGCTTTTAAAATCTTACAAGACTTTAGTTAAATAGTTACACAGAGAATAGGAGAGAGATATGGCTGTGAAATCACTTTATGACTTAGGAGAAATGCCACCATTAGGTGAGGTTCCTGAAAAAATGCATGCTTTTACTGTGAGGCAAGATCGATTTGGCGAGCCAAATAAAGCTTGGGCGCGTGAAGTGATTGATACGCCTCAAATTGGACCGAAGGATGTGCTAGTTTATGTGATGGCTACTGGGATAAACTACAATAACGTTTGGGCTGGGCTCGGTTTTCCAGTTGATGTTATCGCTGATCGTCAAAAGAAAGGTGAACCAGAAGACTTCCACGCCGGTGGATCGGATGCTTCTGGGATTGTTTGGGCGATCGGTGAGGAAGTTAAGGACGTAAAAGTTGGCGAAGAAGTGGTCGTCCATTCTGGTTGGTGGGAGCCTGAAGATCCGTGGGTTTTGTCAGGAAAAGATCCGATGCTTGCTCCTTCGGTTAGAATATGGGGTTACCAAACCAACTATGGTTCATATTGCCAATTTGCCAAAGCTCAATCTCATCAAATAAAGAAAAAACCAACCCATTTAACTTGGGAAGAAGCGGGATGTTATATGCTATGTGCTTCTACTGCCTACAGACAACTTATGGGCTGGGCGCCTCACACTGTTGAAAAAGATGATGTGGTGCTAGTATGGGGAGCCGCTGGTGGATTGGGTGCGATGGCCTTGCAAATTGTTTCTGCTTTAGGTGGTAAGGCAGTTGCGGTAATTTCTGATGAGGATAAGCGCCAGTTTTGTTTGGACAAGGGGGCTGTTGGTGTAATTAATAGAAACGATTTTACTCATTGGGGACCAATGCCAGATACAAGTTCACCAGATTATAAAGCTTGGATCGGTGGTGCTAGAAGTTTTGGTAAGGCGATTTGGGAAGCAGTTGGTGAAAGAAAAAATCCTAAAATTGTTTTTGAACATCCTGGTGAGTCGACTTTACCGACTTCCGGTTTCGTTTGTGATACTGGCGGTATGGTAGTGATTTGCGCTGGTACGACCGGATATAATATTACAATGGATCTTAGATATCATTGGATGATGCAGAAAAGATTACAGGGTTCTCACTTGGCAAATGATGTACAGGCAGAGGCGGTTAACGAGTTATTGTTGGCTGAGAAAGTTGATCCGTGTCTTTCAGAGACCTATTCTTTCGATGAAATTGGGCATGCTCACCAGTTGATGTATGAAAATAAGCATCCTTACGGCAATATGGCTTGTTTAGTTAATGCGACGGAAAAAGGGCAAGGTGCTAAATAGCATCGATCATTTAAGCTTAACTTTTAGCAATATGTGAACTATTGTCAGAGATATTTCTATCTCTGACAACCATTTTAAGGCAGGCCAAAATGACAACTTTAGATATCGATTTTGTTAGAAGTCAATTTCCAGCATTCCAAAGTGATGAGTTAAAAGGGCAAGCTTTTTTTGAGAACGCTGGGGGCTCATATACCTGTCGTCAAGTCATCGATAGGTTGAATAGATTTTATACACACAGAAAAGTTCAGCCTTATGGAGCTTACCCTGTTTCTCAATTGGGTGGTGAGGAGATGGATGAAGCAAGATATCGATTAGCAGGATTAATGGGTATTAAGCCTGATCAATTGAATTTCGGCCCCTCAACAACTCAAAATACTTATGTGCTTGCCAAAGCCTTCTCGCGAGTATTGACCAAAGGTGATGTGGTCATTGTTACCAATCAAGATCATGAAGCAAATTCTGGCCCTTGGAGAAGACTGAGCGAAGATGGCATTGAGATTAGAGAATGGTCGGTAGATTCAGAAACTGGGCATTTAAATATTGAAAGCTTGAAAAACCTACTCGATCAAAAAGTTAAACTGGTCTGTTTTCCTCATTGCTCCAATATTGTCGGAGAAATTAATCCAGTGCAAGAAATTGTAAGTATGGTGCATGAGGCTGGTGCTTTTGCATGTGTGGATGGTGTATCTTATGCTCCTCACGGGTTTCCTAATATTGGAGAGTTAAAGCCTGACGTTTACTTATTTTCGAGTTACAAGACTTATGGACCCCATCAAGGTATTATGGTGTTATCAGATAGTTTGAATGATTACCTGCCTAATCAGGGTCATTATTTTAATTCTGATCATCCGACAAAACGTTTTACTCCAGCCGGGCCAGATCATGCACAAATTGCAGCTTGTGCTGGGATGGCAGATTACTTCGACATTATTCATGACCATCATTTTGGGTCTCAATCCGATGCTTCAAAGCGAGGGCAAGCAGTACATGATCTGTTTAGAGCTCATGAAGTCAATATTTTGCAACCTTTACTAGATAACTTATCATCCAGAAACTCGGTCCGTCTTCTGGGACCTAGTAATGCAGAAAGCCGAGCGCCAACAGTCGCAGTTGAGGTAAACTCGAATGGTTTTGAGGTTGCAAAAAAATTAAGTAAAAAAGGAATAAACGCAGGTGGTGGTGATTTTTATGCTGTAAGGTTATTAGAGGCTTTGGGTGTAGATAAAGCTAATGGAGCGTTAAGGTTAAGCTTTGTCCACTACACGACACAAGATGAAGTGTCTGATCTGATAAGTTCTCTGGACGAGCTGCTTTGATCTAAATTGATAGTTTCAGCGTATATACTTCATGAGTAAAGTATCTCCAGTTTTAGTTTGGTTTCGGCGTGATTTTAGACTGCATGATAATCCTATGCTTAGGGCGGCTCAAGATAGTGGTCGACCAATCATTCCAATTTTTATTTTAGATGAGATAGTGGAGACCTATGGATCAGCTCCAAAATGGCGATTGGAAGAAGCCATCAAATATTTTCAAAATACTTTGGAAGGTTTGGGCTCTAAGCTAATTGTCAGAAAAGGACATTCTTTAACTGTATTAAATGATTTACTTGCAGAAACTGGTGCAACAAGTGTTTACTGGGCAAGAGCTTATGATCCACGATCCATCGCTCGAGATAAAAAAATAAAATCAGTTTTAAAACAACAAACTATAGAGGTAAAAAGCTTCAAGGGATTTTTGGTTTTTGAGCCTTGGTTGGCTAAAACAAAAGCTGGAACTTTCTTTAAGGTTTACTCGCCAATGTGGCGAGCACTGCAAGAGCTTCATGTTGAGTCAGAAGTTGATGAAGTAACTGAATTGAAGGTACCAGAGTACTGGCCCGCTTCCGTGTCATTGAATGAGTTAAAGTTAAGCGATGGTATGGGTCGTGGGGCAAAAATTGTAAAACACCATTCTAACATTGGAGAAAAACAAGCACTCAAAAGGCTTTATCATTTTATCGGTACTAAAATTGACCAATATAAGGCTAAACGTGATTTTCTTGATGAAAATTACACTTCTGGATTATCTGAAAATTTGACATGGGGAGAGGTGTCTGCCAGGCGCATGTGGTTTCTGGCTGAAAGCTCTAAAAAGTTGGGTGACAGAGGAGCCGAACACTTTCAAAAAGAGATAGCGTGGCGAGAGTTCGCATACCATCTTTCTTATCACACGCCTGAAATTGAAGATCAAAATTGGAGACAAAATTGGGACAATTTTCCTTGGAAGGATGATTGTGATGAGGCCAATAAGTGGAGACAAGGAAGAACAGGTGAGCCACTTATTGACGCTGCTATGCGGGAATTATATATCACTGGAAAGATGCACAATAGAGCCAGAATGCTAGTAGCGTCTTACTTGACCAAGCATTTATTGATTGATTGGCGTGTGGGTAAAGCTTGGTTTGAAGAAACGCTGATTGACTGGGATCCCGCGTCTAATGCGATGGGTTGGCAATGGGTAGCAGGTTGTGGCCCAGATGCAGCGCCTTATTTTAGAATATTTAACCCGAAAGGACAGGCTGAAAAATTTGACGCTAAAGAGATCTATCAGAAGAAATATCTCGATAATGGATCTGAAGTTAGTGTTAGTGCTCGTTCGTTTTACAAGGCAATACCTAAGTCCTGGAATTTATCGCCTGAGGATAGCTATCCAGAGCCGATGATTGATCTAAAAGTTGGTAGAGAAAGAGCTTTAAGTGCTTATAAAACATTGCAATCAGAGAATAATTAGAAATTTTCTTGAGCAATAGAAAATAATTGTTTATTTATAAGAAAAAAAATTATGAGACGGAATAATGATCTTAACATCAACAGAAAATCAGAAAGACTTACCCCGTTATTTTAAGTCAGTATTTAGAATTGCTCAAAGTTTAGAGACCGGTAGATTAGATATTAAGTTAGCTGATGGTCGTGTGTTTCGAACAACTGGCAATCAACCTGGCCCAGCGGCGCTGATTGAGATACATAATGATGACTGCTTTGCCAGGTTAATTCGCGAAGGTGATTTGGGCTTTAGTGATGCATATTTGGAAGGATGGTGGTCTACACCTGACCTTCAAATTTTTATGGATCTTATTTTGGATAGAAACGAAGGCGTTTTTGATGGTTTTCCGGGAGCTGGTTTGGTGAGAGCCTTTGAAAAATTTCGTCACTGGCTTAACGGAAATTCAAAACGTCAGGCGCGAAAAAATATTTCTTTTCATTACGATTTAGGAAATAAGTTTTATGAAAAGTGGCTAGATGAAACAATGAGTTATTCATCTGCTTTATTTAAGAATGGGCAAGAACCAACGGAGAAAGCTCAATTAAGAAAATATGAGTCTATGGTAGATATGATGGACGTGAAGCCAGGGGACCATGTTCTTGAAATTGGATGTGGCTGGGGAGGTTTTGCTGAGTATGCAGCGAAGGAGCGGGGCCTAAAGGTAACAGGTCTTACTATCAGTCAAGAACAGCATGATTATGCTGTTGCTCGAATGAAAAAGCTAGGATTGAGTGAGCAAGTGAAAATTGTGATGAGAGATTACCGGGATGAAACCGGAACTTATGATGGCATAGCTTCAATTGAAATGTTTGAGGCGGTAGGAGAGCAATACTGGCCCACATATTTTAAAACAATCCGTGATCGATTAAAGCCTGGCGCAACGGCGGCCCTTCAAATTATATTAATCAGTGAGCATCGATTTGAGGCTTATCGGAAAGGTGTTGATTTTATCCAAAAATATATTTTTCCGGGAGGCATGTTGCCTAGTCCTGGGGCATTAAATCATCAAATAGAGAAAGCTGGTCTTATTAGAAAGAATTCTGTTGAGTTTGCAAAAAGTTATTCTCAAACTTTGAGACGTTGGCATCACAACTTTAATGATAAATGGGAAGATATTAATAAGATGGGTTTTGATGATAGATTTAGAAACATGTGGAATTTTTATCTGACATCCTGTGCTTCTGCATTCGAACATGGCAACTGTGATGTTACTCAAATAGCAATTTCAAAGCCAAAATAATTACTTTTGTTTTTTAGGTTTTTGTAAGATAGACTAATATTAAGTTATTAAGTCTAGAATTTTCTAGTTTATAATCAAGAATTAATTTTGTTAACGACCATATGTGTAAAGATTATATCTTTATAAAACTATGAGAGAAAAAATGAATATTTTTCCAAATCTTCCAGCCACTATAGGTAATACACCCTTAATAAAGCTCAACCAAGCATCTGAAGAGACGGGATGTGATATTTATGGAAAAGCTGAATTTATGAATCCAGGACAATCTGTAAAAGATCGAGCTGCTTTAGGAATTATATCTGACGCAATCAAAAGAGGCACTTTAAGACCAGGTGGTACTATTGTCGAAGGTACCGCAGGAAATACTGGAATCGGTTTAGCCTTAGTAGGTTCTTCGATGGGTTTTAAGACAGTTATTGTAATTCCACAAACCCAAAGCCAAGAGAAGAAGGATATGATTAGGTTAGCTGGCGCAAAACTAATCGAGGTCCCAGCTGTGCCATATAAAGATCAAAATAATTATATTAAATATTCTGCAAGGCTAGCAGAAGATTTAGCAAAAAGCGAACCAAACGGTGCCATTTGGGCAAATCAATTTGATAACACCGCCAATCGAAATATTCATGTTACAACTACTGCTGAGGAAATTTGGGAGCAAACCGAAGGTCAGGTTGATGCTTTTATATGCGCTGTTGGAACAGGCGGAACACTTGCTGGCACAGCCTTGGGTCTTAGAGAGAAAAATCAAAAAATAAAAATTGGGTTAGCGGATCCCGACGGCGCTGCATTGTATAATTACTATAAAAATGGGGAGTTAAAGTCATCTGGTGGATCAATAACAGAGGGGATCGGCCAGGGAAGAATTACGAAAAATCTTGAGGGACTAAATATTGATATGCCATTTAATGTATCTGATAAGGAAGCTTTACCCGTTGTCTTTAATTTATTGCAAAACGAAGGATTGTGCTTAGGTGGCTCTAGCGGGATAAACGTGGCAGGTGCTAAAAAAATGGCAAAAGAACTCGGTCCAGGTCATAAAATTGTGACTATTTTGTGTGATTTTGGAACTCGTTATCAGTCAAAATTATATAACTTAGAATTTTTACGAGAAAAGGGTCTTCCTGTTCCAAACTGGTTGGTGCAAGATGAAGCAACAAAAATGAAGCCGATGTTTGTAAATTGAGGTGACTTTATGCGTAGTTTGATTGTAGGATTTATCTTTATTTGTTTTGTCCAACCACTCTGGGGGCAAAGCAATATTACCAAAACTTACGAAACCTGGAACACTATTGCTGCAGAAGCGGAAGTAATCATTGCAAATACGAATACTTCAACAATTTCACTTGAAGAATTAAGACAAGAACTGTCCCAGAATAGGTCAATATTTCTTGATTTACGAGAGCAGGGCGGAACACGCCTTGCAAGTTTGAAGGCCCAATTGGCTGCTTTAGGGCCAGAGCCAGAGGATAATAAGGATGAATCTGAAGATATAATTGAAAGAAGAGCAGCCTTAAAATTACAAATAAAAACAGAAGAAGCGCCTTCGAGAGAGGCAGCAGAAGCCTTTGAGAGAGCTAATGGCTTAATTGCCGAAGTAGACGAAATCATTAGATCTAGGCAAACTGCACAGTTGTTCGAGCTACAAAAATCTCCCTTAAATCCTTCTCTACTTATTAGAAGTTTTAACGGGCTTGGATTATTTATAAAATCTATAAGAGACGAAGCAGTAGAAGCCACAGACTCGATCAAGCAAAGTTTTTTAGAGATTTTAATGTGGCTTGTCATTGCAGCGTTATTAATTTGGCAAGGTACGTTTAGAATTAAACGAACGCTAATTTCGATATTTTCATCTGAGAATGAATGGCAAGTCACGGCCAAAGCTAGGCTTGGTCAATTTCTGCCATTTGTATTTTCTATTCTAGCCTTAATATCAATTTATTATGCATTCAAATTACTGCTGCCAGGTGCGGCCGGTAGCGTCCTTGTTTGTGGCTTTGCTATGTTTTTGGGTCTAGGCCTTGCGGGGCGTTGGTTGTCAAAAGCCATTTTTAGTGGAGATGAGGCTAACGAAGCATTATTTAAAATGATCGATAATAATGCGGACACTGCAGTTCGTAATGTTGGATTTCTAGGGTGGGTTTTGGGAGCATTTATATTATTAGATAATGTTTATGCACAAAGCTCTAATCCGGAAGATTTGATATTAGTTCCAAACTTTTTGTTAGTTATTATGGCGAGTATTGCGCTTTATCGATTTGCAGGAATAGCTAATACATTTGAACAAAACCGTGGCTTAGATGGTGATTTATCTTTTAGGCAGATGTCTCTTCGCTTCTTATCTAGAATTGTCAGGTTGATTTCGATAGTTGGCCCAATAATAGCCGCCATTGGATATTATCAGGCATCTGTTGCGTTAGTTTACCCAATTATAGAGACGCTATTTGCACTCGGGATTGTCCTTATAGCGCATACTTATTTTTCTGAATTTCTTAACATCACTTGGAGCAAAGACGAGAAGGATAATACCTTAACAGCAGGTTTTTTAAGGACCTTAATTGGTATAATTCTAATATGCGTCGCAATACCCTGTATTGCACTTTTTTGGGGAGCACGGACAACTGACCTGACTGAGTTTTGGAATTGGCTTCAAAACGGGTTTCAATTTGGCGACACGCGTCTGACACCGGTCAATTTGATAACCTTCGTTGTTATATTTGTATTGGGCTACATGCTAACAAAATTGATTCAGAGAGGGCTAAAGGATTCTATATTACCAAATACAAGGTTAGATGCTGGTGGCAAAAATGCTGTTTTAGCTGTTACTTCTTATTTTGGAATTTTTGTAGTTGCGATGATCTCAATAACTGCCGCAGGTATTGACTTATCAGGTTTGGCAATAGTCGCAGGCGCCTTGTCGGTGGGTATTGGTTTTGGACTTCAAGCCATTGTGTCAAATTTTGTTTCTGGGATAATTTTGCTTATTGAAAGACCCATTAAGCAGGGCGACTGGGTTGAAGTTGGTGGATACTCTGGATACGTGCGCTCAATTAATGTGCGCTCAACTATGATTGATACTTTTGATCGGGCAACAGTTGTTGTTCCAAATTCAGATCTAATTGCTGGTACAGTCACTAACTGGACCCATAATAGCGATAATGGCCGTGTAATTGTGCCAGTGGGAGTTGCGTATGGAAGTGATCCTCGAAATGTAGAAAAAATATTGCGAGAGATTGCTGAAAGCCATCCAAGAATCTTGCCAGGGTCAACACCTAGCGTAGTGTTTAAGCAATTTGGCGCAGATAGCATGGATTTTGAAATTAGGGTAATCTTACAGGATGTTAATTATCTGTTAAGCGTTAAGAGTGAAATGAATTATGAAATCTTTAAACGCTTTAAAGAGGAAGGAATTGAAATCCCATTTGCCCAAAGAGACATTCATCTTCGAGATATTGACAAACTAACGGAAGCTATTAAGGGGAAGTCTAAAAAATGACGATTTCCTTATTTGGTGATGACGCTTATTTAAAGGAAGCTTCGGCGAAAATTTCAGGATTTACAGATGAGAGAGGGGTTGTTTTGGAAAAAACAATTTTTTACCCCACGGGTGGCGGTCAGCCAGGCGATGTCGGCTCTTTAGAAATCAATGGTAAATCATATTCAGTGCAGGATACCGTTAAAGGTAATAACGGTAACATAGTCCTGGTACTAGAGCATGGCTGTGAGGGTTTAAACATTGGAGATACTGGAGTTCAAATTCTAAATTGGGATGTGCGTTACGCCCATATGAAAGTCCATAGTGCTTTGCATTTATTGTCGGTTGTAATTCCACTTCCCGTCACAGGCGGTGCTATAACAGCTCAAAAAGGTCGACTAGATTTTAACATGCCAAACGCAATTGAAAATAAAGATGAGCTAACGGATCAGCTTAATCAATTAATTCAAGGTGATTATGAAATAACAGAAAGTTGGATTAGTGATGAAGAGCTGCAAGCAAATCCTGGATTGGTTAAGACGATGTCAGTAAAACCCCCCGTCGGAGCTGGAAAAGTACGGCTCATAAGAATTGGAAATGATGATGAGCAAATAGATTTGCAGCCATGCGGGGGAACGCACGTAAAGCGTACTTCTGAGATTGGTGAAATGCACTTAGGAAAAATGCAAAAAAAAGGTCAGTTAAATAGACGTGTTAATATTAATTTTAGTGACTGATTTTAATTCTTAGTTCTTGTATACGATAAATAATTAAATTAATTTAATCT
>JAQWNW010000048.1 GCA_029246285.1 Paracoccaceae bacterium | reverse complement strand
TCCATCAGACCTCATATCAATCATCAAAAAGGAGATACCTTGTTGTGGCTTACCTTCACTGGAAGTCCTCACAAGAGTAAAAATCATATTAGCGTGTTGGGCTAACGTCGTCCAAGTTTTTTGACCATTAACGACATAGTGCGTTCCGTCACTTACTGCTGAGGTTTTTAATGATGCTAAATCTGACCCTGCTCCTGGTTCTGAGTACCCCTGGCACCACCAATCAGATCCATCTAGAATGCGTGGGAGCCAAAACCTGCATTGTTCTTGACTTCCAAATTTCATAAGTACAGGAGCTAACATTTTGAGGCCAAATGGTACTATTCTTGGGGCATTTGCCGCTGCTAGTTCGTCTTCAAAAATAAATTGCTCTACAATGTCCCAACTAGTACCGCCATATTCTTTTGGCCAAGATGAACCTAACCAACCCTTCTCGTTCAAAATATCATGCCAATTTTGCATATCACTTTTGTGAAGAGGTTTATTATTTGCAATTTTATCAGCTAGATTCTTAGGAATGGCGGATTTGATAAAATCTCGCACTTCTATCCTAAAAGATTCCTGCTTTTTCGTAAAGTTTACATCCATTTGTTACTCAATTTAAACTGTCAAAAGTCTTATTTTCGCGAACTAATCTTTCCAGTAAGGGAGAGAGCCTCCAAAATATAGGATCCTCTTTTTCGAATTCTTTAATGTCCTTTACAAGTTTTTCTAATCCATACATATCTGCGTATTTCAAGGGTCCACCTCGATAACGAGGAAAACCATAACCATATAATAAGGTTACGTCTACATCGGAAGGTCGAAGGGCTATTCCTTCATCCACCACGTCTGCCGCTTCGTTAATCATAGCGGCCATATATCGTCTTATGATTTCTTGTTCTGAAAATTTCTTTGGGGTGATATTATTATTGGATCTTTCACTTTCAATAATTTCCTTTAGATCGGGGTTTTCTACACCGAACCTAATTCCATCTGGATAGTCGTAAAAACCTTTGCCAGTTTTTTGACCAAACCAACCTTTTTCGCAAATTCTATCAGCAATCCCCACGTAACGTCTATTGGGATCTCGGGTAGATTTGCCGGCTTTCCGGTTAGCCCAACCAATATCTAAACCTGCCATATCAAACATCTGAAAAGGGCCCATCGGGTAACCAAAGTTTCTAACTGCTTCATCAACTTGATGTGGGCTAGCGCCATCCTCAACTAAATAAGACGCTAATTCGCCATAAATTGAAAGTATCCGATTGCCAATAAAACCATGACAGTTACCCGCTCTTACTGGTATTTTTTTCATTTTCTTTGCGAGTAAGAATCCAGTAGCGACTACGTCATCGTTTGGATTGGAAGGAATAACAATTTCCAAAAGTTTCATAATGTTTGCAGGGGAGAAAAAATGAAGCCCAATAACGTCTTGGGGTCTTTCGGTTGCTGATGCTATTTCATCTATATCTAAGTAACTTGTATTTGAAGCTAAAACTGCGCCCTGTTTTGCGAATTTATCAATCTTTTGAAACACCTGTTTTTTGATATCCATTTCTTCAAACACCGCTTCAATAATCATATCTGCACTCGCGATATCTTTGAAATTTGTCGTTGGTCTGTATCTATTCAGTATTTCTGATTTTCTTTCATTATCTAATCGCCCTTTAGAAACGTCTCGGTCAAGTACCTTTTCAACATTGGATATGCCCTTTGCAATGCTAGCATCATCTTGTTCAACCATTACAACGTGCATTCCTGATTTAAGCGCTGCTAGTGTTATTCCGCTACCCATAGTACCACCTCCGATAACAGCTAGCGAAGATAATTGGCGTGGTTCTGCTCTTCCAGCTTCTGGAATTTTCGCACTTTTACGCTCTGCAAAAAATGCGTGAACCAACCCTTCACGCTGTGGGGTGTTTAAACAATCAATAAATGCTTCGCGTTCATACTTTAGTCCTTCATTGATAGATGAACTTAAAGATGCTTCAACACAGTCGATTATTCTAAAAGGAGCATAAAGTCCTTTTGCCTTAACTTCTAATGCTGCTCTAGCGTCATCTATAGCTTGCTTATTGCCTTTTATATCTTTTAATCCCTCAGTTCTTTCTGAAGTTTTAACTATTGGGATATTCTTTTGGATTATTTCATTCGAAAAGTGAATTGCTGCATCGAGAAGGTCGCTGTCAGTTAATCGATCAATGATATCAATTTTATTTCCGCGACCAGCAGATATTGGCGTTCCAGAGGTCATGAGTTCGATGGAAGCTTTTGCCCCGGCGATCCTAGGTACTCTTTGTGTTCCTCCAGCTCCAGGCAGTAAGCCCAGATGAACCTCAGGCAAACCAATTTTTGCAGAATTTAAAGCTATTCTGAAATGTGCTCCTAGCGCAATCTCTAGACCTCCTCCTAAGGCAGTGCCATGAATTGCTGCGATAATAGGCAATTTCTGATTTTCAATATAATTTACAACATCGGGCAAGCCTGGCTCCAAAAGAGGACCTCCAAATTCAGTTATATCTGCACCTGCCGGAAAGGTTCTGCCTCCACCAATCAAAACAACAGCTTTTATCTTTGGATCTTCAGAAGCTATTTTCAAGTTTTCCATGACTCCGCTGCGAACCGCATGACCTAGAGCGTTTACAGGGGGATTATTAAAAGTAATTACTGCTGTTTGCTCAATGGTTTGGTATGAAATAACATTGTTCATTTTATCATCCTTTAACTTAGTTCAAATAGGCCTGCTGCACCCATACCACCACCTATACACATAGACACAACCCCAAATCTTATATTAGTTCTGCGACCTTCGTGTAAAATATGGCTCGCCATACGAGCTCCTGACATACCGTAAGGGTGACCGACAGCTATTGCTCCGCCATTTATATTATATTTTTCTGGGTCTATTCCCAATCTATCTCGGCAGTATAAGCATTGTGATGCGAAAGCTTCATTTAACTCCCACATATCAATATCTTCAATTGATAAGCTATACTTCTTTAGAAGTTCAGGTACCGCAAAAACGGGACCAATTCCCATCTCATCAGGATCACAGCCAGAAACAGAGATACCTCGATATATACCTAAAGGTTCTAATCCTTTTAAAGTGGCCATTTTTTCACTCATTAAGACCAGTGCTGCTGCTCCATCTGAAAGTTGCGATGCATTACCAGCAGTGATGTAATTACCTTTTTCAACTGTTTGTCCATTAGCAAAAACTGGTTGAAGAGTGGCTAAGCTTTCAACCGTAGTATTTGCCCTCAAACCTTCGTCATTTTCCAAAGTAACCTCTACATCTGTTACTTCCTTTGTTTCTCGATCTTGAACCTTTTTAATAGTTTTTAACGGAGCTAATTCCGCTTTTAATCTTCCCTCTGATTGTGCATTTGCGGTGCGACGGTGGCTCTCAGCAGCGTATTTGTCTTGATCTTCTCTGGTAACCCCATATCGTTCAGCGACAACTTCAGCAGTTTCCAACATGCTCATATACAAGTCTGGTCGATTGCTGACATTCCAAGGATCTTTTGCTCTGAAAGTGTTCATTTTTTCGTTTTGTACTAAAGACACACTTTCAACACCGCCAGCGACTCCAATATCGATTTCTCCATTTCTTATTCGACCAGCGATTGAAGCTATTGTCATTAAGCCGCTAGAGCATTGCCTGTCTATAGACATACCTGGTACAGACGTTGGTAGACCAGCTCGTATTGCTGATTGACGAGCAATATTTCCTCCTGTGCTGCCTTGTTGTAAAGCAGCCCCGACGTGGACATCCTCAACTTCATTCGCACTAATATTGGCTCTACTAATTGCTTCCTTTATAGCATGGCCCATTAATTCTTGAGGCTGAGTATCATTAAATGCTCCTCTGTAGGCTTTGGCTATGGGTGTTCTAGCTGTGGATACTATGACTACGTTATCTGACATCTTAATTCCTTTATTCAAAAATTGCTAAGGTTAACCACTCTGCATATAGGGCTGGAGTTGGCTCATCCTCTATTTCTATAACTAATCCCATTTCTCTCAATATTTGTGATTCTGACTTTCTGGTTACTTTGTTCATAGTGAATTTTCCACGTACACGTGCTCCATTCTTCACAGGATTTAAAAAACGTACTTTATTTAACCCATAATTTATTCCCATAACCTGACCTGTTTGAGGAGGAAAGGTATCAATAGCAAATTTGGATGCTAAAGATAAGCTTAAAAATCCGTGTGCAATGGTTCCTCCAAATGGAGTTTCCAACTTTGCTCGATTTTCATCTACATGTATGAACTGAGGGTCCATTGTTACATCTGCAAATTTATTGATCATATTCTGATCAATCTTTATCCAAGGCGATATTCCTATTTCAGTTCCCAACTGATTTAATTGAGTTTCATAAACTTTTTCAGCTATAGACATTATCATTTTCCTCTCGTTGTTGATACCTTGCCGGTGTGATTTGTACAAATAGTAAGTTGGCTAACGTGGCGGTAAATTTCTTTTAACAATTTAATGGTTTCCTGTATGGTGGGATTATTAAAAGAGATGTGATTCCAAATGAAGTTTGATAAAAGTATAAAAATAGCACCGTCAATTCTTAGCGCAGACTTTTCGAATTTTGGCGAAGAGTGCTTGGCGATTGAGAGTCAAGGTGCTGATTTGGTTCATATAGATGTTATGGATGGTCATTTTGTTCCAAACATTACGTTCGGAGCGGAAACCTGCAAGGCTATCAGGCCCTTTATTAAAAAGATAATGGATGTACATTTAATGATTGCTCCTGTTGATTCACATTTGCAGAATTTCGTTGAAGCCGGTGCGGATATTATTTCTGCCCACGTGGAAGCAACCCCACATATTCATCGTACCATGCAGGCTATCCGAGGCTTTGGCATAAAGGCTGGAATAGCGCTTAATCCTGGAACTCCTGCTGAAAGTTTAGAAAATGTATTAGATTTTGTCGATTTGGTTTGTGTAATGACAGTAAATCCTGGATTTGGGGGGCAAAAATTTATACATTCACAGATAGAGAAAATAAGAAAAATTAAAGACTTAATTGGTGATCGGCCAATTCATATCGAAATTGATGGTGGTATCACTGTGGAAACAGCACCACTTGTTGTAAATGCTGGTGCAAATATACTTGTCGCTGGCTCAAGTGTGTTTCGAGGAGGTTCTGTTGAGAAGCCAGAGATTTATGGCAACAATATTGGTTTGATTAGAAATTCAGTTATTAAGAAAATGTAATCTTATTTATGACTTTATTAAAATAAAAAAAATTTGTTGAATAAAAAATTAACGAACGCCAAAAAATGAATTTTAATAAAAACAAAATGGTTTTCCCCCACATTACTTCGATTGGAGATAGTGGGTTAATTGTGATGTTTGGGGAAAAGTTTTCTATAGAATTAAATCAAAAAGCTTTGGCTTTGGATTTTGAATTTAACAAAATCTTACCAGACGGTGTTTTAGAAACAATCCCCACACTTGTAAGTCTGATGGTACGGTTCGATCCTTTGACAGTTTCTTATCACTTCTTGAGGGATTACATGGAAGCTTTATTAGACTCTGATTTGAATATTGAGATTTCTGGTGGTCGTTCGTTTGTTATTCCTGCAGTTTATGGGGGTAAGGAAGGGCCCGAATTAGATGAGGTGGCTGACCTTATGCAAATAAGGCCAGATCAAGTGATAAGTGGGCATTCGGATTCTAAGCAACACGTGATGATGCTTGGTTTTTCTGCCGGGTGTAGTTACTGCGGATTATTACCACCAATTTGGGACATTCCCCGTGGCAAAAAAATCAACCCATCGGTTCCAGGTGGCTCGCTTTTGATTGCGTTGAGACAAACAGTCTTTCCTGCATCGAATATGCCAACTGGATGGCGAAGAATCGGTCAATCTCCATGTCTAACCTTTGATCTTGGTAAAGATCCCAATTTTTTACTTAAGCCTGGTGATGAGGTCCGTTTTGAGCAAATTAGTAGTGCTAAAGCGCAGTCAATATCTCATGATAAATTATGGGAGACTCTTGAAAGATGAGTTTATATATTAATAGCACTCTCATTGGAGCGTCAGTTCAAGATGATGGTCGGCCAGGACTGCAGCGGTATGGCGTCACATCAGGTGGTGCAGTTGATAAGCTCGCCTTAGCCCAGGGTCGAGTGCTCTTAAATGACGAAGGGAATACCGCAGCTTTAGAATTTTCGGCTGTTGGTGGTAATTTCAAGGTTCAAACGAGCTCGTTTTTTGTTTTTACAGGTGCGAAAGCGCTACTAAAGTTGAATGGAAATTTTATTCCGCAGGGTCAAGTTTTTGAAGCAAATGTGGGGGATGAAATTGAAATAGGATCAATTTCAAAAGGTTTTTATAGTTATTTACATGTAGCGGGAGGTTTTCTCAGTACTGCACATCTGGGTTCGAGGAGTACCAATGTCCAAGTCGGGTTAGGGACAGCTTTAGAAAATGGTAATATTTTACCATATAAACGCACTTTACATAGAGACCTTATGTATTTGAAATCAAATGATTATTTTAACTCTAATAAGATTAGAGTTGTGTCTGGCCCTCAAACTAATTTATTTCCAGAAAAAGTTTTGCAAAGATTTTTTAGTACGGAGTATAAAGTATCTCCAATGCGTAATCGCATGGGGGTAAAGTTAGATTTTAATGGAGAAAATTTTTATACTGATGCAGGATTGAGTGTTTTGTCAGATGCAATAGAACTTGGTGATATTCAGATAGATGGCGAAGGCACGCCAACGGTTTTATTGAATGATAGGCAACCCACAGGAGGATATCCTAGAATATCCACGATAATTTCAGCAGATTTACACAAATTCGCACAGAAATCAGTTAATTCAAAATTTAATTTTGTTATGGTTACTCTAAAAGAGGCTATAAAAGCTCTAGAAGAATTAACAGAACAATTACGTAACTTGCGGAGCCAAGTTGATTCTTTGCAACGTGATCCCCATAATATTTCCAATCTTCTAAACTATAGTTTAGTGGGAGGTGCCATCAGAGGAGATGAATTTGATGAAAGTTGATTTGAACGCTGATTTAGGAGAGAGTTTTGGTCCTTATCAGATTGGTAATGACTCAGATATATTAGACATCGTAACATCGGCGAATGTTGCCTGTGGATTTCATGGAGGTGATCCGGAAATCATGGCCGATACAGTTGACTTGTGTATTGAAAAAAAAGTTGCAATTGGCGCTCATCCAGGCTTTCAAGATTTAAAAGGGTTTGGGCGCCGTCGTATTGAGATAAGTCCTAGAGAACTAAGATATTTAACACTTTATCAAATTGGAGCTTTGAAGTCGATTATTTTAGCAAAAGGTGGGCTGTTGAACCATGTAAAACTTCATGGTGCCTTAAATAATATAGCGTGTGAGGATTTGGAAATCTCATCTGTGTTTACACAAGCAGTTAAAGATTTTGATATTTTATTACCAATTTTTGCTGTTGCTGGAACCAAACTTCAAGAGGCGGCAATCCTTCTTAATCAACCTTTCAAATGTGAGGTTTTTGCAGATCGGGCCTATACAGATTATGGCCAATTAGTATCTCGCAAGATCAGGGGCGCATTAATACAAGAGCCGACGATAGCGGCAGACAATGTTCTGAAAATGTTAGAAGAAAAAGCACTCACTTCAATAAATGGAAAAAAAATACCCGTTTCAGTAGATACTATCTGTGTTCATGGCGACAATCCTGCAGCAGTAAAATTAGCAGAAACAGTAAGGACTAGATTAGAGAAAGCTGGTATTGATGTAGGATCAAGCTAAACAAACTAATTTAATCGCTTGATCCTGGAGCTCTTCACTTTGGTTCTTCTGCTTGAACCTCATCAACATCAACATTTTTAGTGCTCTCTTCGGCAGAAGTTTCCGATTTATCTTCCGCTTCCATTTCGAGCTCTTCTAGAGCAGCAGCCCCCATGTCGTCAAAGAGTTCTGAGATTTCAAACTCTGCTTCAGCTTCTGCCTGGGCTGCCAAGTCTTGTATTGATTTACCGTCAGCCTGCAATTTAGCTTCTTCTTCTGATCGAGCTACATTTAGGTCAATGTTACATTGAGTTTCAGGGTGTAACGAAACTTTTACTGTGTGGAGACCTAATTCTTTAATAGGTTTATCAATAATAATTTGTTTTCTATCTATTGAAAAACCATCATTTGTGGTTGCTTCTGCAGCATCCCTGTTGGTAACTGATCCATAAAGTGACCCTGTATCTGATGCTGATCTAATGATGATAAATTGCTTGCCATTCAATTTTGTTGCAATTGCGTCGGCTTCACTTTTAGCTTCTAAATTGCGAGCTTCCATCTGAGATTTTTGTTTTTCAAATACAGCAATATTGGTTTCTGTCGCTCTCATTGCTTTCTTTAAAGGAAGAAGGTAATTTCTAGCGTAACCTTGCTTAACAGTCACCACATCTCCCATCTGACCTAACTTTGCTACTCTTTCCATCAAAATTACTTGCATGGTATATCTCCTATTTAACGGCGTATGGCAGCAAGGCGAGATAGCGAGCACGCTTGATTGCTTTTGCTAATTCACGCTGTTTCTTTTGAGAAACAGCTGTTATTCTGCTTGGCACAATTTTGCCTCGTTCTGACACATATCGCTGTAATAGTTTTATATCTTTATAATCGATTTTTGGGGCCTTATCACCTGAAAATGGGCAGGTTTTTCGGCGCCTGAAAAATGGCTTATTAGTTACATTCATTTCACTCGCCTCCAGCTTCTGGTTTTACGTCATCGGTTTTCTCTTCTCGATTTCGTGGCTTAGATCCCATCATCACCGTTGGACCCTCATCATGATCTTTTACTTTAATTGTCATTACTCTCATTACATCTTCATGTAATCGCATAAGACGTTCCATTTCTTGAACAGCTTCAGCTGGTGCATCAGATTTTAAAAAAGTATAATGACCTTTTCGATTTTTATTTACTTTGTAAGCCATGGTTTTTAGACCCCAATATTCACTGTCTACAACATGACCTTTATTTTCTACTAAAATTTTTGAAAAATGTTCTAAAAGACCCTCAGCCTGCATATTTGACAGATCTTGACGGGCAATCATCACATGCTCATATTTTGGCATGATATTTCCTTTACTCTTGTGCTTCAAAATATGGCAAAAAAAGATCCGCTACCATACACGAGTGGCACCGCTAACAAAATTTTACGGATTGTAGCTCGTTAGTTTCTTTTTAAATTAAATGCAAGAACATTATCTGTTAATATAAAATTTATTAGCAGTTCAAACTTTTAGGATATTTAAATTATTTTGATTGTGCTGTAATGTAAACTTGTGCGAGAGAACTATTCGTTTTCAAGAATTATTTTATATTAATGGAGTAATTTTATATTAATGGAGTAATAATGGGTCTTACATTTGTATTTCCAGGGCAAGGTGCCCAATCGATTGGCATGGGGCAAGCCTTAGCTAAAGCTTATTCAAAATCAAGAAAGGTTTTTGAAGAGGTTGATGATGCGCTTGATTTTAAGTTATCCAAGTTGATTTGGGAAGGGTCAGTTGCTGATCTAACCTTGACTAAAAATGCACAACCAGCGCTCATGGCGACGTCAATTGCTGCTTTTCGGGCCATGGAAGAAGAGAATTTGATACCAGATAACATTAACTTTTTTGCAGGTCACTCTCTTGGAGAATACTCTGCGCTATGTGCGGCTGGGGCTTTGGAGTTATCAGTAACCGCTAAGCTTTTAAGAACTCGAGGAGAGGCGATGCAAAAGGCTGTCCCTATAGGAATTGGAGCAATGGCTGCTATTTTGGGTTTGAATTTAAAGTCTGTTGAAAATATAGCTGCACAAGCTGCTCAAACACAGATCTGTCAAGCCGCTAACGATAACGATCCAAATCAGGTTGTGATTTCTGGTCATTTGGAGGCGGTAGAAAGGGCGATCGAAATAGCAAAACAAAGTGGAGCAAGAAGAGCGATTCTTTTACCAGTCTCAGCCCCGTTTCACTGCAAGTTGATGCAACCTGCTACAGACATCATGGACGAAGCTTTGTCTAAAGTTACTATAAAAAAGCCCATATCGCCAATAGTGGCGAATTATTCGGCCCGACCAGTCGTTGAGCCCAGCGACATCAAAGATTCTCTAGTTAAACAGATTATGGGTAGAGTTAGATGGCGGGAGTCTATAGAGTTTCTATCAAATCGTGGCGTAAAACAAGTGTATGAGGTTGGTGCGGGTAAAGCGTTAACTGGTATGATTAAGAGGGTGAATAAAGATATTAGCTGTCAAAATATTGGTTCTCCTGAAGATTTGAATAAGATTTTGTTAAGAGAGAATTAAAGGAAAAAATATGTTTAGTTTAGACAAGAAGAATGCCTTAGTTACAGGTGCTTCAGGAGATATTGGAAGATCGATCGCAGTAGCGTTGCATGAAGCCGGTGCTCAAGTAATTATATCCGGAACCCGATTAGAGCCTTTAGAAGCATTGAAAAGGGAGTTGGGGGAGCGAGTGCATATAATTTTATGTGATCTCTCAGATAAAGATGAAGTGCGATTGCTTATAAGTAATGCGATCGAAACTTTAGGGTCAATTGATATTTTGATAAATAATGCTGGAATCACTCAAGATAATTTATTTATGAGAATGTCTGATGATGAATGGAATAATGTTATAAATGTGAATTTGTCATCTACTATGCAACTTTGCCGAGGAGTTTTGCGAGGTATGATGAAATCTCGATGGGGGCGGATAGTAAATATCTCTTCTGTTGTTGGAGTTACTGGAAATCCAGGCCAGGCAAATTATGCGGCTTCCAAAGCGGGAGTGATAGGAATGTCAAAATCTTTGGCATATGAGGTGGCTAGTCGAGGGATAACTGTTAACTGTGTGGCGCCAGGTTTTATTTCATCAGCAATGACAGATAAGCTTAATGATAAACAAAAAGACTCTATAATCTCCTCTATTCCTTCTAATTGCATGGGAAATAGCAAAGATGTGGCGGCGGCAGTTTTATATTTAGCTTCTACTGAAGCTTCTTACGTCACTGGACAGACTCTTCATGTTAACGGTGGTTTAGCGATGATATAATTTAATTGAATTATTTTCGGAAATCATTTGCCATTTCCGAACTATATGATATAGGCGCCGTAGATTAGTGATAGCATCCAAAGAGCTTTTGCTAAGGTTTTAATTAATTACTTTGGGAATCTGGAAGAATAAGAAAATTGAGAGGATTTTGATTATGAGCGACATAGCAGATCGAGTTAAAAAGATAGTAGTTGAACATTTAGACGCTGAAGAAGATAAGGTTGTTGAGAGTGCATCTTTCATCGATGATCTTGGCGCTGATAGTCTAGATACCGTTGAATTGGTTATGGCATTTGAGGAGGAGTTTGGAATAGAAATACCTGATGATGCTGCAGAGACCATTCAAACCTTTGGAGACGCAGTCAAGTTTATTAACGATGCTTCTTAGAAAATAGTTCATGTATGATTGAGGCGTCTTTTTAAGACGCCTTTTTTTTGACTTTTTTACAAAATTGATAATAGAGAAAATTGCTTATTATTTTGATATGTTTATGATCAAGGTAATTTAAGTATCGTTGGAGGGAATTACTTATGCGTAGAGTTGTCGTTACTGGTTTAGGAATGGTCACTCCATTAGCTTGTGGTGTTGAAGAGACTTGGTCAAGAATAATTGAGAGCAACTCAGCTGCATCCACGATCCAGAAATTTGATGCATCTCATTTAGCTACAAATTATGCTTGTGAGATACCTCGAGGGGATGGAGCCAATGGGACATTTAATCCTGATGATTGGATGGAACCTAAAGAGCAGAGAAAAGTAGATGATTTTATTCTTTATGGGATGGCCGCTGCTGAGCAAGCTATAAAAGATTCTAACTGGGTTCCAAAAAATGAGCATGATAATTTGCGAACTGGAGTAATGATTGGGTCTGGTATTGGAGGGTTATCTTCGATCGCAGATACGGCTATTACTTTAAAAGAACGAGGTCCTCGACGCGTTTCCCCATTTTTTATTCCAAGCGCACTAATAAATTTGGCAAGTGGGCAGGTTTCTATCAGATTTGGATTTAAAGGGCCAAACCATTCTGTTGTAACAGCATGTTCAACTGGTGCTCATGCTATCGGCGATGCAGCCAGACTGATAATGTTAGATGATGCGGATGTTATGGTTGCAGGTGGAGCAGAAGCGCCAATATCAGAAATAGGAATAGCTGGATTTAATGCTTGTAAAGCTTTGTCTACAAAAAGAAAGGAGAATCCAACTGAGGCCTCTCGCCCTTACGACATAGATCGAGATGGCTTTGTAATGGGCGAAGGTTCAGGCGTGGTTGTTCTAGAAGAGTTAGAGCATGCGCGAAAACGTGGTGCTTACATTTACGGCGAGGTTATGGGGTATGGTTTATCGGGCGATGCTTACCATATAACGGCGCCTTCTGAGGATGGTGATGGAGGTTACAGATCGATGGAAGCAGCACTTAAGCGAGCTAATTTGAGGCCTTCTTCAATTGATTACGTTAATTCTCATGGAACTTCTACAATGGCCGACGTTGTTGAATTGGCTGCTGTTGAGCGTTTATTTGGATCGGCGGCAAGCAACTTAACTATGTCTTCAACAAAGTCGGCAGTTGGTCATTTGCTTGGTGCTGCTGGGGCAATAGAAGCAATCTTTTGTCTCTTATCAATTCGCGATCAAAAAGCTCCACCGACTCTTAATTTAGATAACCCTGCTGTTGAGACAACGATTGACCTTGCTCCAAAAACTGCAGTTTCTCGAGAAATCAAGATAACTATGTCCAATTCATTTGGTTTCGGTGGGACAAACGCTACAATTGTTTTAGGACAATGCGAGTCGTAATACATGTTTGGAAGCGTTTTAAAGAACTTTCTAAGCTTTTTCTTGATGCTAATAATTGTTTTATCCATCTCCATTTGGTGGGGTGTTAAAAAATTTGAAAAACCAAGTGATTATCTTTTTGAGGGTACTTTCACCATCAATTACGGTGATAGTTTCAATACAATCGTTAAGAATTTACACGATAAAAAATTTATAGATAATCCGCATCTTTTTAAACTTGCTGTTATCATAAGAAAAAGCCACAAAAAATTGAAATATGGAGAATATGAGTTTCCTGAGAGAGCCTCAATGAAGGATATACTTACATTTATCGTGAATGGTGAAACCAAGGTTCATAAACTTATTATTCCTGAAGGCTTCTCAAATTATCAGATTTTAGAGCGGCTTCGATCTGAACAATTATTGAGTGGAAATACAAACAAGTTGCTAGCAGAGGGATCTTACGCGCCACAAACTTATTTATTTTCTAAGGGAGATAAGCGCGATGATTTGTTAACTTTAATGATTGAAAAGCAGTCAATTATTTTAGATCAGGCATGGAAAAATCGGGCAATTGGACTTCCACTTAAGAATAAGTATGAAGCATTAATTTTAGCATCAATTATTGAAGAAGAGGCCAGTTTAATAGAAGAACAAAAAATTATCGCTTCGGTTTTTTTAAATAGATTAAAAAATAAAATGAGGTTACAAGCAGATCCAACAGTAATATTTGGTATTACGAAGGGAGAATACTCATTAGGCCGTGGGCTTTTTAAGAGTGAATTAAATCAATATACGCCTTGGAATACTTACCGCATACAAGGCTTGCCCCCAACACCTATAACAAACCCAGGAAAGGCAGCTATTAACGCCGCAACGCAACCCGCAATCACTGATTTTCTATATTTTGTTGCGGATGGCAAAGGGGGGCACTGGTTCGCCAAATCAAATGAAGAGCATAATAAAAATGTTAAAAAATGGCGCGAGATTGAAAAAAAAGAGATAAAGAAGTGAGTTAGTGACAACGGAGATTTGTAATTTTTGTTTTATAATTGGAAAAAATATAGAATCAGGTGAGAATTTAATATTGCTAAATCAATTTATTATCTCAAATAACTTTGAACAAAAGATATTAAAAAATGCTTAATATTAGACCAATAGGTTTTATCGTAGGGATTTTGGTCGTCATTTTGGGGATTTCGATGGTTTTGCCTTTATTAGCTGATCTTTATTTTCAGGATCAGCATTGGAAAATTTTTGCATATTCATCCTTTTTTACTATTGTGGTTGGGGCTTTGCTTGTTCTTAGTTGTTTGAATAGTTTCCCAACAAATTTTTCGATTCAGCAAACTTTCTTATTAACTGTCGTGATATGGTTTGTTCTACCAATTTTTGGTGCTATTCCCTTTCTTATCGGTTGGAGCAACGCAAGTTTTATTGATAGTTTCTTTGAAGCCATGTCTGGAATGACAACTACTGGCGCAACAGTGTTCTCAGGATTGGATGAGTTCCCGGAGGGCTTGCTTCTATGGAGAGGCTTGCTTCAATGGTTTGGTGGAATTGGTGTAATTGTGGTTGCTGTGGTTTTTCTACCTCTTCTTAGAGTTGGTGGAATGCAAATGTTCCAAATGGATAGTTTTAGTAACTTTGGGCAATCATTACCCAAGGTTAAAGAAATTGCTCAGTCAGTTTTTCTCATTTATTTAGCGCTTACGTTTCTTGCTGTTTTAGCATACCTCGCATCTGGACTGCGTTTATTTGACTCTGTTGTTCACGCTATGACAACAATTTCAACAGGTGGTTTTGGTAACTATGATGATTCATTTGCTAATTTTTCTGCATCAACTGAATATATCTGTGTGTTATTTATGATAGCATCTTCCCTTCCTTTTATAAGATATGTTCAACTGTCTAATGGCAACTTTAAAGCACTTCTAAAGGACTCGCAGATTAAAACTTTTTTAATGATTTTATTTTTTGTCGTTACGATATTGTTTTTGTGGTTATTGATTGAGCAAGACTTCTCCATCGGCTTTGCATTTAGAAAAACTTTATTTAATGGTGTCTCAATCTTAACAGGAACTGGCTATTCAAGTGATAATTATATGCTTTGGGGGACTTTTCCTTTCTCGTTATTCTTAATAATTGGGTTAATTGGCGGATGTGCAGGCTCAACAACTTGCTCAATTAAAGTATTTCGATTTCAAATACTTTGTTCTGCGATTATGGCGCAAATAAGGCAAATGCATTATTCTAGGGCTGTGTTGGCTACTCGATACGAGGGCAAAAAAGTTTCATTAGATATTATTTCTTCGGTTATAGCATTTTTTATCTTATTTTTTATAACATTGTTTTTAGTTACACTTGCTTTATCTGTAACTGGGCTTGATTTTGTTACATCTATTTCAGGAGCTGTTAGTACACTCGCAAACGTAGGCCCTGGTTTGGGCGAGAGAATTGGACCAATGGGTAATTACGCTGATTTGAATAGTTGGGCAAAATTAATATTAATTTTTTCAATGTTTGTTGGAAGATTAGAATTAATGGTTGTTTATGTTTTATTTACATTAATATTTTGGAGAGGGTAAGAAGTTTGGAAAAACCACTTGGAGCGCAAATTCCGTTTATTTTAAAAGAAAATGACGTGGAAATTATTTTTGGTATTCCTGGAGTACACAATATCGAGCTTTATCGCGGAATTGAAGAAGCAGGTTTAAAACATATTTTAGCCCGCCATGAACAGGGTGCTGGTTTTATGGCAGATGGTTATGCAAGGGCAACAGGAAAGCCCGGGATTGCCTTTGTCATTACTGGGCCAGGTTTATGCAACATTATGACACCTATGGGGCAGGCATATTCAGATAGCGTCCCAATGTTAGTAATTTCCAGCTGCCTCAATCATGGAGACCATGCAGTTTCAAAGGGCCGATTACATGAAATGAGGAATCAGGAAGCTGCTGCTGCAACAGTTTGCGATTGGTCAAAAACAGCATTAGATGTATCTAATGTTTATGATTTAATAAATAAGGCTTTTTACGAGTTTTCTGCAAAACGTTCCAGATCTAAACACATTCAAATTCCAATTTCGCTATTAGGCTCGATAAGTGAAAGTAATTATAAGTTGGGATTTAAAAGCAATAATTATTTAGATCAACCGAACAAGCATGAAGAAACTGCTCGAGAAGTAGAAAAAGCAAGGCGGTTGATCGTTGTAGTTGGAGGTGGCGCAAAGAATGCCGCACATGAAATAAGGCTTTTGTTAGAAAATACGAAAGCTGCTTCATTCTCAACTTATGCCGGCAGAGGTATAATAAATGATGATAATGATTTTTATTATGGGGCCACTTTGGCTAGGTCTGATAGTATTAATGATTTTGCTCAAGCTGACCTAATTCTTGCTATTGGAACTACTTTGTCCGAAGTTGATCTTTGGCGTGAAGAACTCGGGCACTCATGCAAATTAATTAGAGTTGATATTGACCCAGATCAATTATCTGATCAACATAACTCTGATGTTAAAATTATGGCGGATGCTAAGACTTTCATTGCTGGTTTGAATTCCAAGCTTAGACCAGATTATATAAAAAGTGATTGGCGAAGGAATGAGATACAGAGGAAAAGAGCTCTATATCGAAGTCAGGTTGACTCGGAGCGACCAGGTATTGTTCCATTGGTAAAAGCCCTTGAAGAAATCTTAGCAGAAGATACAATTATTTATTCAGATATGACACAATTTGCTTATGTAGCAAAAGAAGTATTTCCGATGTATCAACCTTCTAAATGGCATCATCCATATGGATTTGGTACTTTAGGTTATGCATTGCCAGCAGCTATTGGTGGAAAAATTGGTAAAATGGATATGCCCGTAGTCGCAATAATGGGTGATTATGGATTTCAGTATACGCTTCCAGAGCTAGGTGTAGCTGTGGAGCATAATTTAAGTATTCCAGTAATAGTGTGGGATAATTATAAATTAAAGGAAATTGAGGACTCTATGGTTGAAGCACAGATTGAGCCAAACTCTGTTGTTGCTCTAAACCCAGATTTTTGTAAGTTGGCAGAAGCATACGGTGCAAAATCTTCTAGCCCAAATACTCTGGAGGAGTTAAAAACAGCAATTAGCTCAGCTTTCTTATGTAATTTGCCCACTGTAATTCATTTAAAATCCTCTATAACTGAAAATTAAGCACAATATTTTGGTGATTTAATGACTACATTTTAAAGTTGTATTATGTCATTTTTTTATAATTTTGTTGTATTCTTGCTCACTGATAATTTTTAAAACTTAGTAGTAATTGACCCACGTCCATCTGTTGACTATTGGTCATTATAATTAGCTATTATTTAGGATAGGTATTATGAAGATTGATAAAAAC
Organism: Paracoccaceae bacterium; assembly: GCA_029246285.1. Lineage (GTDB taxonomy): Bacteria > Pseudomonadota > Alphaproteobacteria > Rhodobacterales > Rhodobacteraceae. Next base: position 17,140 of record JAQWNW010000048.1, on the reverse strand, counting down.
GAGAAGCCGCGCTCGTTTCAAGATATAATTATGAGATTGAACCAATATTGGTCTTCAAATGGGTGTGCTATTTTGCAACCTTATGACATGGAAGTAGGAGCTGGAACGTTTCACCCAGCTACTACTCTAAGAGCATTAGGTCCAAAGCCTTGGTCTGTGGCATACGTGCAAAGCTGTAGGCGGCCAACTGATGGAAGGTATGGAGAAAACCCAAATAGATTGCAGCACTATTACCAATATCAGGTTTTGATAAAACCTAGCCCTGAACAATTGCAAGAGCTTTATTTAGGATCTTTAGAAGCAATTGGAATTAATATGAACGTCCACGATATAAGGTTTGTGGAAGATGATTGGGAAAGCCCGACACTGGGTGCTTGGGGGTTAGGTTGGGAAGTTTGGTGCGATGGAATGGAAGTCTCGCAATTTACATATTTTCAACAAATTGGAGGTCACGACTGTAATCCAGTTTCGGGTGAATTAACTTATGGTTTAGAACGGTTGGCGATGTATGTTCTTGGTTCTGACCATGTTATGGATATGCCTTTTAATGATCCGGATTCTCCTACAAAATTGAAATATCGAGATATTTTTTTTCAAACAGAACAAGAGTATTCTCGTTGGAATTTTGATATAGCGGATACGGAAGTCTTGTTGAAAAATTTCCTAGATGCAGAAAAACAATGTGTGAATATACTGAATCAAGAAGAGTTGGATAAAACCACAGGCAAAAAAATAATTATGGTACATCCTGCTTATGACCAATGTATCAAAGCTTCTCATTTTTTCAATCTATTAGATGCAAGGGGCGTTATCTCTGTTACCGAAAGGCAGGCTTATATAGCTAGAGTAAGAAAGTTGACTAAATTATGCGCCGATTCATTCTTAAGTACTGAAGCGGGGGGTGCGGCAGAATGAAAGGAAATATATTTGTTATCTTGTTACTGAGTTTTACGTTGTTGTTTGGTGCTACCCTTTGGTATTTTCAAAATTATGCGTATTACGAAAGAAATGACGTTCATGACATGACTATTACGGTAATTGGAGCTGAATCAAAAATTAACGTTGAATTGGATGAAATAAAAAGCATAAACTCCTCGACATCACCTCTAAAATTCAGGAGTTGTCTGAGAATTAATAGTCAGGCCTTAGAAACCATTGAGAATTATCTGCCTTATTCAGAGGGAATTCCTTTGCGTGCGCCAAATTGGTTTAAATGTTTTAATGTCAAAAATATTACAAATGATTTGCAATCTGGTAAGGCAATGGCCTACCTGTCAGAGGCTAATATAGAGTATGGTATTGATAGAGTTTTGGCTATTTATCCGAGTGGTGAAGCTTATGCTTGGCATCAAATTAATATTTGTGGATCAGCGGCATTTTCCGGTGAAGTACTTCCAAAAAATTGTCCGCCTAATAAAAGTGAGTAAAGTTTATAATGCCTGATCTTTTACTTGAATTGTTTTCGGAAGAAATGCCTGCTGATGCGCAAGTGCCAGCTTCAGATAATCTAAAGAAATACATTACTGACGGCTTTATTAACGAATCCGTTAGTTACGCAAATGCGGCGAGTTTTTCAACTCCCCAAAGACTTTGCGTTGTTATTGAAGGTTTAGCAGCTATTTCAGAAAAAAAAGTTGAATCCAAAAGGGGTCCTAAGGTGGACGCACCAAGAAGAGCGGTTGAAGGTTTTGCTTCGAGCGTAAATTTGAAAATTGGTGATTTGAAAATAAAGGAAGAAGAAAAAGGGAAATATTATTTTGCAGAATTGCATCAGCCAGTGTCACGAGTTGAGGATTTAGCATCTAAGATTGTTAAAGATGCTATATTAAATTTGGGTTGGCGAAAATCTATGAGGTGGGGTAATTCGCAGATTAAATGGGTGCGTCCTTTAAGATCAATATTATGTGTTATGACTTTCGAAGATCGTTCAGAGATTGTATCTATGAATATTGGTGACATTAAAGCTAGCAATGAAACTTGTGGGCATAGATTTATGTGCCCCGACAAATTCACTGTTGATTCTTTTGAATGCTACCAAGATAAATTACGTAAAAGTTATGTAATTTTAGATCCGATTGAAAGAGCTGAAATTATCTGGACTGATGCCAGTAATCTTGCTTTTTCTCATGGATTGAGGGTTATCAAGGATGATAATCTTTTGAATGAGGTTTCAGCTTTAGTTGAGTGGCCATCGGTACTTATGGGCGAGATTTCTAATAAATATTTGGATCTGCCCTCAGAACTGTTGCAAACTTCTATGAAAGTTCACCAGAAGTTTTTCTCGTTAGTAAATGATAAAAATAAAAAAATTGAAAAATTTATAACCGTTGCTAACGTGATTTGTGATGATAACGGTCAAACAATAATAAAAGGTAATCAAAAAGTTTTAGATGCACGATTGGCAGACGGTAAATTCTTTTTTGAAAATGACTTAAAGATAGCCAAAGAGGGTGGGTCATCTTGGATGGCAAATTTAAATGATGTTGTTTTCCATGGAAAGTTGGGATCGTTATCGGATCGCGTTGTCCGTATAAATAGATTAGCGCTAAAGTTAGCACCGTATTTTGAAATAGAAAATGAAAAAATTTGTAAAGCGGTTAATTTTTCAAAAACTGACCTTTGTTCCCAAATGGTTTACGAATTTCCTGAACTGCAAGGAGTGATGGGGAAATATTACGCTGAGGCGGCTGGTTATGATAATGAGATAGCTTTGGCTATTCTAGAACATTATCAACCACAAGGTCCTAGTGATAAACTTCCTTCACAACCTTTGTCAGTTATTTTGGCATTGGCGGATAAAATAGATTTGCTTTCTTGTTTTTGGTCAATTGATGAGAAGCCAACTGGGTCAAAAGATCCTTATGCTTTAAGACGAGCGGCAATTGGTGTTATTAGATTAATTTTGAATAGTGGTGTAAATATAAATTTGCAGGAGATTTTAAGTGATAAGGTTGTTAATTTTGATGTGCCAAAAGATGAAATAATTCACTTTTTACATGAAAGATTAAAGGTTCTTTTTAGAGATCGAGGTGATCGATATGACGTAATTGAAGCTTGTTTAAATGCGTCAGAGTCTAATGATCTTGTTCTTTTAGAAGAAAAAATTAACGCTTTGGGTTCTTTTTTATCAACTGATAATGGAATAAAATTACTCAAAGGTTTCAAAAGAGCTAACAATATTCTAGTAGCTGAAGAAAAAAAAGACGGGGTTATTTACGAGTTGGATCCAGAGTTGAAATACATGAAAAACTCTTATGAGAAAAATCTTTTTAAAGCTATAAATAAGATTCAACCAGAAATTAAAAAAGAATTAAAAAAGAAAAACTTCGAAGCCGTGTTGTTAAAAACAACGAAACTTTTAGGGCCAATAGACGATTTTTTTATAGAAGTTAAAGTGAATGACGAAAGTCAGATAACAAGAAGAAACCGTTTATGCTTGCTTAATAGTGTAAAAAATATTTGTAGTACCTTTTGTGATTTGACTTTAATTCAAGATATTACTAGCCAAATTGACAATTGAAATTGTTTGTAATTAGGATCAATCATGAAAAAAGTGGTTAATGATTACATACATTTAACTTCTCAATCTGAAGTAAAACGAACTAAGTTTGGTGCCCGTGCTAGACGTCTTTTTTTGCTAAAGTCTATGAGTATGCCAGTTCCTCGTGCGGTTTTATTATCTATAGACGCCGTAAGAAAGATTCAGAGTGGTAAAAAGATAGATACTAAGGGGATTTTAGCAGTTTTTAACGAACAAGAAATGTTTTCTATTAGGGCAAGTCCAGAGCATTGGGATTGGGGCGGTCCACAAACCATTTTAAATGTTGGCTTAAACGATGTTAAATTCTCTACTCTAAAAATGACACTGGGGGAGACTGCGGCCGTTAAACTATATCTTCGGTTTATATTATCCTTTTCTATCGATATTATGAGAATGGACGAGCACCTTTTCGAAGATGTTTTGAGTGAAGAGCCAACAGATTCTTCAGTGGCTCTTGCATTAAAATTATATGAAGATGAAATGTTGTCACCATTTCCTCAGAGCCCTCATGATCAGCTAGAGCAAGTCTTAAATTCAATGATTGGAGCTTGGAGTAGTACAACGGCACGAATTTTACGAAAAGCTCATAATGCTCCGGAAAATGCGGGTGTGGGGTTTGTAATTCAGTGTATGGTAATGGGTCTTGGTAAAAGAGAAAGTGGCTCAGGTATTGTCCAATTTATAAATCCATTAGATGGTTCAAAACAAGTTACTGGGAGGTATTTGAGTCAGTCTCAAGGTAGAGATGCCTTAGAAGGCAAAAGCTCACTATTTTTAACTAAAGATGCCAGAGGAAGATCTTTAGAGGAGCATATGCCAGAGGTGTTTGAGCAACTCTGCAAATTTGGAAATGATGCGCGGTTTATCACCAAAGATGAGTTGGAATTGGATTTTACAATTGATGGTAAGAAATTATGGCTTCTTGATGCAGCTCCCGCAAGAAGGTCTGCAAGAGCTGCAATAAAAGTCTTGGTAGATCTGGTTCAAGATGAGATTATTGATAAGAATACGGCAGTAAAAAGGGTTGAGCCGAGAGTTATTACAGAATTACTACATCCTCAACTATCTCCGTTGGCAAAATCTGAAGTGATTTGCCGAGGAGTCGCTGCTAGCCCTGGCGCTGCAACAGGTCAAATAGTGTTTAGTTCAAAGATGGCCCAAATATTGGCTTTAAAAGAAAAACCATCAATTTTGGTCAAGTTGGAAACTGGACCAGAAGATATTAGAGGAATGCATTTTACCAAGGGGGTTTTAACTGAACGGGGAGGTATGACAAGTCATGCTGCGGTGACTGCAAGAGGGCTAGGTCTCCCCTGTATAGTTGGGGCAAATGCACTAAAGATTGATTTAAAAGAAAAGCGTATAATTACAAAGACTGGTCAAACTTTTAATGAATATGATTTTATTACTATTGATGGGACTTCTGGCAAGGTGATTTCTGGTAAAACAGATTTAGTAGAGCCAGCCTTTAATGATGGTTTAAAAACTTTCCTTAGGTGGGCAGAGCAAATTGCGAACCTTACTATTAGGGCTAATGCAGACACCCCCGCTGATGTAACTGTAGCGAGGAATTTTGGAGCAAAAGGTATTGGTTTATGTCGTACTGAGCAAATGTTTTTTGAAGATGATCGCTTAATTGTCATGCGTGAAATGATTTTTGCTGACAGTAATAAGGAGCGAAAAGTCGCTTTGGAGCAATTATTGCCTATGCAAAGAGCTGATTTTATGAAAATTTTTAAAATCATGGATGGGTTTCCAGTTTGCATAAGGCTTTTTGACCCACCTTTACATGAATTCTTACCCAGAGAGCGTCAAGAAATGCTTGAATTGGCAGAGGCTCTAGATTTATCTGTAAGTAATATCATTGAAAGAACAAAAGAACTTTCTGAGTTCAATCCTATGTTAGGTATGCGTGGCGTAAGGTTAGGGATCACGTTACCCGAAATTTATGAGATGCAGGTCAGGGCAATTTTTGAGGCTACAGTTTTAGCTCAAAAATCAGGTATGCTAATCGTTCCTGAAATAATGATTCCTTTGGTTTCGACTCAAAAAGAAGTTGAGCTCGTAAAGGTAAGTATAGAGTCTACCGCGAATGCGGTTAAATCTGAAACTGGAACAGATTTTAAATATAAGTATGGAGTGATGGTTGAAACCCCTCGAGCATCTTTAAGGGCAGGGGATATAGCCAAATCTGTTTCATTTTTGAGTTTTGGTACAAATGATCTTACCCAAATGACATATGGACTTAGTAGAGATGATGCTGGTCGTTTTATGAGAGATTATGTAGCGAAAGAGGTTTTTAATGAGGATCCTTTTCGTACTTTAGATAAAGATGGAGTCGGTGAGTTGTTGTTACTTGCCCGAGATAGAGGTCGAGGGCAAAATCCAATTCTGAGTTTGTCTGTTTGTGGTGAGCACGGAGGTGACCCCACTTCAATTAAGTTTTGCTGTGAAGCAGGTTTCAATTATGTTTCCTGTTCACCATATAGGGTTCCAATAGCGATTTTAGCTGCAGCGCATTATGAACTAGGAAAGTAAAGTATGATTTTTGAACTTTCAAATCGATATACAAGACAAATTTGATTGATTTTACTAATCTCAGTAACTATTCAGTGGTTTAAGTTTAAATTCTAGTAAGCACTAACGATGGATAGGTCGATCTTCAATGTTAAAGCAGGTTTATTTTAGTATCATTGTTTTTGTCTTGATGATGAGTGGACTTTTGGTTGAGGGTTCCACTCTTAGCACAAAAAACTCCGAGGTGACCAAACTTCTAAAGCTAGAAAAATCTTTCCTTAACAACGTTCCGTTTTCGAGATTAAGGCAGATTGGAAAATCTTCTGCTGTGAATAACTCACTTTTTTGGCAAGGCTCAAGCAACATATTCAAATACACAGATGAACGTATTGCAAAAATGCCAGAACCCTCTGGTGGTAAAGAATGGCAATGCTTTAGTGAAGCAATTTATTTTGAAGCTAGAGGGGAGAGCGTAAAAGGGCAATTTGCTGTAGCTGAAGTAATTTTAAATAGAGTTGACTCAAAGAGATTTCCTAATTCCATTTGCAAAGTAGTGGCGCAAGGTACAAAAAAAGGCCGTAGACACAACTGTCAATTTTCTTACAATTGCGATGGATTGACTGAACGTATACGAAATAAAGCTGCTTACAGTGTCTCAAAAAAAGTTGCTAAAATCATGATGGGTAATGAACCACGCTCGATAACGTACGGTGCTTTGTACTATCATGCTAAATTCGTACGTCCAAAATGGTCAAGAAATTTAAAAAGAACTGCGACCATAGGGTTACATCATTTTTACATCGATAACTAAATTTATTATAACTATTCTATTATTTTAGGCACTTTTATAGTAATTGTCTTTTAAAGTTTATGAGGTTGAGAAGTTTTATGAAAAATAGTGACGTTATAGCCTTTGGTGATTTGTATGATCGATCGGTGGCAAATGAGAAAAATGAATCACTCGATCGAATTGCAGTTCGTGATTATTTGATTAAAGCTGAAATAGGTGCTTTTCAGTCAGAACGTGGTAAAAAGCAGAGCTTGCGAGTAAGTGTTGTATTGGAAGTTGATTTAGTTAAATCTAACAAGCATGATGATGTAGATAATATAATCTCTTACGATACAATTATTGACGCTATTAATAAGCAACTTTCAATAGAGAGAATAAATCTTCTTGAAACATTTGCGGATCAAGTTGCCACTGATGTTTTAAGTGATTTTAGAGTGAAAAGGGCTTTTGTAAGGGTTGAAAAGTTAGATCGAATTCCCGGAGCATTAGGTGTAGAAATTGTTCGTTCGGCACAAAACTCTATTAGAAAGGGCAATGATGGTCAACTTGCTGTGAGTTCAACTATATCAGATAAACCACTTTTTGTTTTTATCACAAATGAAATATTGAGCGGCAATATGTTGTCTGACTGGCTCGACAGATTAGAGAAGCATCCTCGACCAGCTGTCATCTGTGTTGATACCGTAAAGGATTATAAAAAGTTATCAGATAACAAACTAACTCAAAGGCGTATTGAGCTTTTAGCAATAGAACAAAATGCTTGGGTTTTGGCGGGCAAAGATGAAAGATGTGTCGTCGTTAATAGCCGAACAGAAATAGAATGGGCAATAAAAAATAAACAATTGTCAATTTGGGCGCCTTCTAAAATAGTTTTAGATGCTGTTCAAAAACCTATGAATACCAATGCTATTGAATTAGCAAACTGGTTCTCTAAAAGTTTTTCAAATGAACAAGTAGTTATTGTTGGGGAAAAGCCTTTCCCTGGATTTAAGACCATAAATAAAGTCTCTGATATTTAACCTTATGTCTAAGAACTACTATCGTCCGATAATTATAAAGTCACCTAAAGGCTCTACACGATCTTACAAACTTGCTGGTGGATGGGCTTTCTTTGAAAATGTTGAGGTTATACAAAGAAATGGTAAACCCAAGATTATAAAAGCTGAAAACTTGCCCAAAAAGGTTCTCCACAATCTAACGATAAAAAGGCAAAGCTTATTCAATCTTTCTTTTTCGAGTCCACATGTGATGGGTATCTTGAATGTCACTCCAGATAGCTTTTCTGACGGTGGTAAATATAGTGAATTAGAATGTGCATTTGAGGAGTTTACCAAAATGATGAATTATGGGGCTGCAATTATTGATATCGGTGGGGAAAGTACTCGGCCAGGTGCGGACCCTATCACAGTAAGTGAGGAAATTTCTCGTATTTCACCTATTTTAGAAAAGATTCGAAGTTCTGGTATTGACTTGCCAATTTCAGTGGACACTAGAAAATCTGAGGTTTGGGATATCTCAAAACAATTAGGCGCTGATATGCTAAATGATATAAGTTCATTATCTTATGATAAAGAAATGAAAAAATTAGTCGTTACTCAAAATATACCTATTTGTGTCATGCATTCTAAAGGTGTGCCCAAAAGCATGAATTCAGAGGCAGTTTATGATAATGTATTACTTGATGTATATGACTTTCTTGAAAATGTTGTAGAAGATTGCGTGGAATTAGGAATATCTAAAAACAATATAATTGTTGATCCTGGTATAGGGTTTGCAAAAACTTTGGAGCATAATTTGACTTTATTGAGAGGACTAAGCATTTTTCATAGTTTAGGTTGCCCTATATTAGTTGGAGCGTCTAGAAAGAGGTTTATAAAGACAATTGGTTTGCAGGATGATCCGCTCAAAATAAGCGCCGGTAGTATAGCAGTTGCATTAGAAGCCATTAGTCAAGGTGTTCAGATTCTTCGTGTTCATGATGTTTTTGAAACTGTGCAGGCTTTGCGTTTGTGGAAGTCTATTAATATAGGAACAAGTTAATGATAAAAAAATATTTTGGCACAGACGGAGTTCGAGGAAAAGCAAACGTTTTTCCTATGACGCCTGATGTAGCATTGAGATTAGGTGCTGCTGCTGGACGCTATTTTAGAAAAGATAGTAACGAGCACCGAGTTGTCATAGGTAAGGACACGAGAAGGTCAGGTTATATGTTTGAAAATGCATTAACGGCTGGGTTGACTTCTACAGGTATGAATGTCTTTCTCCTTGGCCCAATCCCCACACCTGCAGTGGGGTTCTTAACAAAATCTATGCGAGCAGATTTTGGTGTAATGATTTCTGCATCGCATAATCCTTACAATGATAATGGCATTAAGTTTTTTGGTCCTGATGGATTTAAGTTATCCGATAATGCAGAATTTGCCATTGAAGAAATTATGGATAATGAGATTGAGTTTTCTAAAGCTGAGAATATTGGCAGGGCGAAAAGGATCGATGATGGTTTGGGTAGATACGTGGAGAGTGCAAAATCAACTTATAAATTTAATGGTTCAAGTCTAAATGGTATTAAAATTGTGTTAGACTGCGCAAATGGTGCTGCTTATAAAGTTGCTCCACAAGTGCTTTTTGAACTAGGCGCAGAGGTGATTCCAATGGGGGTTTCTCCAAATGGGTATAACATAAATTTTGAGTGTGGCTCAACAAGTCCAGATTTAGCTGCCAAAAAAGTATTAGAAACAAAGGCAGATCTGGGAATTTGCCTTGATGGTGATGCTGATCGGGTAACAATAATTGATGAAAGAGGTAATATTTCTAATGGGGATCAGCTTTTAGCTATTTTTGCTAAAGAGTTAATGCAGAAAAATAAATTGACGAGTAATACTGTCGTGGCAACCAGCATGTCTAATATGGGCCTCGAAAAATTCTTAACGTCCCAAGGGCTTAAGTTACTTCGCACAGGCGTGGGTGATAGATATGTAGTTGAACAAATGCAAAAAAATGAAATTAATCTTGGTGGAGAGCAGTCAGGTCATATAATTTTCTCAGATTTTTCTACTACTGGTGATGGATTAATTGCGTCACTTCAGTTTCTTGCTGCCATGCAGGGAAATAAATCTAGAGCGAGCGAATTATTAAATTTGTACAAACCATACCCCCAACTTTTAGAGAACATCAAAATTGACCAAAGCAATGATCCACTTAGTAATAGTGAAATTCAAAACCTTATAAGTGAAAAGAATAATCTTTTTAAAGAATTTGGAAGAATCGTGATAAGAAAATCCGGAACAGAGCCATTAATTAGGGTAATGGCGGAACATGAGAATTTTTCAATTTTACAAGAAGCGGTAAATGACATAGTTCAAGCTATCAAACGATTAAATTGACATGATCTTAAGTTTCTGATCTCCGTGTTTTTGCTTGCGCTATCAATAATCCGGTCAGAATTAAAAGAAAAGCAATAAAAAATTGAATTGGAAGATTTTCGTTTAATATAACCACACCAAAAATAATTGACCAAACTGGCACTTGATAATTTGCTAAGCTATAAAAAGTGGGCCCAGCTGTTTGAATTATTCTTACTAGTAATATTGTGGCTATCGCTGTTGGCATAAGGCCAAGATAACTTACAGCTAAAAATGAGTGAACAGAAATGTGCTGAGGCATTCCCTCGATTGTTAACGCTAAGGGAATAATAAGGATGCTTGATAAAATAAGAGCTGCTGCTGCGAATGAAACTAAATTTACCTCAGGAGAGCGTCTGGTGATAATTGAGCCTACCGCATAACAGAAAGATGCGCCCAAACAGGCGAAGCGTGCAATTGACGTAAAATCTCCATTGAGTTTAACAATAGAATTTGGTCCAATTAGAATCAGAACTCCAATAAAGCCAAAAATAAAGCCAATCAATTTTTGTTTACGAAACTTTTCTTCTAGTATAAAAAAATAGGATAAAGGTAGCACTAAAAGGGGCACAACAGCCATTGAAATTCCGGCAAATCCACTGGAAACGAACTGTTGTCCCCAACTTAACATTGAAAATGGTAAAACATTTGAAAATAAACCCATGCCTAAGCAATGAAGCCAGATTTTTAACCCATTTTGTGAAGAAAGTGATGGCAGGCCATGACCTAGCATGAAAGCGATTAAAGTTAAACAAACAGCAGCGATAAAAATCCTTAAAGCTGCTAGAGTCAGAGGTGAAAAGCTTTCAAGAGCAATGGAAACGCTCATAAATGAGGCTCCCCAAATTGCTGATAGAATGATCAAAAATAGCCAGCTTATTAAGCCAGGATTATGGATTGTTGGTTTTTCCATTTTATTCCCAATTATTGATTTTCGGGGTAACATTTTACCTAAAGCACAATAATCTTAAGCAAGATATGAGGTGGGTGTGGCCAGAAAAAAATATTGAGGCAACACCCTTAAGTTCACTAGTTTTTTGACTTATCAACCATTTTGCCCGCAGATATCCAGGGCATCATTTCACGTAGTTTTTCCCCAACTTGCTCTATTTGATGGGAGTCGTTAATTCTACGGGTTCCTTTGAAAAATGGTTGGCCTGCTTGATTTTCACTAATAAAATCTCTTACAAATTTTCCAGTTTGAATGTCAGTCAAAATATTTTTCATCCTGGTTTTAGTTTCATCGTACGGCAAGACCCGGGGGCCAGAGACATATTCACCGTATTCTGCTGTATTTGAGATAGAGTAATTCATATTTGCTATTCCACCTTCATAAATCAAATCTACTATTAACTTAACTTCGTGAAGGCACTCAAAATATGCCATTTCCGGCGCATACCCAGCTTCTACTAAAGTTTCAAAACCGGCGCGAATAAGTTCTACTAATCCGCCACAAAGTACAGCTTGTTCACCAAAAAGGTCTGTCTCGCATTCTTCTTTAAAATTTGTTTCAATGATGCCAGAGCGTCCACCACCAATTGCAGAGCAATAAGATAAGCCGATTTCAAGTGCTCGACCGGAAGCGTTCTGGTCTACAGCAACTAAGCAAGGTACCCCTCCGCCTTTTGAGTATTCACCTCGGACAGTGTGTCCGGGGCCTTTAGGTGCCATCATTATGACGTCTACACCTTCTTTTGGTTCGATTAATCCAAAATGAACGTTTAAACCGTGAGCAAATGCGATAGCTGCCCCATCTTTTAAGTTATCATGGACATATTTTTTATATGTTTCGGATTGTAATTCATCTGGCATCGTAAACATAATTAGGTCACACCAGGCCGCAGCTTCTGCAATCCCCATAACTTCAAGGCCTTCGCTTTTTGCTTTCTTGGCAGAACTAGAGCCTTCTCGAAGAGCTACAGTAATATTTTTTGCACCACTATCCCGTAGATTTAAAGCATGGGCATGGCCTTGGCTTCCGTAACCTAGTATAGCTACTTTCATGTCTTTTATAAGATTAACGTCGCAATCGCGATCATAATAAACTCTCATTATCTTTCCTTTCATTTTTTTCCATATTATCTCTTTTTAAAGAATAATCTAATTTAAAATTGATAATTTTTTTCTTTTATTGTAATTTAATTCGGTAATTCAGCTATATATAGAAAAAATTATGCATGTATTAAATAATTTAGAAAAACGATTAGTTCGACATATTATGGACGATCCTGATGCAGGAACGCAGTTACTAGCGGAGCGAGTGGGTATGTCCAATACTGCCTGTTGGCGAAAAATTGAAAAACTGCAAGATTTAGGTGTAATTAAAGGGTTTATTTTTGAGATTGATTGGAAAAAACTTGGGTATGAATTAGAGGTCAGCCTAAGAATAACACTTGATAAAACTCAATCTGATGCTTTTGAGGTTTTCATATCTCGTGCCAGATTGATAAGTGAAGTTAATGAAATTCAAACTTTTTTGGGACGAGTTGATGTGCGTTTAAATATTCTGGCACGAGATCTTACTCATTATCAATCAATCTATCGTGACCAAATATTGAATCTTCCATATATCGCTGAGGTTGAAGCCCTAATGCTTATTTCAAACATTAAACGTAGTGATGTGTTGCCAATATGATTGCTTTGGATAACCTCGACCGGTCTATTATTACGTTGCTTGTTAAAAATAAAAATTTTACTGCTAGTGATATATCTCGGTCTTTAAAAGTATCTCAATCAAAAATTTGGCGACGCATTAAGAAATTGACAGATCTTGGTGTCTTAACTGGTAAGAAGGTTTTAGTAGATCGAAAGAAGCTTGGTTTTGGTGTTACAGTGTTTTTAGGCGTAAAGTTGGCTACCAAAAGAAGGGTTAGTCTTGCTGATTTTGAACGTGCTGCATGCTCAATACCTGAAGTACAGTTAGTACAACACGTTCTAGGGTTGTATGATTACAGGCTTAGAGTAGTTGCGAAGGACATTAGTGATTTCGAAAGAGTTTTAAGACGTAGGATAATGACTCTTCCAGGCGTAGGAGATGTCGAAGCAAATGTTTTACTTTCAGAGGAGTATCGCCCGGGGCCATTGGGTTAAATATTTACTTTAATTTATTTACCCTAAACCTTTCTCAATTAAAAAACTTCTAAGTTTTGGTGATGAAGCAATTAATTGTATAGCCATCGACCTAGCTTTTTGCGCATGAAACTTATTTGAGATTGACGAAAGATTAAGCCCATGAATTAATTTAGTACGCAATTTGCTATCCCTAATTCTAGTTTTTTCATATTTTCGTAACAGTTCCATTGATCCAGGATCTTCTTCCCCTTCTATAATATTCGCCAAGGCTCTTATGTCTTGGATGCTCATATTTAGTCCCTGTGCCCCGATTGGTGGTAAAACGTGAGCTGCTTCCGCGATTAACACACATCTTTCTTTGACTGTGTTCTTGGTAATTTGACTTATAACAGGCCAACTGGTTAGTTCACTAATCCGACTTAATGCTCCTAGGCAATTTCCACTTCGAATTGTTATAGCACTGTTAAATTGAGTGCTGTCCAATTTTGCGATATTGTGAATCTTACTGGTATTATCCATCCAGATAATTGCTGATTGTTTTGGTTCTGCTAAAGGTACGATTGTGAATGGTCCACCACTTTTGTAAATTTCAGTGGATATATTCTCATGCGATTTCTCATGTTTGACTTTGAATGCCAATGCATGCTGATTGTAAGTTTTTGTTTTTGTGTTAATTTCAAGTTTCTCTCGAACTGACGAATTTCGACCATCTGCTCCGATTAAAAGTTTACTTTGTATTCTCAATCCCGATTTTAATTCAGTAAAAGTAGCATTTGTCCGCGTTCTGACATTCATAAATTTATCATTATGAATAACCGTAATATTTTTCGATTGTTTTAAAAAAGTTACCAAATTATTATATAAGGTTTGGTTTTGAACGTTATAACCAAACTCTTCTTCAGCGATCTCTTGAGCATGAAACTTAACCTCAGTGATGTTTTTTTCATCCGATAGGTCACGTATTCGCATAGATTGCATTGGACATGCATTAATTTTTATTTGCTCCCAAACACCAAAGGCTTTTAATAGGTTGATTGATGGTAGTAACAAAGCTGTGCTGCGTAAGTCGTTTTTTTTGCCCTTCTCCCCTTCATAGTCAATGCAGACTACATTATAGCCGATATGTGAGAGTTGAATAGAAGCTATAAGTCCAGCTAACCCTGCTCCAACAATTGTGACATCAGTTTTCATTTAATATATTATTTAATTTTAATAAAAAATTAGTCAAATTATCTGTAATATGATGCCTAGGATCTACGATTTCCCCGTTAGATACTAATACTGTTTGCATGCCCATTTTGTGTGGGGCTTCCAAGTTTTTTGGTTCATCTTCAAACATTACAGCACTAAGAGGATTTACATCAGCCAGTTTAATTATTCGTTTATAAGCGTCTTCTTCCGGCTTTGGCACGTAATTTGCATCTTCAATTCCGTAAATTTGGTGAAAACAATTAGTTAATCCGCGCGCATTCAAAACCCTATTTGCGTGAAATTTTGATCCATTTGTATAAACAATTTTCTCTCCATTCAGTTTGTTAATTTCTTTCACAAGCACAGGATCGACAGTCAATGAATCCAATGGGATGTCATGGACCTCATATAAGTATGGTATAGGGTCAATTTTATGCTCCTGCATCATACCAGACAATGTAGTTCCGTAATTTTTCCAATAGTAATCTCTTAGAAAATTTGCCCTTTTGAAATCTACATTCAACTCATTCATGACGTAGGTTGTCATTTTTTTCTCAATTTCAGCAAATAAATTGGCTGTTTTTGGATAAAGTGTATTATCTAAATCAAATATCCAAAAATCAGCATCTCTAAACGATTTAAGTTTCATAATCAATTTTGGTTTATTATAGACATTGATTTTACAAACTTTTCAAAGAGATAAAAACTGTCTTGTGGCCCGGGGCTTGCTTCGGGATGGTATTGAACAGAAAAAACAGGTCTATTTTTTAATTGGATACCACAATTTGTACCATCAAATAAGGACACGTGAGTTTCTATTACCCCATCAGGTAAACTATTTGAATCTACTGTAAAGCCATGGTTCATAGAGGTAATTTCAACCTTTCCAGTCTCTAAGTCTTTGACAGGATGATTAGCCCCATGGTGACCATATTTCATTTTCAGAGTCTTTGCTCCTAAAGCTAGTGCTAGCATCTGGTGTCCAAGGCAAATGCCAAATATTGGTATTTTAGTTTGATCTAATATTTCCTGTATCATGGGAACTGCATAATTTCCCGTTGCTTCTGGATCCCCCGGCCCATTTGATAAAAACAAACCTTCTGGTTTTTTGTCAATTATTTCTTGCGCAGTTGTTTGCGCAGGCATTACGGTTACTTCACACCCTGATGATACCAAGCATTTTAAAATATTTGTTTTGGCTCCATAATCAATTGCTATAACATTCCTTGTTGGTTTTGCTATTGTATGTTGGTGACTTTTATTAAAGGCCCATAGCGGCTCATTCCATCGATAAGGTTTTTTACAAGAAACATCTTTGGCTAAATCCTTCCCGATTAATCCTGAATAATTTGCAAGGTTATCTTTAAGTTCTTGTATATTAAAATTGCCATTATTATTGCAACAAACCGCTATATTCTGTGCACCTTTTTCCCGAATTAAACTAGTAATATAACGAGTGTCGATTTGACAAATCCCAAGTTTATTTCGTTCCTTTAACCAGTGAGATAACTGTTTTTGTGAACGCCAATTTGAAGCTTTTGTCGGATCCCACTTAACAATCATTGCGAGTGCTGAGATTAGTTTATTCTCATCGTCTTCAGAATTTATTCCAGTGTTTCCTATGTGGGGGAATGTGAAAGTAATTATTTGCTCCGCATAAGAAGGATCTGTCATGATCTCTTGATATCCTGTCATCGATGTGTTGAAGCACAGCTCTCCTACTACTGACCCTTCTGAACCAAATCCATTGCCATATAAGATATTTCCATCTTCAAAAAGAATACAAGCTGTGTATATTTTTTCATCAAGTTTTACAGTATCTACTGACATATATACCCACGACAATGTGCTAATGTGCTTGATAGAATCTTAAGTATGATTGGTCAAGGAACACAACTAGTTAAAATCCCTTATGCTACAAATTTCAATTAATTATTGTTCTCTCTTTCCAGGAGATGTATACCCTAATTTCTAAATTATATAATAATTCATAAAGGTTTTATCATGCGTGAGATTATTAATACTGCAGTCAAAGATGCGATGCGATCAAAAGATAAGCTTAGACTTTCAACTTTAAGATTAGTTAATGCAGCCATTAAAGACAAAGATATTGCATTACGCACAGAAGATAGACCTGATGGAGTCTCATCTTCTGAAATATTACAGATATTAGGAAAAATGGTAAAGCAGAGACAGGAAAGTGCAAAGGCTTACGAGGAAGGTGGTAGGCTCGAGTTAGCAGAGCAAGAATTATCGGAAATAAAAATAATTGAGGAGTTTTTGCCACGCCAACTTAGTGATGATGAGGTAGGCAAAGTAATAAAAGATACTATTGCATTAGTTGGTGCTAGCTCGATCAGAGATATGGGGAAAGTTATGGGCTCTTTGAAAGAGCAGTATACTGGCCAGCTGGATTTTGGCAAAGTTGGCGCAATGATAAAGAAAATATTAGGATGATTTAATTATGCGCTTTAATTGGGAGTAAATTTTTTCGCGCTCTTCGGGGCTTAAAAACGATCCTAATTCTATTTCTCTACCATTTCCCTTTAGGGTTAAGTATTTATCGACTGGCCCACTTTCTTTATATAAATTTACTGTTGACCAATACGGAATTGCTTCCCATTTTTT
>JAQWNW010000042.1 GCA_029246285.1 Paracoccaceae bacterium | reverse complement strand
AGATATGACTGAAAAAGAATTTAGAAAATTTGTTGAAGCTGCAAAATCCCTTGAAGCATGTCCTCTGTTTATTGATGACACGCCGGCTCTACCGATAAGCCAACTTGCAGCACGAGCGAGGAGACTAAAAAGAACGAGCGGGCTCGATGTTATGATCGTAGACTATCTTCAATTAGTTAGACCGGCTTCATCTAAAGACAGCAGAGTAAACGAAGTCTCCGAAATTACTCAAGGTTTAAAAGCAATCGCTAAAGAGCTAGATATTCCTGTAATTGCCTTGTCCCAACTTAGTAGACAAGTGGAAAATCGCGAAGATAAGAGACCTCAATTAAGTGACCTAAGAGAGTCGGGGTCAATTGAACAAGATGCAGATGTTGTTATGTTTGTTTACCGTGGGGAATATTACAAAGAACGCGAAAAACCAAATGATCATGAAGTCGAAAAAATGGCAACTTGGCAAGCAGAAATGGAAGAGCTTCATGGTAAAGCTGAAATAATAATTGGCAAACAAAGGCACGGCCCAATTGGCTCAATTGATTTAAGCTTCGAAGGTCAGTTTACAAGATTTGGTAATCTTGCCAAACCATGGCAAAATCAAAGCTAAAATCATAGTTAAATATTATTTTGATATAATTGAGATTAGTTTACTTTAAGTTTACACAAATAACTTATGTTGATGTTGGTCTAACATAAAATGTTTGCGACTTAATCATTGAGGAACTACAACAATAAGCAAGAGAAAAACTAAGTAACTGGAAGCTCAAATGTCTAATGGGACTTTAACAATAGATCTTGATGCCATAAAATTAAATTGGCAAGCCTTAAATAAAATGTCAGCTGATACCGTTGAAACAGCTGCGGTGGTAAAAGCAAACGCATATGGTCTAGGAGATAAGAAAATAGCTACTAAACTGGCTGCTGCTGGTGTAAGAACATTTTTTGTCGCAAGCGCAGAGGAAGGTCAAAGTATCAGAGAGGTTTTAGGACAAGGCCCTAAGATTTTTGTGTTTTCAGGTCATATGGCCGGGAAAAGCTCCATCTTAGAACAAAATAATTTAATACCACTTTTAAATTCACCGGAACAGAATATTAGACATCGGGAAACTATCCCCAAACATCCATTCGGACTGCAACTAGATACTGGTATGAATAGGCTAGGTTTTGAAAGAGCTGATTTTAGCGAATTTATTGAGCTTTATAGTGAAAAAAAACCTGAATTAATCATAAGTCATTTAGCATGTGCTGATGATAAAGCTCATGTGCAAAATGCCAGCCAACTAAAAGCATTTTTGGAAATGACGTCTGGACTAGATTGCCCCTTATCACTTTCTGCCACTGGCGGAATTCTTTTGGGAGAAAAATATCACTTCGATCTTTGTAGGCCCGGAATCGGCTTGTATGGAGGCTTACCCTTTAGGGAAGCCAACTCTGTAGTAAAGTTGTCTCTACCTGTAATTCAAACAAGAGCTTTAGCGCCAGAAGAAACAGTTGGCTATGGCGCAACATGGATTGCGCATCGTCCAAGTTTAATAGCAACGCTTTCCGCAGGCTATGCAGATGGATTGATAAGAGCTATGTCCGGTAGAGCAGTAGTGTACGCAGGTGGAGAACCCTGCCCAATTGCAGGTCGAGTCTCAATGGACCTGTTAACTGTTGATGTAACACATTTAACTAATATTCCAGACCGAATGGAAATTCTTTGTGACCTGCAAACCATTGACCAATTATCAGATGAAGCCGGTACAATTGGATACGAAATTCTTACCAGCCTTGGAAATCGTTATCAGCGTGATTATACTAACTTTTAAATATTTAGACTTAGGCATATGACAACATACAAAGCCATTTCATCCGTTTTAAGGCCAGTTGGGAGATCAACTCTTGATCTATTTCAAGTTATTGGAAAAATTTTTCTATTTGTTGTCGAAACTTTAAGCCATTTTTTGCGACCACCATATTACTGGAAAGAATTAACTTCTAGTATTTTTAATATCGGATACTTAAGTCTACCAGTAGTAGGTCTGACCGCACTATTCACAGGTGGGGCCTTAGCGCTTCAGATATATTCAGGCGGCGCGAGATTTAACGCAGAATCTGTTGTGCCATCAATTGTAGCTATAGGTATGGTCAGAGAATTAGGACCTGTTTTGGGAGGTTTAATGGTTGCAGGACGAGTTGCATCAAGTATAGCAGCTGAATTAGGTACAATGAAAGTCACCGAACAGATAGACGCGTTGAAAACTTTGTCAACACATCCAATTAAATATCTTACTATTCCACGTGTATTAGCAACAACGATTTCTTTACCAATATTAGTAGCGATTGGCGATATAATTGGTATTCTTGGTGGGTACTTAGTTGCAATCAATCGATTGGACTTTAATGGCAGCGTTTATCTTACCAATACAATCAATTTTTTAGAGATCGGCGACATAACCTCGGGTTTAATTAAGGCATCAGTATTTGGATTCATTGTGGCAATAATGGGTTGTTATCATGGGCAAAATTCAAATGGTGGTGCTCAGGGAGTTGGAAAAGCAACAATAAACGCGGTCGTTTCTTCAAGCGTACTTATACTTACAGCAAATTACCTTTTGACAGAATTATTTTTTTAGATGTGAAAGTTTATGATATCAATCAAGAACATAAAAAAATCTTTTAACCAGGTTAACGTTTTAAACGGTATAAATTTAGACGTAGCAAAAGGTGAAAGTATGGTAGTCATTGGAGGCTCAGGGACTGGAAAATCAGTTTTATTGAAAGTAATTCTAGGATTAATCCAACCTGACAGTGGGGAAATATTTTTGGAAGACCAAAGTCTATCACATATTGGCCGTGAACAGTTTCTAGCACGTTTTGGAATGTTATTTCAGGGAGGTGCGTTATTTGACAGCTTGAATGTTTGGCAAAATATTTCCTTTAGATTAGTTAGGGGAAATGGGCGTATTAATGCAAAAGAAGCTCGAGAAATTGCCGAGCAAAAACTTCAAAGAGTAGGGTTAAAACCAGATATATTAGAACTTTTCCCATCTGAGCTCTCAGGAGGTATGCAAAAACGTGTCGGTCTAGCCCGAGCTATCGCAAGCAATCCAGAAATCATCTTTTTTGATGAGCCAACCACAGGACTAGATCCAATTATGGCTGGTGTAATTAATGAGTTGATTCGGGAGATTGTTGTTGAGATGGGTGTAACGGCAATAACCATAACCCATGACATGGCAAGTGCTCGCGCTATTGGTGACAAAGTTGCAATGATCCACAATGGCATTGTTCAATGGACTGGGCGAATTACTGATTTAGAAAAATCCAATGATCCTTACCTAATCCAATTTTTAAAGGGAAGTTCAAGCGGACCGATAAAATTAACAAGTTAAAAAATAACGGAATATAAAGTTTTCCAAAGAAATAAATTAAACTTTAAAGCGATAACAATGAAAAAAGTTTTATATAAATGCAATATTTGTAACACATCTTATAAGAAATGGGCGGGAAAATGTGAGGCATGTGGTTCCTGGAATTCATTAATCGAAGATAACGGCTTATCGATGGGTCCAAAAGGTAAAACTTTGGGCACACAACGGGGAACAATTATACCACTAAATAATATTTCTATTGAAGAAAAAGCGCCTCAACGAACTTTGTCAAAAATAAACGAACTAGACCGAGTTCTTGGTGGTGGGTTAGTCAATGCATCTGCTATTTTGGTTGGGGGTGATCCAGGAATTGGGAAATCTACTCTTTTACTGCAGGCAGCAGTAAAATTCTCCCAAAATGGGCTAAAAACAATATACATTTCAGGTGAGGAAGCGGAGAACCAAATCAGAATGCGCGCTCAAAGGCTACAATTAAATAGTAAAACTTTAAAGCTTGGAACTGAAACAAATTTAAGAAATATATTAACGACATTAGAAGCGGAACAGCCTGGTTTAGCCATAATTGATAGCATTCAAACACTTTGGGCAGATAATATAGAAAGTGTACCAGGGTCAATATCGCAGGTTAGAGCTGCCTGTCATGAACTCGTATTGTTTGCTAAAAAAAATAATGTCGCAATTATACTGGTAGGCCATGTTACCAAAGATGGCCAGATTGCTGGTCCGCGCGTCGTCGAGCACATGGTTGATACGGTCTTATACTTTGAAGGTGATCAAGAGCATCAATTTCGAATTATTCGTTCAGTTAAAAATAGATATGGAGCAGCAGATGAGATAGGTGTATTCGAGATGACAGGTGAAGGTCTAATTGAAGTATTAAACCCCTCGGCCTTCTTCCTGTCTGAGAGAGAGAACCCTGTTCCAGGTTCTGCGGTATTCGCTGGTATTGAAGGCACGCGTCCGTTGTTGGTTGAGATACAGGCATTAGTAGCTCCATCAACCTTAGCTAGCCCACGAAGAACGGTTGTTGGTATAGATAGTAATAGATTATCGATGATTTTAGCTGTTTTGGAAGCTAGATGTAACATAAGTTTTTCGGGGATGGATGTTTATCTAAATGTGGCAGGAGGTTTAAAGATTAAAGAGCCAGCGGCAGACCTAGCAATTGCAGCAGCTCTTCTTTCTGCCGTCAACGGAGTTCCAATAGAGAAAGAAACCGTTATTTTTGGTGAGATTAGTTTGTCTGGAGCACTCAGAGCAACAGCACAAGCTGAATTAAGATTGAAAGAAGCTCAGAAACTTGGGTTTAATTTTGCGTTAGCTCCTAGCTTAATAAAGATAAAAAATAATCCTCAGATGAAGATTATCAGGTATCCAAACTTAAACACTTTTGCTTCTGCACAAATCGAATATAAAGATACAAAATTTAGGGAAAAATAAATTTAAAATAAGGATTTCGAATGGAAGGTCTAAACATTGTAGATTTACTTGTTTTGATTATAATCTTATTATCAGGAACTTTGGCTTATTTCAGAGGATTAGTTAGAGAGAGTATATCTATTGCAGGATGGATTATTTCCGCACTTTTAGCCTTTAACTTTGCAAATCAGGCAGAACCGATGCTGAGATCTGCACCACTCATTGGAGAATATCTGCAAAAATCTTGCGATATCTCTATAATCTTGACGTTTGTTTTGCTTTTCATAGTTTGTCTAATAATCTTCTCCATATTAGCTCCTTTCCTCTCCTCGGTAATCAAAAGAACATATCTAAAATCTATAGACCGCTTCTTAGGCTTTTTATTTGGCCTAGCTCGAGGAGCATTAATAATAATTGTTTTGTTCATAACATATAATCAATTCAATTCAATTTCGGAAAGCATTAAAATTGTTGAGAAATCACATTCAGATAAAATACTTAGTCTCTACCAAGATCAAATCAATCGATTTATACCAGAAGGGATCTTAGAGAGTGTGTCTAAGCAATATGAAGAATTAACATTTGTCTGCAAGGCTTACAATTAAGAACGAATTAATCCCTAAAAGAGAACATAATTAATGACAAAATCAGTAGCACTAGTAATTGGAGCTTCAAGAGGGCTAGGTTTTTCAATAGCTATTGAGCTTGCTAAATTGGGCTATCACGTAGTTTGTGTTGCCAGAACAGTGGGTGGATTAGAAGAACTTGATGACAAAATAATTGAAGCAAATGGGACAGCTACTCTTGCACCTCTTGATATAAACAACAGTGAAGCACTTAAGAATCTATGTTACAATATCTTTGAAAGATGGGGAAAAATTGATATTTTAGTTCACTCAGCTGTATTCGCAGCTCCATTATCACCTGTGGAGCACATTGATAAAGCAGATTTAAATAAATCATTAAGTACTAATATTGTAGCTACCCAAGAAATCATTTCTATGACCCATCCACTTCTAAGCCAATCAAAAAAACCAACAGCGGTATTTTTTTCAGATAAGCAATCCTCGAACAAATTTTTTGGATCGTATGGCTCTACTAAAGATGCTCAATACAGATTAGCCCAAGCATGGAAAAAAGAGAATGAATATAAATTACTAAATGTTCTCATTCTAGAACCAAAACCAATGTCTACATCTTCTCGCGCGAGATTTCATCCAGGTGAAAATAAAAAACAACTTACAACCCCAAGTGAAGAAGCCAAGCGGTTAATAAAAAAAGTTATCCAAGCTTCCGCTTCTTAGCTTTTTCTTGGTACGGATTTTCAGAGGACTTAACAATAAGTCGAATTGGAGTTCCAGGCATTTCGAAATAAACTCTAAGGCCATTAACTAAATATCTCTTGTATGATTCTGGCAATTCTTTCGCTCGCGAGCAAAAAATGACAAATGTAGGAGGTCTGGTTTTTGCTTGCGTCATATAACGAAGTCTAATTCGCCTTCCCGACGGTGCAGGTGGTGGATGTGCTTCTATCATTTCTTCAAGCCAATTATTAAGCCTTGCTGTAGAAATTCTAATATTCCAAACCTCATAAGCTTTGATAACTGCCTTATGAAGTTTATCTAAACCAGCGCCAGTTTTTGCAGATACGGGTATTAATGGCGCCCCTTTAAGCTGAGGTAATAGTCTATAAAACTTTTCTAATAAAACTTTAGACTGTTTTTGTTTTTCTTTTTGTAAGTCCCATTTATTAATCGCGATTACAACAGCGCGACCCTCTCGTTCTGCAAGATCAGCAATTCTTAAATCCTGAACCTCAAATGGATTTTTGAAATCTAATAACAATATTACTACTTCCGCAAAATTAACCGCTCTTAAACCGTCTGACACTGATAGCTTTTCGACTTTTTCATTGATTTTCGATTTTTTACGCATTCCAGCGGTATCAAAAACCTTAAAACTATTTCCATTCCAATCAGTGGTAAATGATATAGCATCACGAGTTATTCCCGCTTCCGGACCCGTTAGCAATCTATCTTCCCCAATTATCCTATTAATTAGTGTTGATTTTCCCGCGTTTGGGCGACCGACAACTGCAACCTGTAAGGTATGTTCAAAGAGATTAAAACCTGACATTTCATTTCCGGTTATATCTTCTTCAAAGATCGGTAAATTAACCTCTGGATCGACGGTCATCTTTGAGTGACTCTCGATAAATGGTTTTAACGTGTACATCAACTCATCTAATCCAATGCCATGCTCAGCAGACAAGCGAATTGGATCACCTAAACCAAGGCTATAAGACTCATAAAACCCTTCGTCACCCGACATTCCTTCACACTTATTTACTAAAAGAATTACCTGTTTTGCTCTTTTTCTAAGTAAATTAGCAAAAAGTTTATCATCTGAAGTTAAACCAACTCGACCATCTATCAAAAATAGGCACAGATCAGCATAATCCACAGCCTTCTCAGTAAGACGTCGCATCCTAGCAATTAATGAGTCGTCTGTTTCATTCTCTAATCCAGCAGTATCAACCACAGTAAATTTAAGTGGTCCAATACGGCCCTGCCCTTCCCGCAAATCTCTAGTAACACCCGGTTGGTCATCAACTATAGCAAGACGTTTTCCTACCAAACGATTAAATAATGTAGACTTACCAACATTGGGCCTACCTACAATTGCAAGAGTAAAACTCATAAAAAGATACCAGATTAAAATATAATAATTATTTATATGCCAACAATTGACCGTTTTGACTTAACATGTACAAAACACCATCTACAATGGCCATATGAGAGGCGGCTCCAGATGGGACTCTAATTTTGTTCAACAAATTACCTGAAGTAAGCTCAAAACTTCGAAGAAAACCATCACTTGAGGCTACCCACAACTTACCACCAGCTAATATTGGCCCATAATGTGCATAGCTTTTGTTCCTCTTTTTGATATTTGGATATTGTGGCAAACTCGTTGCCCATACTTGCTCGCCGGTGTCTTTATTCAAACGCTTTAATTCTGCTAAATCAGTCATTATAAATACTGAATCATCAACTGCCCAAATAGGAGAATAAGATCCATTATTGTTTGTCCATATTCTCGCACCCGTCTTAGCATTTAATGCCACTAATCTACCACCCTGATTGGCAGTATAAATTATACCATCAAAAACAACAGGATCACTTGTAACGTTATTGATATTAGATCTAGCACTACCTTTTCGAGTCGTAGCGACAGATGCACTCCAAATTCTCACACCACTCTCTTTCAAAACAGCTGTCAATTCTCCACTATCAAAAGGTAACAAAGCCAAATTACCATAATGAGTTACACTCGATCCTCCTAATAATATTGCACTTGCTAATGTTGATTGTTGCTGCCACTGAATCCTACCCACTTCGACGTCCAAGGCAAATGCTTGGCCATTTGCGGTGATTACAAAAACCTGATCGCCAATAATTGTTGGAGCGGCATTTATAGGAGCTTTAAAACGTTGCCTCCAAATAACATTACCATCATTGGGAGATATTGCAAAAAGCTCTCCAAAACCAGTAGATACAAATACTTTTTTTGCACCAAAAGCCAATCCACCGGCCGAAGTATCCGATTCAGAGTCAAATGGTGGTGTCAGTTTCGTTTGCCATTTAATTAACCCTTCAGATGTTACTTTTAATACAGTGGATCGTGAATTTAAAACATAAATTTCATCATTCACTACAATTGGATCTGAAGTTATTCGATATTTCGCGCTGTTACCTTTACCAATTCTTGCCTTCCAAATTAATTTAGGGTTTTCAGAGAGATATAGATGAGAAGTTTTATGCTCTGAGCTCCCATTTCGATGAGTCCAACTTAAATTATTTTGTTGCTCTGGTATTGAAATTGATAGCGCCAGGTTTGCCCCCTCTGTCTCCTGTAATTTGATTTGCTCTCCAGCTTCAATTCTCTCACTGGTTTCCAGTGAAACATTTAATCCAAATCTCTTTCCGGGTAATTTCCCTTCATTCTCACTGCATTGAAACAAAATAAACAAACCTGCGATTAAACAGATAAATGTAGAAACCTTAATGTTAAATTCTATCATCTTAATGTGTCACTCTGAAGAATTAGTGCTCACAGGATCTCTCAAAGTCCTCAACAAATCACTCGCTCTGGTAGCTTGACCTCTATTAATGTCAGGCTCTTGAATGAGAGCATCTAAAGTCTTGATCGCTTCGCTAAAGTCCTTTAATTGGATCTGAATTAAAGCTACCTCTTCCATGGCTATAAGTCTTAAAGTAGAACCCGGTTGAGTATAACTTTTTAGGTTCTCGTATTTTTGTTGGAGGGAACTATCAGATAACAAAATTGATTTAAAATCCGCCAGCTCTCGATACATGGGATTGTATTCAATATTACTCGATATGTCTTTAAGCAATTCTATTGCTTCATTAATAGACCCTAGCTCAATTAAAGTGTTCACTTTGATTAAATCAACCAATGCTATTCCATCAATTTTCTTTGGCTCTATTTCGTTCAACAAAGTTAAACGAATAGCACTATCTGCCTGAAGAGCTTCATATAATTTGTCGCCCAATATTGCAGCATTACGTTGGTCAGTAATTTTCCTATATTCGTTAAATGCAGCGCCACCAACTATCAAAATAACCAACAATATAGCTGCCCACGCATACTTTCTGAACAAACCAAATAGACGGTCTCGTCTTACTTCTTCAGAAACCTCTTCTATAAATGAATCAGTATCGCTCAATTCTTTCTCCAACCTTAGTTAAACTTCGTTTATCCTGAGTTGAACAAAAATGCCAAGTAAATTTGCTCACATTTCAATTATTTTAATACTTTATGCCCCTTAACTGTTAAAATCTTTGCAAACATCTTTATTAGCGAACCGATAAAACATCGAACCAAAATAAAATTATGATTATTTGAAGGCAATATTAATCCATTACTTGCCTATTCACAAATTCATGCATATGTAACCCGAATATTAAGTTCAAATTTTAAAAAAAGAAAACCAATGCGATTTTTTCCAATTTTAACCGCGATTCTCATTACAGCAGCGCTTTACATGCTTACATTTGAAAGAAATTCTCTTATTTTGATGGCAGGCGGAGAAATCACAGATCAAGTAGAGGAAGGTTATTTACCAGCACAAAAATCTGAAGCGGTTTCTGTGCAAGTACTTATCTCAAAATCAAGAAATGTCGAAAGTGGCATCGTAGTGCGTGGTAGAACAGAAGCAGCGCGAAATGTTGTGGTAAGGGCAGAAACGTCTGGCTTGATAATCAGTGAGCCACTGTTGAAAGGAACAGAAGTAAGGCAGAATCAAGTTCTTTGTGAATTAAACGTAGGGACGCGTGAAGTGAAATTAGCTGAAGCAAACGCTAGATTAGTTGAAGCTAAAGTCAACAATAATGCAGCTTCTAGATTGGCTGAGAGTGGTTACGGTTCGGAAACTAAAGCGACTGCAAGAAAGGCGGCCCTTCAAAGTGCTGAAGCTAATGTTAAATTAGCCGAAAAAGAAATCGAAAGGCTAAGAATAACCGCACCATTTTCGGGCTTATTGAGCAGTGATGTGGCAGAGCTAGGGAGCTTATTACAACCAGGGTCAGAATGTGCTAGAATCGTAAAGCTTGACCCAATTAAAGTAGTTGGTTTTGTTGCAGAAACTGAAGTTGATAAATTATCAGTTGGCACTTTTGCTGCAGCACGTCTAGCCAACAATAAAACGGTTTCAGGAAAAGTCACTTACATCTCCGTTACAGCTGATCCAATGACCAGGACTTTCAGAGTTGAAGTAGATGTGCCTAATCCTGAAAGAAGCATACGAGAAGGTGGAACAGCAGAGATCTTCATTAACACCGCTGCAGAGACTGCTCATTTACTGCCCCAATCTGCGATGACTTTGAATAATAATGGAGAATTAGGTGTACGAGTGGTGGAGGATGGCTTTGCGAAATTTTATGAAGTTAAAATTGTTCGAGACACAATAGATGGCATCTGGCTTTCAGGTTTGCCCGATACGGTGGAGGTCATTGTTGTTGGGCAAGAATATGTCATCGATGGTCGAAAAGTTATAAAAAAATACCAGGAGTAAATAGATGAACTCTCTTATTGACTGGGCTATTTATCGCGCAAGAATGATCATAACATTCGTAATTATGTCGATTGCGGCGGGCACGTTTGCTTATCTTGGTCTTCCAAAAGAAGGATCACCAGACATTGATATCCCAGTGGTTGTGGTATCAGTGCCTTTTCCTGGTATCTCAGCACAAGATAGTGAAAAATTAATTATCAAACCTATGGAGTCAAATTTAAAAGAACTCGCGGGGATTAAACGAATGAGCGGCATTGCCGCTGAGAATTATGGTGTTCTGGTTCTAGAATTTGAGTTTGATTGGGATAAAGACGCCACGATTGCAAATGTACGTGACAAAATGTCAAAAGTTGAAGCAGAATTTCCCAAAGGTGCAGATAAATATACTGTAACAGAAATAAATTTTTCAGAATTTCCTATCCTAGTTGTTTCTCTTTCTGGCGAATTGCCAGAACGAACATTATTGCATGCTGCAAAAAACCTGAAAACGGAGGTTGAGGCTCTTCCAGAAGTATTAGAAGTGGGACTAGCAGGCCACAGAAACGAGATGCTAGAGGTTATTATAGATCCACTTCGGTTAGAGAGCTACAACGTTACCGCTGGTGAATTGATTAACGTGGTAACAAATAATAATCAGTTGATTGCAGCGGGAACAGTGGAAACCGATACTGGTGCATTCAGTGTCAAAATTCCTTCATCTTTTGATAAAGCGCAAGACGTTTATAACTTACCTGTTAAGGTAAATGGTGACAGTATTGTTACACTGGGTGAATTAGCAAAAATTAAATTAACTTTCGAAGATCTCACTGGAACAGCGCGGTTTAATGGAGAGAAAACTGTAGCCTTGCAGGTAATTCAACGCAAGGGATCGAATATTATCGATACGGTAGAAACAGTTAAGAAAAAAGTATTAGCTGCTAGAAATGATTGGCCCCTTGAGCTCAAACAAAGCGTTAGCGTGAACTTTGCAATGGATCTATCCAGAGAAGTTGAAGGCATGGTTGGACAACTCGAAAGCTCCGTTTTGACTGCAATCGCTCTTGTGATGATAGTCGTCTTAGCTTCTTTGGGAATGAGATCAGCGTTGCTAGTTGGTTTTGCTATCCCAACATCGTTTCTGTTATGCTTTGCATTATTGTCAGTAATGGGCATAGCAATATCAAATATGGTGATGTTTGGCTTAATTCTAGCGGTGGGAATGTTGGTTGATGGTGCAATAGTCGTTGTTGAGTATGCTGATAAACGAATAAGGGCCTCCGTAAACCCTGTTCAAGCCTATGGAGAGGCGGCAAAAAGAATGTTTTGGCCAATAGTGAGCTCAACTGCTACGACTTTGTGCGCATTTCTCCCAATGCTATTTTGGCCAGGTGTACCCGGTGAGTTCATGGGAATGTTACCCGTAACATTAATATTCGTTTTATCAGCTTCATTAATTGTTGCATTAATCTATCTTCCGGTTGTTGGGGGCGTGGCAGGTCAATTGTCAGTTTTGCTTGAAGATAGAGCCCTTAATCTTCGACGAAGCCATTGGTTGTTTCGGGTGGGCTTCACATTAATTGGCTCTTTACTGCTGTATATGGGTCTAATGCAATTAATTAATCCTAATTTCATTTTGGGAGATATCGCTAATAAGCAAAACCCCATATCAATATTTTTGATGTCTTTTTGTATATTGATTGGATCACTGTTTATTTCTGTTGGAATTGGATCACTCAAAATAATTAAGGTTCAGAAACGAGTAGATAGCAAGTATCGCAGAACCCTGTTTGGTAAATTTATTGGTTTATTAACCGGAAATCCCCTCATGCCTTTGGTTTCAATTGCCTCGGTAGTTGCAACCGTGATCTTAATATTCTCCTTGTTCACTCAAAGTGGAAAAGGCGTGGAGTTTTTTGTCGAAACAGATCCAGAGCGAGCAATCGCTTATATTCAAGCTCGAGGGAATTTATCAATCCACGAAAAAGACCAAATTCTCTCTGAAGCAGAAAAGCTCATAATCGGTGAAGATGGTGTTAGTTCTGTCTTCGCATTTGCGGGCGACGGAGGGTTAAACCAATTTAATCCTCAGGGACCACCTGGAGATACAATAGGTCAAATTCAGATAGAACTTAGCCCATGGGATCAAAGACCGCCAGGGCTGAGCGGGAAAACCATTCTATCCAACTTGCAAGATATGCTCAATACTATCCCAGGCGTGCAGTCAGAAATAAGAGAACAGGCGGTTGGCCCTGGTGCAGCTAAACCAGTTCATCTTCGAATTAAAGGAGATGATTTTGACTCCCTCGTAAAATCTGCAAATAAAGTAAGAGAAAAATTTAAAAATACCAAAGGGCTAATTAAAATTGAGGATAATTTGCCATTGCCTGGAATAGATTGGAAAATCGACGTGGATGTTGAAAAAGCTGGGCGTTTTGGTGCTGATGTCGTTACCGTTGGCGCAATGGTTCAACTTGTTACTGGTGGATTACTACTGGACACAATGAGAGTAGATACATCTGATGAAGAAATAGATATCAAAGTTCGCTTGCCAGAATCAGATAGGCTTCTGAGTACGATAGATTCTTTGAAGGTTAGAACTGGCGCTGGATTAATTCCTCTGTCGAACTTCATAACACGAACGCCTGTAAAAAAACTAGCTCAGATTAATCGTGTAGATAGCAAACGCTATTTTGATATTAAGGCCGATGTTGAAGCAGACTTAATTAATAATAATGAAGCTTTAATTACGCCAACAGAGAGAATTTCATTATTAACGAAATGGTTGGAAGATGAAAAACCACTAGAGAATAACGTCTCTTACGAATGGACTGGGGACGACGAAGATCAAAAAGAAAGTCAAGAATTTTTGACAAGTGCTTTTGCGGCAGCTCTTGGATTGATGTTTGTTATACTGTTAGCTCAATTTAATTCATTTTATAACTCTGTTTTGGTTTTATTGGCAGTAATTTTATCGACCACAGGTGTATTGGTTGGAATGATTGTAATGGATCAAAACTTCTCCATAATTATGACCGGAACTGGTATTGTTGCGTTGGCCGGAATAGTTGTTAATAACAATATCGTTTTAATCGACACTTACCAAGATTACTCAAAATATATGCCAAAACTTGAAGCGATTGTAAGAACTGCAGAAGATAGAATAAGGCCGGTTTTTCTTACAACGGTTACTACCATGGCGGGTCTTACTCCTATGATGTTTGGATTATCATTAGATTTTTTTAATGGTGGATATACGATAGACAGCCCCACTGCTCTTTGGTGGAAGCAATTAGCAACAGCTGTTGTATTTGGATTGGGAATAGCCACAGTACTAACATTAGTATTTACTCCCTCCATGTTGGCTCTCAGAATTTGGGTGGCAAAAGGGTCTTACGGAGTTTATTCTATCTTCAGAATAAATATTATTCGAGACGCTAGAGGGAAGAAATTACGTGAGGACTTTAAACTAAGAAAATTAGCTAAGAATAAGAAGGATCCAGAAATAATATGGGGATTAGAGGAAAGTTAACTTTAGTTATTTTTAATATCTTTCACTTTAATTGTCTTTGGCCTGATTGCTCCACATTTTGCTATATCGCCCCTTCATTGCGAGTAATTCTTTGTGGCTTCCGCTCTCTATTATTTCACCATGTTCCAAAACAACAATAAGATCATTATTGGCGATAGTAGACAGCCTATGTGCTATTGAAATTACTGTGCGCCCTTTCAGCATCGCATACAAATTCTCTTGAATGTCATTTTCAGTTTCTGTGTCCAACGAAGATGTAGCTTCATCCAACAGTAAAATTGGAGGATTTTTTAAAAGTGTTCGCGCAATACCTACCCTTTGTTTCTCTCCACCAGACAATTTTAGTCCACGCTCACCGACCGTGGTTTCATACCCATCTGGTAAATTTGAAATAAAATTATGGATCTTTGCTGATTTAGCGGCTGCTATCACTGAGTCTTCATCAGCGTTAGGATTACCATAAGCTATATTGTAGTAAATCGTGTCATTGAACAGAACAGTATCCTGTGGAATTATTCCTATTTGAGAGTGAAGGCTAGACTGCGTAACATCCCTGATATTATTACCATCAACCAATAATTCCCCTTCATTTATATCGTAAAACCTAAACATTAAGCGACCGATTGTCGATTTTCCAGAGCCCGAAGTACCCACAATAGCAACGTTTTGACCTGATTTAACAGACAAGTTGAAATTTTTCAAAATTACTCGATTATGTTCATATCCAAAGCTAATATTCTTAAAATCTACTCTACCTTCAGTCACGCATAAATCATACGCGTTCTTCGAATCTATCACATCAGGTGCTTGAGATAAAAGTTCAAACATTTCACTCATATCAACCAATGCTTGTCTTATTTCTCGATATACTGTGCCTAAAAAATTTAGTGGCATAGTAATCTGGATCATGTAAGCATTTACCATTACAAAATCGCCAACTGTTAGACTTCCATTTTGCACCCCAATTGCAGCCATAATCATAACTGCTACAAGGCCCGCAGTTATCAAAAATGCTTGGCCAACGTTTAGAAAGGATAATGAGTAAGAAGTCTTAAGCGCTGCAGCTTCATACTGCTTCATAGACTCATCATATCTTGCCGCCTCAATTTTTTCAGCGTTAAAATATTTTACAGTCTCAAAATTCAAAAGGCTATCAATAGCTTTCTGATTAGCCTCTGTATCCTGCTTATTCATCTCTTTGCGAATTTTTACTCGCCACTCAGCAACAGTGAATGTGAACCAAATGTATAAAGTGATTGTAGTTACAACTACTACCAAATACCAAATATCAAAGACTATAAATAATATTACAGCAACCAATGTTAATTCAATAATCAATGGAATTATTGAAAATAGCATAAATCTGAGCAAGAAATCTACACCCTTAACTCCGCGCTCAATTATTCGACTCAACCCACCAGTTTTCCGAGATATGTGGTATCTAAGAGACAATGCATGAATATGTTCAAAAGTTTCTAAAGCCAACGAGCGCAAAGCGCGTTGGGCTACTTTAGCAAAAACAACATCTCGCAACTCTCCAAATCCAACACTCGCAAGTCTAAAAAAGCCATAAGCAAAAACGATACCACTTGCGCCTAACAACAACATCAAAGCATCAGTGGATTTTCCATTAGAAGCCAAACCATCAACTACGGCTTTAAATAAAAATGGTGTCGATACTGCAACTATTTTTGCAAGCATTAAAAACACTAAAGCCAAAGTTACACGTCTTTTGACCCATAACTGTTGATCAGGCCACAAATAAGGTGCAACTTTCTTGATTGTCAGCCAACTAGAGTATGATTGTTTATTTTCAACAAAGTTTGACATATAATGTCTGTATCCATCTAATGTTTTCTTAGGAAAAAGAAATTTTGGTTACTATTCAGGGAGTTTGAAAATTTGCCCAGGATAAATTAAATCAGGATCTCGTATCTGGTCCTTATTTGCATGATAAATTCTGACATACTGCATCCCAAATCCATAAGTCTTTCGCGCAACAGCCCATAAAGTATAACCAGGTTGAATAACAACTGTAGATAATCCAATACCAATCCGTGGTGCAGAATCGGTTACTTCACTGTTCGCAAGTGCAGCCATTTGTTTAGCAATCTCACTAGTCTCTTTTTGAAATGGTGTTTCCGTCCGTGATGTTACCACGCCATCAGAGTCTAATTGATCAATGCGCAAAATATATACACCTGCGTCAATTTCCTGCAAATCCATGCTCCAAGTACCATCTGCTTCAATAGAACGCGTTTTTATGGGCTTATTATCAACGTAAATCCTAATATGCTGATCTTCAACGCCCCGTCCTGAAAGCAAGACTTCACCTTCTGTATCATAAGATATTGCATCAATAATGACATCTGAAACTCTTGGAGCGTTTTTCTGAACAGCTGGAGATATAACCTTTAGATCTTTTGAGGAAACAATTGCAACAGAAACGTTAGAACTATCTAGCTCATTACTTTGAACAGTCTCTTTTTTGTTTACAGTGTTGATTTTTGTAGCATCTTCCTGTTCATCTTCATTATTGTTTTCGTCTACTGTTGATTTATCTAAATTAACAACCGAGCTCTCTTCTGCAACAATTATATTTTTGTCTTGTTCATCTGTTTCCAAAATCGGTGTAATCAAAACTATTTCTTCAGACACTGCTTCTCGACCATCTCTATGGCGACTTCTTAATATTAGTGAGCGAGGCTTATTTGATATACCTAGGTCTAAAATGATAGCAAATTCACCATTTTTGTCTGGTATAACCGCTGCAATTACTTGCCCATCTAGAACAATTTCTAAATCCTGCCCCGCTAAACCTTTTCCAGCAATCGTCGCCAATCCGGATGAGTCAATACTAAACAAATCAAATTGTGGAAATGGAAGATCGGTAACTTCATCAATAACTTCATTACTGTTTTCCTTTGCCTTTACATTAACACTTTCGGCTTCCACATTCTCATTATTAATAGCTTTCGAATCCACTGTAATTTCAGCTTTATCACCATCTTCAATTACTTTATCCTCGATTGTTACGTCATTAAGTGTTTTTAAAACAGTAGTTTCATCATTATTGTAGACTGAAAAACCAATTATGATGCCAATCAATATAACAATTAATACCGTCACTGCCTCAGTATAATTTAATTTATTTCTCAAAGTTTTCTCAATTCAAAAAAAATATTATTTAATAAAGGTATCGATAGTAAAAGTATTAAGACTTGTTAAGCCTACAAAATAATCACATCATAACACAATTATAAGAAACATGACAAACACCAGTTAAGGATTATTTGCAATGATTCCCACAAAATTATCGATTTGTGTCTTTTGCGGTTCAAGAAAAGGAAATGACAATGCATTTATCGAAGCGGCAAAGCGAGCGGGAGCTATAATTGCTAAAAATAATTGGAGGCTCGTTTATGGTGCAGGAGATGTAGGCTTAATGGGAGCCATCGCAAAAAGTTGCCAGGAAAATGGCGGGGCCACATTTGGAGTAATACCTAAGTTTTTATTGGAAAAAGAGGTTGGAAAAGTTGATTTATCGACATTCGTCATAACCGAAAACATGCACGAAAGAAAAAAGGTTATGTTTACTAACAGCGATGTTATTGTAACTTTACCTGGAGGTATTGGCTCATTAGATGAATTTTTTGAACTTTTAACCTGGACACAACTAAGTGTTAGCAAAAAACCACTATACATCCTAAACATCAACGGCTATTGGGATCCTCTGATAGCGTTAATAGATCATATAATCAAACAAGACTTTGCTGATAATGATCTATTGAACGCATTCAAAACAATAAATTCTGTTGATGATTTGGAAAATGAATTGCTTCATAACCACCTGACGTAAACCAAAAGCATATTTTAGAGGCTATAGTCTTTCTGCAACATTTTCCCAATTAACCAAATTATCGAGAAAGTTATTCAGATAGACTGGTCGTTTATTCCTAAAATCAATGTAATAAGAATGCTCCCAAACATCACATCCAAGCAAAGCTTTTTGATTAAAGCAAAGCGGATTTACTCCATTTTCTGTCTTGGTTATTTTCAATCCATCATCCGCTTCCTGTACTAACCAACACCAACCAGAACCAAATTGACCGACACCAGCAGCACAAAACTCTTCTTTGAACTTTTCTACTGAACCAAAGGAGTCGTTTATTTTAAGCTCCAAATTAGAGGGCATTTTTTTACCTGATGGCCCCATCATTTCCCAAAATTGATTATGGTTCCATAGTTGTGAAATATTATTAAATATGCCATTTTGCGCGACACTCGTCGGATTATAAGTGCCAACAATAATTTCCTCTAAACTCTTGTTTTCCCATTCAGTCCCAGCAATTAGCTTATTACCATTATCTACATAAGCTTTATGATGTAAATCATGATGAAATTCTAAAGTTTCTTTACTCATACCTAAATCAGCTAACGCATCATGCTGATATGGTAAATCGGGAAGTTCAAATGCCATTTTTAATATCCTTTTTAACTGTCAATTATTATTATCATAATAATTATACAGGCAATTATTACAATCTAACAGAGCTTTAATAAATATTTTTGTTTAGTCCAAATAAAGTTTTATTACACGCCCCTAAGACACTAATGGTCATGGGAATGATCCATTTTTTTCATATCCTTAATACTTCCTTCGTATTTGACCTCAACCTCAATTTGACCTGTGTTCTCAAATTCTAAGATAAGGTTAAAATAGCTATCTTTCTCCAGGGTCCCCGACAACCCCATCAACATAATGTGTTTTCCACCAGGTTCGAGAGTTAAACGACCATGTGAAGGCACTTCAAAACCCTCCTCCACGTGAACCATTTTCATAACATCGCCATCCATCTCAGAAGAATGCATTTGAGCCATTTTTGAGACGCCCGTCTGCGCAGACAATAATCGATCAATATTTTGACTATTATTATGAATAATCATAAATATAGCCCCAGATTTTGACTTTGGAGTACTTGTAACTGCAATGGCATCTTTTATCATAATATCTGCCTTTAACGGCAAGGTAAAAATTACTAAAAATAATGCTATTAAATATCTTAAATTCACTACCTATCTCCACTTTTTTATTGTTATTATCACATTTGAAATTTTCTCAAACATCGCAACGGTAAATCTTATTTGCAATTGAAAAAAAGAATAAAATTAACCTGACGTAACGTAGCCTTCAGACTCGTTGACAACTCTAATGTAAATATCAGAGTGTTATATAAAATGAATATGGGGGGCCGAATATGGATATTGCAAAACAAATATTGATCGTTGGAGGTGGAGCTGGTGGAATCGCCACAGCTACAAGTCTTTTAAAAAGAGATCGCTCTTTAGACATCACTATAATCGAACCATCGGAGGATCACTATTACCAACCAGGTTGGACGATGGTCGGAGCTGGCATTTTTAGTAAAGAAGACACTCGTAGGGATACCGTAAGTATTTGGCCTTCAGGCGTAACAAGAATTAAAGGTGAAGTGGAAAAGTTTGAACCGGCTAAGAATCTTGTAAAACTATCTGATGGATCATCTGTAAAATACGAAACACTGGTAGTAGCATGTGGGTTAAAATTAGATTGGGATTCAATAGAAGGACTTTCTGAAGCCCTGGGTAAAAATGGTGTGACTTCAAATTATCGATATGATCTTGCACCCTACACTTGGAAGCTTGTCAAGGAGATGAAAGGTAAAGAAGCAATCTTTACTCAACCTGCTATGCCAATTAAATGTGCTGGTGCTCCTCAAAAAGCAATGTATTTATCATGTGATCATTGGTTAAGAAATAATCAGTTAAGCGATATGAATGTGTCGTTTTGCAATGCAGGACCAGTGCTTTTCGGTTGCGCTCCATATGTTCCACCTCTTATGGAATATATAAAAAGATATGGGATTAATTTAGATTTTAGTCATAATCTTTTTAAAATTGACGGTGAAAATAAAATAGCTTGGTTTAAAGTAAGCAGTGAAAATGCTGACCCCCAAGTTGTCGAAAAAAAATTCGATATGATTCATGTATGTCCGCCTCAATGTGCTCCAGATTTCATCAAATCAAGCCCGATATCGAATGAAGCTGGATGGGTTGATGTAAATCAAGAAACTTTACAACATACCAAATTTCCAAATATTTTTGGAATTGGAGATGTAACCTCCACACCAAATGCAAAAACAGCCGCTGCTGTTCGCAAACAAGCCCCAATTGTGGCTTCAAACATTATATCAGTTTTAAAAGGTAATAATCCAACACCCAAATACGATGGGTATGGATCATGCCCACTTACAGTCGAAAAAGGTAAAATAATTTTAGCAGAATTTGGCTACGGTGGAAAAGTAATGCCTACCTTTCCTTGGGACTCAACAAAGCCCAGGAGGATGGCATGGTTTTTAAAAAAATCGATACTTCCAGCGGTTTATTGGAGCGTAATGCTGAAAGGCCGCGAATGGTTAACGGGAACTTAGAAAAACAAAAATCAAATAACAATCTGGCGCCTAACTTTAGTTAAGGGCACCCGTACAATTTTAACATAAGAAAAAATTTATCAAACAAGGAGAAAATAGATGAATTTACGACCAGATCCAACATTTTACGCTACAGCTGAATTGGCAATGAAGGCACCGGCTGAGAAATTAGCGTTTACATTAATGCTAAGCCCAGATGGCACTAAGCCTGATGGACTAGCCGTTGTAGATGTTAACCCAAAATCAAAAACATATGGGGATATATTGCATAGCTTGTTTATGCCAAATTTAGGCGATGAGTTTCATCACTTTGGATGGAATGCATGCTCGTCTTCATTATCTCCACTTACAGGGCACGCATTTCTTGAAAGACGTTATTTGATAATACCTGGAATTAGATCATCACGGATATACGTTATTGATGTAAAAGAACCTTTAAAAGCTAAAATCCATAGAATAATCGAAGCAGATGAAATAATGGAGAAGACTGGATATTCTAGACCTCATACTATTCACTGCGGGCCCGAGGGCATATATGTGTCAACATTAGGGGGCGGTGGAGCCGATGGGACAGACGGACCTCCAGGTATCTTTATAATGGATTGTGAAACTTTTGATATTCTAGGTCGATATGAAATGGATAGAGGGGCTCAAGAAAAAGGATACGATTTTTGGTGGAATTTACCACGTGATTATATGGTCAGTTCTGAATGGGGTCTACCTCCACAATATGAAAATGGGATTGTAGCTGAAGATCTTTTAAGTAACAAATATGGTCACTCAATTCATTTTTGGGATCTTCGTGCTAGAAAGAATGTACAAACAATAGACTTAGGTGCAAACCATCAGATGGCGTTAGAAATACGTCCTGCTCACGATCCAGCAAAAGAATATGGATTTTGTGGTGTTGTGGTAGATACTTCAAATTTAGAAGGCGCTATATTTACATGGTGGAGAAAAGAAGACGGAACATTTGAAGCAAAGAAGACTATAACTATTCCACCGGTTGCTGCTGATCCAGATGATTTACCAGAGCTACTAAAAGGTTTTTCTGCTGTTCCGCCTTTAGTCACAGATATTGATCTTAGTTTAGATGACAAATATCTCTATGTTGCTTGCTGGGGAACCGGTGAAATGCATCAATACGATGTCAGCGATCCCATGAACCCAGTTTTAAATGGAAAAATAGAAATTGGAGGAATTGTGACCAAGACGAAACATGCTAACGGTAAGGAATTTGGTTACGGCCCACAAATGTTAGAAATTAGTCGTGATGGTAAAAGAGTATATTGGACAAACTCACTTTATTCCACTTGGGATGATCAATTCTATCCAGGAGAGCGTGGAGCCGCGATGGTAATGGCAGATGTTGCTGATAATGGTGATTTTACTTTAAATAAAGATTTTTGGGTTAATTTTCCAAAAGGTTACAGATCACACCAAATCCGTTTAGAGGGCGGCGATTGCTCAACGGATAGTTTTTGTTTCCCATCTGTTTAATTAATGGAGAATTTAAATAGTATGGCGGCCCTTTGGGGGGCCGTCATTTTTTCTGGGATATATCATGGTTTTAATCCGGCAATGGGTTGGCCTCTTGCTGTATCAGCAGCACTTTTTGAACGGAAAAAATCTGCATTATTTAAAGCAACAATTGCTTTAGGTATTGGTCATTTGCTTTCAATGCTAATTATCCTATTGCCATTTTCAATTCTAACTTCTTTTATTATTTGGGAAAGCGAGATAAGAATAGCAGCTGGCCTGCTAGTAATGTCACTTGGAGTTTATCTACTTATAAATAACCGGCACCCTAAATTTTTAGCTCGAATACCCCCCTCAAAACTCGCTTTGTGGTCTTTCTTGGCTGCTTTAGCTCACGGAGCAGGCTTGATGTTAGTTCCGATTTTTCTAGGCTTATGCGCTCCTGAAGATTTTGATACAGGGCATCAAGCAGCCCAGACATTAATGGGGTCAAAAATAGAAACTGCTCTTGTTGTTGCTCTTATTCACACACTAGCTATGTCTTTTATTGGCGCATTTTTAGCAACAATTGTTTATTTTTGGCTGGGTCTAAAATTTATCTCAAAAACCTGGTTTAATTTAGATGCTGTTTGGGCCATTAGCTTAATACTTGTTGGAGCAATTGGTCTTTTTACAGCCATTAATCATGCTTAATTATAAATTTTGTGAATTTCGAAAACGTAAGCTCAATAAAAATTTGAGTACTACTAATACTTAACTCTGAAAAAAACTGTTTAAGCTGCTTCTGATGCTTTTTGAATCTCACGCTTAACTCTTAGCGCTTTTTCAGAGAGCTCACTATCTTTTGCTTTAGCCATAAAGCCGTCTAATCCACCCCGATGGTCGACCGTTCGCAGTGCAGCTGCAGAAACTCGGAACTTAAAGGATTTATCCAATACTTCTGATAGCATTGTTACATCATTCAAATTTGGTAAAAACCGTCTCTTTGTCTTATTATTTGCATGGCTCACGTTGTTTCCAACCATTACACCTTTTCCTGTTAACTCACATCGACGCGACATAATACTAGCCCTCAAAAAATAATAATCATTCGAAAGGTGTGAATAGGCTTTCAATCAAGGATCGTCAAGAGATACATATCATTCTTATTACTTATTTTTTTCTACAGTCTTTAAAATATCTTCTGCTGCTCGCTCTGGTGTAATTTTCTCATCCCAAACCTCTTTCTTAAATACGTTCTTTAATTTTAAGAATTTACTATCTTTCTCAAACTTTTGAATCATGCGCCTTTTTAATTCAGATTCAAACCAATCAAGAGATTGATTACGTCGTTGATCAATCCAGACGCCAGTTTTTGTTCGGTAGTCCTTTAATAAATTAATCTCTCTCCAAACTATCTCCAAACCGGTAGCTTCTAAAGACGATAATGTGAGTGCTTTCGGGAAATCATCAGGATCAATGTGTCTTTTTCGTAATAATCTTAATGCACCGGCATAATCAGCACAGGTTCGCAGTGCTGTAGATTTCAATTCTCCATCAGCTTTATTAACAAGGACTAAATCAGCTATCTCCATTATGCCTCTTTTTACCCCTTGAAGCTCATCCCCACCACCAGGAGCCATCAACAATAGAAAAATATCAGTCATTTCAGACACCATAACCTCTGATTGACCCACTCCAACCGTTTCGACAATTATTAAATCAAAGTTTGCAGCCTCACAAAGAGCAATTGCCTCTCTCGTTTTTGGAGCCACCCCACCCTGATATTCCTGACTGGGCGATGGTCTTATAAATGCTCCAGGTTCTCGAGACAAAAGCTCCATTCTTGTTTTATCACCAAGTATAGAACCGCCTGAAAGTTTAGATGTCGGGTCAACAGCTAAAACTGCAACTTTGAAGCCTTCCTTTATTAGCATCATGCCAAAACTTTCAATAAATGTAGATTTTCCAACACCAGGGGTACCTGTTAAACCAATACGAATTGAATGATTATTTTTCTCAAGAAGCTCATCCATCAATAATAAGGCTTGGTCTCTGTGATCTGCACGAGTGCTCTCAACCAAGGTAATTGCACGTGCTAATGCACGCCGATTTCCAGCCTTAACTTCTTTGATGAGAGCTTTTACTGATTTCATTACTAGACCTCTTTAAAAATCATAGCTAAGGCGTTTATACAATGTCGTTTTCCAGTCGGTTCAGGACCATCATCAAATACATGCCCAAGATGCCCACCACATCGTCTACAATGAACTTCAACAAGAATCTTAAAAAAATGTCTATCATCTCGGTAATCAACATTACCAAGGATAGGTTTCCAAAAACTTGGCCACCCAGTGCCACTATCATATTTATTTTCTGATGAATAAAGCGCAAGTCCACAGCCGGCACAACAATACAGTCCAGTTCGATTTTCACTCAATAGATTAGATTTTTCTCCGTAAAGAGAACTTGAAAAAGGCCTTTCAGTTTTCCAGT
Organism: Paracoccaceae bacterium; assembly: GCA_029246285.1. Taxonomy (GTDB): domain Bacteria; phylum Pseudomonadota; class Alphaproteobacteria; order Rhodobacterales; family Rhodobacteraceae. The sequence goes on along the minus strand of JAQWNW010000042.1, from coordinate 45,948 downwards.
CGCGAAGTATTGCATATTGAGCGGGACTTAGAATCTCTCTCCATTCTTTTTTGGTGAGCGTGATTTCAAATGAGCTCCAGCCAATTGAAGGTTGAATTCCTACGATGACGAAAGAAAAAGTTGAAGTAAAAAATCTACGCCTATTTATCACTTAATTTCCTCCAACTAACATTAATCAACATAAAAACGCATTGCTTGCTTTAATAACAAAAATAGAGTTTTCTAAAAAATATGCAAATTTGGATAATTTTTACTGTTTTTGCAGCATTTGTCCAAAATATAAGGTTTCTCTTACAAAGAAATCTACATCACGCTGGAATGAGTGCAAGTAGTGCAACCTTTGCAAGATTTATTTTTGGAGCGCCCATTGCCTTTATGTTTTTACTTTTCCTTATTTTTAATTTTGATTATCGTTTACCTACTTTTCAGTCTCATTTTTTTTACTTTTCATTAATCGGTGGGACTGCTCAAATTCTAGCAACTATCCTCACTATTAAATTATTTGGTAAACGTAATTTTTCAGTAGGAATAATATTTACAAAAACTGAAATTATTCAAACCGCTATAGTAGGATTTATTTTCCTAGGTGAAGGGCTCTCTTTTTATGGGAGTATCGCAATAATACTCAGTTTTCTTGGCATATTATGTCTTTCAGAGCCAAAAAAAGTATTTCTTACTAAATCGCCTACTATCATTTTAAACAAAACAGCAGTTATAGGAATCAGTGCTGGAGCCTTTTTTGCTATTAGTTCTGTTGGCTATCGAGGAGCCTCACTATCATTGATAGAAGGAAATTATATAATAAGAGCCGCAACAACCTTAACTTTCGTAACAATTTTTCAAGCAATTATTATGTCCATTTGGTTTGCAATTAATGATAAAAGTAATGGACTTAGTACTCTTAAAAATTGGCGAATATCATGTTTGGTTGGCATTACTGGTGTGGTTGGAAGTTATGCTTGGTTTTTAGCCTTCACATTACAAAACGCCGCATATGTAAGAGCTCTTGGTCAGATCGAATTAGTCTTCACATTTCTTGCATCATATTTCTTTTTGAAGGAGAAAAATAGTCAAACAGAAATTTTAGGCATATTCTTAATTATATTAAGTGTCTTTTTAATACTAAAAAGTTTTTGATGATCAAGCACGCTCACTATACTCGAATGTTTCCGTATTAACGATGATCGCCTCCTCAGGTCCCACAAATGGGGGTATCATTATTCTAAGACCATTATCTAATATCGCAGGTTTATAACTGTTGGCTGCTGTTTGCCCCTTAATCGCAGGTTCTGTATCCTTAACTACGCACGTTACCTTCTGTGGAACTGAAACATTCAATGCCTCTTCACCAAAATACTCTATTGTCACCATCATACCATCTTGAAGAAATGGCCTTCGATCTCCCAATAACTCCGTCTGTAGTTCAATTTGATCATAAGTTTCCATATCCATGAATACCAACATCTGATCATTCTCATAAAGGAATTGTTGCTCTTTTTGTTCTAGCCTGATTTTTTCCACTTTGTCATCTGACCTGAAACGTTCATTAAGTTTTGAGCCGTTTCTTAAATTTTTCATTTCCACCTGAGCAAATGCGCCACCTTTGCCCGGTTTAACATGATTAACTTTGACAGCAATCCATAGTCCATCGTTATGTTCAAGCACATTTCCAGGACGGATTTCATTCCCATTTATTTTAGCCATTGCACACCCGTAAGATCAAAATTATGTAAAATTCAACTTTTTATATAGACGTCTATTTGAGTTCGCAAGGATGCCAAGGATCTTTACGCAAATAATATGCAATTAACGCATATCAGATATGCAATATTTGCATTACCTATAAAGGTTACTTTTATGATACATGTGCGGGACATTTAAATAAACAACTGCTAAAGGTATAAATATGCGTGATCACCATAACGACTTGGCTTGGACGAATGATCAAGGTTCCAGATCTAGGAAACTATTCGCTGCAGTTGTTTTAGCAGCTTTGGATGATGCAATTGCAGACGATAAGAAATTTGGAAATGGTCCTGAAGTCATAGCAAGGTGGGCAAGATCTAGAGACGGTCGTGAAGTATTATCTTGTGCTGGTATTGACCCGAACGAACGTGTTGTGGAAGGCCTAATGGAATTCGTATCCAAAGGGATAAGAACATCCGTAGCATTATCCAGAGAAGAAAGTGAGCGCAGAAGCCAATTAGAAGCTGCTTAACCTCTTTTGATTTTTTTAAGTTATAACTAGGGATTTGGGTTAAAGGTATCACCATCAACAGCGATAGTTTGACCCGATACAAAACGAGCCTCCTTGCTCGCCAAAAACACTGCCATTTCAGCTATATCTAATCCTTCCACCCACTTTTGCATTGATGTGCCTTTTGCATAACCTTTATAGATCTCATCTCTTGTCTGACCGCTTGCTTTGGCTTCACTTGCCATAACCCTTTCCATTCTTGCACCCTCCACAGCACCGGGACAAATTGCATTAACTCTCACGCCAAAAGGCCCAAGTTCCATTGCCAAGGTCTTCATTAAACCTAAAACACCCCATTTAGCAGTGCTATAAGGAGAACGGTTAGGATATCCATACTGTCCCGCAGTTGAAGAAGTGATGCTAATTACCCCAGATCCTTGTTTTTTAAAAATACTTGCCGCATACTTTGCAGCTATAAAGGTACCATCTAAATTTACTTTCAGACAATGCTGCCAATCTGATAAATTGATGTGATCAATTGATGCCGTCGGTCCGGCTATACCAGCATTTGCACATAATACATCTAAACCTCCCCATGTTTTGATTATTTCATCAAAAAGCGCCTTCATACCGATTTCATCACACACATCTACACATCGAGCATTAATAGACTTGGGTAAAATATCAATTGCATTCTGATTTAAATCAGCAACCCAAACGAGAGCATTTTTTTTCAAAAAACATTTAGCAATTTCCAGACCAATCCCATCTGCACCAGCTGTTATTAAAACACGTTGCCTCACTTTGGCTGACCAACATGCCGTCCTACACCTCCAGGTGTAGGAATATTTGCTTGTTCTTTAGATAAATTTTCTAACTCTTCTTGAATGGCTTCTGAGGCCTCACTAACTTTTCGAGTAGCTAAACTAACGTGCAATAGTAAATGTTCACCTGATGCTAAGAGCTGTCCTTTCTCACCAATCATTTCGTGAAATATGTGAATTTTTTTCTTGGTCGACTCTAAACAAGTTGTTTGAATAAATATTTTCGATCCAGCTAAAACTTCTTCAATATGACGGATGTGTGTTTCAGCAGTAAAGTAACTTCCCCCTGTTTTGATATAATTCTCATCACAGCCAATTTCTACCATAAATCTATCTGTTGCATCACAAAAAGCTTGAAGATATCTTGCTTCATTCATGTGGCCATTATAATCTGTCCAATCCAAAGGAACCACGCGACACCCAGTATTTAGTGGCTCATCAGGAATACGGCGGTCAGTATTTTTTGCTCTCACATCATACTCATTTAAAGTTCTACCGGCACCCCAATTTTGGCCTTTCAACGCTCTCATTATGGAAACTAAGTTATTATCTCTAATTTTTTCTAATTCTCTTGGTGAAAACTGTGAAGATTGTATTTCACACTGATCACCAACCATTTCAACAAAATCAGGAGTCAACTCAGGGACATCCATTAATTTTGTCCACGGCCATTTAAGGCAGGGTCCAAACATTGCTAACATTGCGCGCATTCCACCCTCACCACCAGCAAGATGAAATGTCTGCATTGTACCCATCTGAGCCCACCTTAGACCCGGCCCATAGGCTATAGCCGCATCTAATTCTTCTGCTGTAGCGACGTTATCTTTTAAAAGCCACAAGGCTTCTCTCCACAATGCCTCCTGAAGCCTATCAGAGAGAAAACCCTCAATTTCCACACGACAATGTAAAGGATGCATACCTAAACCTATCAAAAGCTCTCGAGCAGTAGCTATGAACTTATCATCAGTCTTTGATCCACCAACTAATTCAACTAAAGGTAAGAGGTATACTGGATTAAAAGGATGAGCTACTATTAAGCGCTCTGGATATTTCATTTTACTTTGAAGATCACTTGGCATTATTCCAGAAGTTGAGGACGCAATTATTGATCTGCTATTCTTATTTTCGATTTGCTTATATACTGATTGCTTAATTTCCAATCTTTCTGGAACCGCTTCTATTATAAAGGATGCATCCAATACCGTATCCTCAATCTTCTCACAAAATCTAATGCGACCAGGAGATGGCATCTCTACATCAGAAAGACCCGGTAATGATCTCCTAGCATTCTCCAGGACTTCTCCGATCTTTCTTTCAGATTGAGGATCTGGGTCAAAAATTCTTACTTCCCAACCATTAAGTAAGAACCTGGCTGCCCATCCTCCTCCGATGATACCACCACCAACAATAGCTACAGTTTCAGACATATTTATAAATTCCTTTGTTTATTAATTTCTAAAGATTTCAACATCCTTGCTGAATACCATTTAGCAAATGCAGCTACATTATGCTCCAAAGTTGGCGAAAAAGGTCCTTGGCTTGCTTCAGGAGAATTTAAGCCTGCAAATTGATTTTTTAATGCAATTATATCTTCATCCAAAGCAGTATCCATCCTCTCATAATATATTTTAGAAACTTCCTTAAAATTCGCTTGAGCAATAGTGCTTGGGTGAAAGCAAGTTGATTGAGTTACTATACAAGTTCTCTCATCTTTGGGCCGTGCTTCATAAACCCACATTGCATCATTGGAACACGCAAAAGTCATTGTTGGAAACATCCAGGTATATCGAGCACCTAACAATGCATCCCCTCTTAAACCTGGCATATTGCCAAATGCATAATTTTGCTGACTTTCCAGCAATCCGCCAGTGCCATCTGTTTTACCAAACTGAGTGGCAAAGTTTCCCGTTGATAAATCTCCCTCTCTTGGCGTGTGATAAACAGCATCAATACTATCTCGGTGAACAAATGGAAGATGATAATACTCATTAAAAACATCTAAAAAACATTTCCAATTAAAAGGGAATTCTCTCGTCCATTTTCGAGTGGTCTTCATTTCTGATATTGGCCAATCCTCATGTAACTCAGCAAAATTTCCTAACCACTTATCAATTACTTCTGGTTTTTCTTCTAAACTTATGAATAAAAAGCCTAATCTTTCCTCTAACTTGTAATGTATCAGATCATTGTTGCGCTCTAAGAATGCGTCTGATGTTTCTATTCGTGGCGCCGCTGCAAAAGAGCCATCTATCCGGTATAGCCAACTATGAAAAGGGCACCTTATTCCCTTTGTGTTCCCACTGCCCTCAAGCAATTTAGCCCCTCGGTGTCTGCAAGAGTTTGCTAAAGCGTTCAGCTGATTGTCGTTACCTCTGATTAAAATTACTGGATGACCACTTACATCCAAGGTTTCATAATCGCCAATCTCAGACAAACGATCCGCTCTTCCGATTGGCACCCAACCTTTATTAAGAAAGTTCTCATTCTCATATTTAAAAACTTTGTCTGATACGTAAGCTAAAGGCGGCAAACATAGTGCTGTGTCAGCAGAGCCTAAACATAAAGTAAGATTATTTTGAAAAGTTTTATAAATCATCAATCCTTTCTTTAAAAGTCAATTAGACTACTTCAGAAATTTGGTTTTCTTTTAATCAATTTTAATTTTTTTCGTACGGCCTCTGGTCCTAATATTGAGGCACCCATATCATTTATGATTTTTGAGGCACGAAGAACTAAACTTTCATTTGTCGCTAAAACACCTTTTTCTAACATTAAATTATCTTCAAGCCCTACTCTAACATTACCTCCAGCCAGTACACTAGCAGCAACGTAAGGCATTTGATTTCGTCCCAATCCAAAAGCAGAAAAGGTCCAATTTTTTGGAACATTATTTACCATTGCTAAAAATGTATTTAAATCATCTGGAGCTCCCCAAGGCACCCCCATACAAAGTTGTACAAGGGCATCAGGTTCTAAAATCCCGTCCGAAACAAGCTGTTTTGCGTACCAAAGATGGCCTGTATCAAATGCCTCAATTTCTGGCTTTACTCCTAATGCAGTCATTTGCTGACCCATCTCCTGTAAAACACCAGGCGTGTTTGTCATAACATAATCCGCTTCCGCAAAATTCATTGTTCCACAATCTAACGTGCAAATTTCCGGCAAACACTCTGCAACATGAGCGACTCTTTCCGAAGACCCAACCATATCAGTACCATTAACATTCAACGGTAAAGGAGTTTCAACACCGCCAAATACAACATCTCCACCCATTCCGGCAGTTAAATTAAGAATAACATCCACCTTAGAAGATCTAATCAAACTGGTGACTTCGCGATAATAATCCAATCTACGCGACGGAGACCCACTCTCGGGATCCCTGACATGGCAATGGACTATCGCCGCGCCAGCTTCTGCAGCTGAAATCGCACTATCGGCTATCTCTTTTGGAGACCGCGGTACGTTTGGGGATCTGTCCTGAGTAGACCCGGATCCAGTTACAGCACAAGTGATAAAGACTTCTCGATTCATTTCTAATGGCATTTCAAAACTCCTTTCAAACGACCAAAAATGATTCCATCAATTTGAGCAACCCTGAAAATAAATAAATAAATAAGATTACCTATAAAAACTCAAAAAAATCAGTATGGCATAGGATAACGTTTATGAATATTACCTATTTCTTGAAGAATCTCATCGTTTAGCTTTAAAGCAGTTGATTCTAGAGCGTTCTTAAGTTGGGCCTTTTTTGTAGCTCCAATAATAGCAGAGCTCACAAAACCTCTCGATCTACAAAAGGCAAGAGCCATTTGGCATGGGTCTATGTTAAACTTTTTTGCAACAGCGATATAACAATTAATTGCATTAAAGGCATTCTCCGACACTCTACCTCCAAGATTAGGCACAATCGACATTCTTGATCCTTCTGGAATAACGCCATTCTGGTACTTACCAGATAAAAGGCCTGCAGCTAATGGTGAAAATGCTAACAATCCAACATTTTCATGATGCGATAATTCCGCTAAATCGGTATCAAATAACCTACAAAGTAATGAGTATTCATTCTGTATTGAAACTACTCGAGGTAAATTATATTTTTCACTTAATTTTATCCAAGTAGCCACGCCCCATGCGCTTTCATTTGAGAGTCCAAAATGTCTTATTTTTCCTTCAGAAATTAGCTTTTTTATTGCCTCCAAAACATCTAAAAAGTGATCCAATGCCTCATCTGTTGATTGTAATGTAGGGTCATAATTCCAATTTTGTCTAAACATGTAAGAGCCTCTATTAGGCCAATGTAACTGATAGAGATCAACGTACTCCGAACTTAAATTCCGAAGAGAATTCTCCAGAGCAATCCTTATCGTTTTTTGAGAAATTGGCGCTCCTTTGCGAACCGCTTGATACCCTTTGCCCGAAACTTTCGTTGCAATAATCACTTCATCGCGCCTCTTTGATTTTTTTATCCAGTCTCCTATAATTTTTTCGGAATTCCCCTGTGTCTCCTTTGACAATGGATTCACAGGGTACATCTCAGCAGTATCAATAATATTTACATTATGGTCTAAAGCCATATCTATCTGCTCAAATGCATCATTCTTGTTATTTTGCGTTCCCCAAGTCATCGAACCTAAGCAAATTTCCGATATTTCTAGATCTGTTGATCCCAGCTTTTTTCTAAGCATGATTATAACTCTCTTAAATTAGGTTTTTAATTTATTGCCACGTCGAAATAATTTCCCCCAAATCAATATCCTCGCTTTTGATCGATCTCAAATAACAATGGTTCATTTTTTATTAATCTGTAGTAATTTAACGGAATGGTTTGAATTGCATCCTCAACATTCCAACCCGAAACATGAGGGGTTATGACAATCTTGGGATGGGTCCAGAAGGGATGTTCATTTGGCAAAGGCTCTTGCTGGAAAACATCTAAGGTAGCTCCACCTAGAATCCCTTCTGAGAAAACCTGTAATAAACCTTCTTCGTTTATGACTGATCCCCGCCCAACGTTTATAAAAACGGATCCTGGTTTAAATTGCCTTAGAATATTCAATGATAATAAGTTTTTTGTTTCTTGAGTTTCCGGTAAAACGCTAATTACATAATCTGCCTTAGAAACAACGGTAATCAATCCATTAATTCCACTGTAATTTGTAAAATTTAATTTTGGCTTGGCCGTTCTACTCCATCCAAAAACAGTAAAACCAAAATTATGCATGGTTTGGGCAATTTCCATTCCAATTAATCCCAATCCTAAAATAGAAACACTTTTCTCTTTTACAATTGAAGGTTGACGTTGTTTCCACATCTTTAACGACTGATGATTAAAATACTCACGGATATTGCGTTGGTAAGCCAAAACTTCTGCTAAACAATATTCTGCCATTTCCTTTGCCTGCATCTTACTACTCATACGACAAATTTTAATATGTTTTGGCATATTGGAATTGGATACCATATTTTCAACGCCAGCACCCACCTTCTGAATCAATCGTAAATTAGGAAGTTTTTTTAAGGTATTTTTATCAAAATCCTTAATACCTATTGCCATAATAACATGCTTCAGAATCTTTTTTGGCTCTCCACAAGTTATAGATACTCCAGGTAAATCACTTGATATCATTTGTTTTAGATCGGAATCTTCCATCCAAATTTTGTCTTTTAAGTCTATCAAAATACCCATTATTATCTCTGGCTTCTCTTCCAATTAGGATTTATCCAAGGTTCAACATTAGAGGGAGACAATAAATCTCTCCCCAATATATGATCAGCAGCTTTTTCGCCTGTCATAATCGAAGGTGCATTCAAATTACCATTAGTAATTCTCGGGAAAACTGAGCTATCCACCACGCGAAGATTTTGAACTCCGATTACTTTAGTTTCGGGATCAACCACAGCAAATTTGTCAGTTTCACTACCCATTTTACAAGTTCCACACGGATGATATGCACTTTCTGCATGGTTCTTTATAAATTCATCAATCCCTTCATCAGAATTAACATCCGATCCAGGTTGAATTTCGTACTTCACAAATGGCTTAAATGCATCCTGAGCAAAGATTTCTCTCGTCAATCGAATACATTTTCGAAAATCAACCCAATCTTTTTTTGTAGACATGTAATTAAATTGTATTCGAGGAGGTTGATAAGGATCTCCTGATTTCAAAGTAATTTCACCTCTTGATGGAGAACGCATTGGGCCTACGTGAGCTTGGAAACCATGCCCTTCACTAGTGGCTTGCCCGTCATAACGAACAGCTATTGGTAAGAAATGATATTGAATATCTGGATATTCAACGCCCTTATCCGATCTAATAAAACCTGCACTTTCAAATTGATTTGTTGCACCAGGTCCCGTCTTGGTTAGCAACCAACGAGCCCCAACGTAAGCTTTACCCCAAAAGTTCCAATACTTAAATAAACTAACTGGTTGGCTAGCCGCCATTTGCATATAAACCTCAAGATGATCTTGCAGGTTTTTACCTACACCTGGGCGATCTGCTATGACATTAATTCCATGTTTTTTTAATTGAGCGGCAGGACCAATTCCTGATAACATTAATAATTTTGGTGAATTTATTGAAGATGCAGCTAAAATAACCTCTTTATTTGCAATTATGGTTTTAACCGCACCTTTATGAGAAACTTCAACGCCTTTCGCACAACCATCTTCAGTGATTATTTTCAAAGCTAGAGCATTAATTAAATTACAATTTGATCTTTTCAAAGCAGGGTACAAATACGCCTTAGCTGCAGACCATCTTTGCCCTCTGTGGACGGTCATATCATATGGGCCAAAACCTTCCTGTTGATGCCCATTATAATCACCTACACGATAATAACCCGCTTGCTCTCCCGCATCAATGAAGGCTTTTACTAATGGATTCTTTCGGGGCCCACGACTAACATACAATGGTCCACCTTTTCCACGCCACGTTTCATCACCACCGTGACCTCCTGCCGACCAATTTTCCATTTTTTTATAATACGGTAATATATGCTTGTAAGCCCAGCCTGTTGCGCCGCTTTCTTCCCAGTAATCAAAATCCTTCGCATGGCCTCTTACGTAAATCATCCCATTTATCGACGAAGATCCTCCAATTACTTTGCCTCTGGGCGTAGCTAATCGACGATTATTAAGATTGGCTTCCGGTTCGGATCTAAAGCCCCAATCATAACGTGGCATATTCATTGGATATGATAGTGCACCTGGCATGTTTATTAATGGACCTGCATCTGAGCCACCATGTTCAATTATCAATACAGAATTAACCCCACTTTCCGAAAGCCGGTATGCGAGAGCACAACCAGCACTGCCAGCACCAACAATAACATAATCTGCATTCATAATTTTCTCATCTCATTTAGGTTTTTGTAACAATCACTGGTGGTGTTTTTGACTTCAAGTTCAACTTAGCCTCACGATAAGAAATGAATGTTACTGCAGATATTATAACTCCACCACCCAGTATCACATAGATATCTAAAGGCTCAGAAAAAATTAATAGTCCTAGTAATGTTGCCCAAACTAGTTGTAGAAAATGGACTGGCTGCGTAACCATGATTGGAGCAGCGTTTAAAGCTCGTGTCATCGTATAGTGACCGCCAGTGGCAAAAACTGCTACAAGAGCCAACCAAGCAACCTCAACCAAAGACGGTGTAACCCATTGCATGATTGCAAATGGCGCCAAACCAAGCGTAACAAAAATTGTCAGCATTCCCACGATTACAATGGGATCTTCATCCTTAGTCATAAATTTCGTTAACAAATAACTTATAGCAAACAAAGGTGCAGTACAAAGTTGAGCAAAATGCCCTATTTCAATTTCTCGAAAACCAGGCCTTAGAATTATTAAAGCACCTAAGAATGCTATAAGAACTGCCATTATTCTTCTCAAAGCCAATTTTTCACCTAAAAATATAGCTGCTCCAAGAGTGACAAATATAGGTGAAACATACCCAATGGCTGTTACCTCAGCCAATGTAATTCTCGCCATCGCATAGAACCACAAGATAACTCCTAAGGCATGGGAAAATCCTCTAATAGCAAAAATTGAGTATGTATAAATTGAACGTTTTTTTAAAAACATCCTGCTCAAGAACGGTAGGACTATAATTAGACCAAATAAATACCGAATAAACGCAGCTTGTGCTGCAGGAATCTCTGATCCTACATGCCTGACAATACCAGTAACCGCAACAAACATTAGTCCAGTAATAACCATCCATAAGATGCCAGCAAAAACGTTATCTTTTTCTTTTTTGATTTCCATAGTTTATAATTTGCTTGCGTTACTTAAAGAAACAAGAGCTAAATTAGTTTAGATAAGATAAATGATAGTTTTTTTGAAATACTTAAAGATTTTGATCAGGAAAAAATTTTTTCAATCTTACATCTGCTGATCTAGCATGACCTTCCATACCCTCCAAACGCGAAATTCTAGCAGTTTTTATAGCCTGCTCTTTTGCTGCATATCGAGTTGATTTTTGCCATGTTACAATTTTTCGAAAGTTATGCACTGATAAACCACCTGTATATCGCGCTGCTCCAGATGTTGGTAAAACATGATTTGGTCCTGACACCTTATCACCAAAAGATACTGTTGTTTCCTCTCCTAAAAACAAAGACCCATAAGAAGATAATCTATTAAGCCACCATTCAAGGTTATCTGCTTGGATGCTTAAATGCTCTGGAGATATATTATCAGACTCTTCGGCTATCAATTCTCGATTATCGCATAAAATAACTTGCCCAAAGTCATCCCAGGCTGCCGCAGCATTATCCCTATTTATTTTGGGTAAACTATTAATTTGATCTGGAACCAAATTTAAAACATCCAAACAAAGCTTTCTATCATTAGATAGCAGCCAAACTGGGGAATTATAGCCGTGTTCGGCCTGACTTATCAAGTCAGTTGCTACCAATACAGGATCTGCTGTAGAGTCTGCTATAATTAAACTATCGGTAGGTCCCGCTAACATATCAATCCCAACCCGCCCAAATAATAACCTTTTAGCCTGAGTAACAAACTGATTTCCTGGCCCAACGATAATATCTGACTTTGGAGCACCAAAAAATCCAAAAGCTAAGGATGCAATTCCTTGAACCCCTCCCAAAGTTAATATCTTATCAGCACCACACAGTCTGGCAGCATAAATAATTTCATTCGGAATTTTTTGCCCATTCCTTGGTGGAGAGCATACAGTTATATTTTTTACGCCAGCCACTTTCGCAGTTGTGACTGTCATTATTGCAGAAGCTATATGGCTATAACGGCCACCAGGTACATAACAGCCTGCCGAATTTACTGGAATCGACTTTTGTCCAGCTATTAGTCCAGGTCGGATTTCACTTTGGAAGTCATTCATCGAATTCAATTGTTCCGATGCAAATTTCTCTACATTTTCTTTTGCATAATGAATATCTTCTTTCACATCATCAGCAACGGACTTTTCTGCCATCTTAACCAAAGATTCTGGAACCACTATTGGTCCAGAAAAATTATCAAATTCTCTTGAGAAGCTCTCTACCTGTCTCTCACCACCCAATTCTATTTCTTTAAGCATATTGGATACTGATCCACTAATATCCTTAAATGCTTCAACGTTTTTTTTTCTTGCTTTTTTCAAAAATTCGATAGGCATAAAAACTCCCGGCCGACAGTTCCAGTAAACACTTAATCTTAAAGACACCGCAACTGCAGCTATTAATTTGACCTCAAAGTACGACTTACCGAAATCAAATATTTTGATTTTCGCAAATTTGTCTTGGAATTATCAGCGTGCTTGATAAAACAATGATCAAATCTATCGGGAAAGGCTTTATGGTATGAGTTCTAATTTAAATTTCTCCGTCAAAGAATATCAACTAAGAATCAAAAAAACCCAAACGAAAATGCAAGAAAAAGGATTAGATTCTCTGATAATATCTGATCCATCTAATATGAACTGGTTAACTGGTTACGATGGTTGGTCCTTTTACGTACACCAGGCGGTGATTTTACCTGTAGAAGGAGATCCTATTTGGTGGGGTAGAGGTATGGATGCAAACGGAGCCAAACGCACAGTATTTATGAATTCAGAGCGTATCTATGGATATGAGGATAACTACGTTCAAAATCCAAACAAACACCCAATGCTAGACCTTGCCAATACAATCAAAAAACAAGGCCTCAATAAGGGTAAGATTGGATTAGAAATGGATAATTATTGGTTTTCTGCTTCAGCGTTTCTTACTTTAAAAAGGGAATTAAGCGTTGATTTTTATGATGCAACTAGTCTCGTTAATTGGCAAAGGTCGATAAAAAGTGAAACTGAAATTATTTACATGAAACGAGCCGCAAAGATTGTTCAACACATGCACAAGGTTATTCTTGAAAAAGCAAGAGTAGGTCTACCAAAAAATGAACTGATCGCAGAAGTATATCATGCTTCAGTCATGGGAGTTGATGGCTTTTGGGGTGACTACCCTTCTATGGTCCCAATGGCGCCATCAGGTATGGATGCAACTGCTCCCCATTTAACGTGGGATGATAAACAACTTGTCGAAGGAGAAACCACATTTTTTGAAATAGCAGGGGCTTACAAACGTTATCAATGCCCTCAATCTAGAACATTATTTTTAGGAAAACCCCCTCAAAAATATTTAGACGCTGAAAAGGCAGTACTAGAAGGTATCGAAGCGGGACTAGAAATGGCTAAACCAGGAAATCAATGCCAGGATATCGCGAGAGCTTTCAATGCCACTCTGAATAAACTTGGTTTTGAGAAAGATAGTAGATGTGGATATGCAATTGGAGTTTCCTACCCACCTGATTGGGGTGAGCGTACGATGTCATTTCGTGATGGAGATACGTCCATTTTAAAACCCGGTATGACATTTCACTTTATGCCGGCTCTCTGGTTAGATGATGGTGGTTTAGAAATAACCGAGCCATTCGTGATAACAGAATCTGGCCATGAGTGTTTATGTGATACACCTCGAAAGATGTTTGTGAAAGATTAAGCTTTAATATCAAGCTTCGCAATCCTTTTAAAGCTTCGCAGTCATTATTCTGTAATAATGTGAATTAGCTATCATGCGGCAATTGTACTACACATTCAGCTATAAAATAAAATTATGTTTTTTTATTTATCAAAAAAGTTTTATTTACTTGAACCCAAAATATTGCGGCATTACTCTTTATCGTACTGATCACAAAGAAAGGAATCAACAATAGCCCGAAGACCTCACAACGCGCCACCTGAGCGCGAGACTGGCCCGCGCGTAAATGAACGCATCACGTCAGAAAAAATCCGTCTCATTGGAGCCGATGGCGACAATGTAGGAGAAACAACCCCAAATCATGGAATGATACTTGCAGAGGAAGCTGGTCTAGATCTCGTTGAGATCTCTCCAAACGCCTCACCACCAGTTTGTAAAGTGATGGATTTTGGTAAATACAAATATGAACAACAAAAAAGAGAAGCGGAAGCTCGACGAAAGCAAAAAACAATTGACATTAAAGAAATAAAATTTCGTCCAAATACTGACACTCACGATTATGAAGTAAAAATGAAGAGTGTTGTTAAATTTTTGGGGAATGGTGATAAAGTAAAAATTACTATGCGATTCAGAGGCCGTGAAATGGCGCATCAGCAATTGGGTCTTGAGCTCCTCAATCGAGTGGAAAATGATTTGGTGGACATAGGTAAAGTAGAAAATATGCCAAAATTAGAGGGACGGCAGATGGTTATGCTAATTGGACCGGCTAGACACGGTTGACCACCCCAACGACACCCCATGTTAATAAGTATCGAAGTAAAATCAGCGGTTCTAATGATGAACGTCTGACAACCGAAGTATTTGAAAGGAACAAGAAACCAATATCAAAAGCATTATTTCCATACTTGGATAAAATTACAGGTGATGCTTTAGAAATTGGTTCTGGAACAGGTCAACATTTAAGTTATTTAGCAAAAAATTTTCCACATATTATCTGGCACGGTACTGACATTGATGAAGTACACTGCAAAAGCATTGATGCTTGGGCAAAATTTAACTCTTTAAATCTACCGCATGCTTTGGCATTAGATGCAGCCTCTGACTGGTCAAGTGTCTTAAAAGAATACGATAGTTTTAATGTGATAATAAGTATGAATGTTATTCATATTTCTCCAATCAGCACCCTTGAAGGTATTTTTCTAAATTCAGCTAGGTTTATAAAAAATGATGGTATTTTAGTTTTTTATGGTCCCTTTAAAAAAGGTAACAAGCATACTGGCGAAGGCAATAAAATTTTTGATCAAAGATTAAGGAGTGAAAACTCAACTTGGGGTGTAAGGTGCATAAGCACTCTAGAAAGATTAGCTGCTGATAATAAGTTTGATAGCCCCGAAGTAATCGAAATGCCGGCCAACAATTATTTATTAGTCTTCAAAAAGTCAGATTAAAGTAATTACAAGATTGCTCTAATATTGTTAGATGAATAAATTTTGATAAACACATGTTGCAAATTAAGCAACCAAGTCATACCAATTTATTATGAAGAACAATAATACAGAAGATATGCACTCGCGATGGCATGATATGGGTGGCAAACCTGCTGGAAAACTTGAGTTTAGCGAACATGATTTTGAACTCTGGGAAAAAAGAGTAGATGCTCTCATGGTTTTAGCAAGTAGCAAAGGTTACTTTACCGTAGATGGCCTTAGAAGAGTTTTAGAAGACATGGGAGAAAAAGCTTTTAGTGAAATGACTTACTATGAACGTTGGATGGCATCCATAAATCAAAATTTAGTAGAGGCAGGCGCTTATACACTTCAGGAACTTGGAGAAAAAATGGCTGAAGTTGCTAATCGAGGATTAACTTACGGCGAATGCAATGCACAAGAGATAGAAGAGAATATGAATGAAAGTTAAGGTAAAGAAAATGTTTCCTCCAGGGCACGTAAGAACCCCCTCTTATTTAAGGGGTAAAATCGGTGAAGTAGAAAGAGATTTGGGTTATTTTAAAAACCCTGAAGAATTAGCTTATGGTTTAAATGCACATAAACAAAAATTATATCGTGTTCGTTTTGAAATGAATGAAATTTGGGGCGAAACCTGTGAAAACCCAAGCGATACGGTAGATGCAGAAATTTACGAACATTGGTTAGAAAAGGTTTGATTTTTAAAATGCCACACGACCATAATAATGAAATGAGCCCTTCAGGCCACCCTTACCGAAAGGATCAAGATCATCCGCTAACTTATTGGCAAAATCTAGAAATTGCTGTCAGGGAAATATTAGTGGAAAAAAAAATTACGACAGAGATTGAAATACAAGAAACAATTAACGAAATGGACAACCGCACCCCCTCTAATGGAGCTACAGTGATTGCAAAAGCTTGGACAGACCCAAGCTATAAGCAGCGACTTTTAACCAATGCATCGGACGCCTCTAGAGAACTTGGCTTTGACATTGGACCTCTAAAATTAATTGCTTTGGAAAATACAAAAAGCATACACAATGTGATAGTCTGCACATTGTGCTCTTGCTATCCAAGGAATCTTTTAGGTTTACCACCAGACTGGTACAAACAAAGAAGTTATAGAAGTAGAATAGTAAAGACCCCAAGAACCGTATTAAAAGAGTTTGGCCTTGATCTACCTAAAGATTTATCCGTTAGAGTTCATGATAGTACTGCCGATATGAGATATATTGTTCTACCAATGCGCCCCCATGGAACAGAAAATTTTTCCACTCAAGCCTTAGAAAAATTAGTTACAAGAGACAGCATGATTGGAGTTGGTTTACCAAAATCTGCATGACGAGACATAATCTTAAGTACTCAACTACAAACCAAGCCATTTTGTTTATGATTACCACATTATTTATGTTTTCAGTTATGGATATTATCGCAAAATATTTAAATGATAATTATGAAACATTTCAAATTGTTTGGGCTCGATATACCAGTCAAACAGTGTTAGCTTTTCTTTTTTTAGCTCCTAGATTAAAGATTTTATTGAAGACAGAGTTTTTAAAATTACAACTTATCAGATCGACATTTCTTTTCTTAGCTACATGTTGTTTTTTTAATGGAATTTATCTCGTAGGTTTGGCCAAATCTGCTGCAATCATGGCGATCAACCCACTCATTATAACTATTCTTGCAGCAATGTTTCTAAACGAAAAGGCCGGTGTTAGGCGTTACTTGGGTATTTCCCTAGGATTCATTGGAACAATCATAATAATTCGACCTGGAACAGATGTATTTGAAATAAACACATTATTTCCTTTAGGTGCAGCCGTATGCTATTCAGGATATGCTATCTCGACTCGATTCTTAGGGTCAGAAGAAAGTCCATGGACAAGCTTTTTGTATACAGCATTAATGGGCGCAATTTTAGCATCAATCATTGTACCTTTTTATTGGACTAATCCAAAAATACTAGACTTAATGCTAATGATTTCTATGGGAATAGCAGGAGGAATAGGGCATTACTGTATAATCAAAGCCTTTACACTAGCAGAAGCATCGACAATAGCACCCTATTCCTATCTTGGTATAATTTTTGCGACTATTTGGGGTATGATAATATTCCATGAATATCCTGATATCGAAACTTATTTTGGAACTCTTGTTATAGTTATGGCCGGTTTGTATGTTTGGTGGAGAGAAAATCAATCAAATCAGAGATTGTTATAAAATGTCTAAAATTAAGAATACACTTCCTTGGGAACGAGATCAGACATTAATGGACAAATTGATTGCCGTTGTTGCTTCTATAGCAATCAAGTTGTTGCTTTTGCTTCCTTATCGCACTCGAATTAGGCTTTCTGGTTGGGTTTTCTCAAAAATTTTGGGACCAGTAACCGGCCGAATGAAAGTAGCAAAAGAACAGATCCAACTTATATTTCCAAAAAAGACACCAGAAGAATGTTCAATTATTGCTGAAAAGTCTCTTAATAATACTGGTCGAAGTTTAATAGAAAACTTCTCACCAAAACATTTTATCAATAATCCTCTTGTGGAAATAAAGGGGCCAGGATTTGAGATAATCAAAAGCGCTATTACCTCAAGAACTCCTGTAATTTTAGCAACTGGACATTTTGGAAATTATGAAGCGCCGCGAAATGCTTTGCTTAAGTCAGGACTTGAAACTGGTGGGCTATATCGTCCAATGAATAATAAGGCATTCAACAAAATTTACACCCAAGCCATGCAAAAAAGTGGAGAACCCATCTTTCCAAGAGGCAATCAAGGCACCCGTGGTATGATAAAACACATAAAAGAAGGTGGTAGAACTATCATTCTCTTTGATCAAAAAATGAGAGAAGGGGAAGTTTTGGATTTTTTAGGTCAACCTTCGAAAACTATTCTCTCACCCGCAGAATTAGCTTTAAAGTTTAAAGCTTACTTAATACCCTTTTTTGGAATTCGTAATGAAGATGGCTTTTCTTTTACTGCACTTTTTGAAGACCCCATTGATCATACTAATAGCAAGACAATGTCACAGCAATTGAACGATCGATTAAGTGAACATATTTCTTGCAATCCAGGTCAGTGGTTTTGGATACATAGGAGATGGAAACACTAAAACAAAATTAGACAATCTATCTATGTGCTAGGTTTCTGAGAACATAATGTAAAACACCACCATTTTGAATGTATTCAATTTCAACTTCTGTATCAATTCTACATTTCAAAAATATACTTCTTTCGGTTCCATCTTGATAAGAAATTAAAGCTTCCACCTCGGAAAGTGGCTTAAGATCATCTGTTAAGTCACTTATGGTAATGCTTTCTAAACCCGTTAATGAAAGTGATTTTCTATCATCTCCATTTAAAAACTCGAACGGCATTACACCCATACCTACCAAATTTGAGCGATGTATCCTCTCATAACTCTCAGCGATCACGGCTTTAACTCCAAGCAATGCTGTACCTTTTGCTGCCCAATCTCTAGAGGAACCTGCTCCATATTGTTGGCCTGCAACGATTACTAACGGAATATCTAACTTCTTATAGTTCATAGCGGCTTCATAAATAGAAACTAACTTCCCATCTGGATCAATGGTATATCCACCTTCCATATCATCTAATATTTCATTTCTTATTCTAATATTAGCAAATGTTCCTCGCATCATAACTTCATGATTACCACGACGAGATCCATAACTATTGAACTCTCTAATGGGAACTTGATGTTCAATGAGATATTGCCCAGCAGGGGTAGTGTCCTTAAATGATCCAGCTGGTGATATATGATCAGTGGTGACCATGTCTCCCAAAATGGCAAGAATTTTAGCTTTTTTTACCTCTTTAATTTTACCAGGCAATTTGCTCATATTCTTAAAGTAAGGGGGATTCTGCACATATGTAGATGCAATTGGCCAATCATAATTTAGGCTACCAACTGTCTTAACAGACTGCCATCGCTCGTCTCCCTTAAAAACATCAGCATATTTTTCCGTAAAAGCTTTCCGTGTTACGGTCGATTCAACCAAATTCTTAATTTCTTGCGTAGTTGGCCAAATATCCTTTAGATAAATATTCTTGCCATTTTTGTCTTTACCAAGGGGCTCCTTAGAAAGATTAATATTCATTGTTCCAGCAATAGCGTAAGCAACAACTAAAGGAGGGGAGGCTAAATAGTTTGCTCGCACATCAGGTGAAATACGACCTTCAAAATTTCGATTGCCAGATAAAACGGATGTTGCGACCAAATCACCCTGAGCGATAGCCTCGCTGATTTCAGCTTTTAAAGGTCCTGAATTGCCAATACATGTCGTGCATCCATATCCAACTAAGTTAAACCCAAGTGAATCCAGATCTTTTTGTAGCCCAGCTGCCTCAAGATATGCTGTAACAACCTGAGATCCTGGCGCTAATGATGTTTTCACCCATGGCTTACTACTCAAGCCCAACTGCGCCGCTTTTCTTGCCACCAATCCAGCACCAATCATTACATATGGATTTGATGTATTCGTACAGGAAGTGATCGAGGCAATTACAACCTTACCAGATTCCATAGAATAATTTGCACCCTTTACTTCAACTTTTTTATTTATTGGCCTTTTAAAATTCTCTTTCATTTCATTAAGGAAAGCGTCCTTAGAATTCACCAGCGAGATATAATCTTGCGGTCTTTTTGGTCCGGATATAGCGGGTACAATTGAATTCATATCTAACTGCAGAGTATCAGAATATATTGGGTTGTAATTCTCAGATCGCCAAAATCCATTTTCTTTTGCGTACAATTCGACTAACTTTACCCGATCTTCATTGCGACCTGTTTTTCTTAAATAATTTAAGGTTTCGTCATCAATTGGAAAAAACCCACAGGTTGCTCCGTATTCTGGAGCCATATTTGCAATAGTGGCCCTATCCGCTAATGAAAGCAGATCAAGACCATCTCCATAAAATTCAACAAACTTACCAACCACCCCTCGTTCTCGAAGCATTTCAACTACTTTCAATACTAAATCTGTTCCAGTAGTTCCTTCAGACATTGAGCCAGTTAATTTAAAACCCACTACTTCTGGAATTAACATCGAGATAGGTTGCCCGAGCATTGCCGCTTCAGCCTCAATGCCGCCAACGCCCCAACCTAAAACTGCTGCGCCATTAACCATTGTTGTATGACTATCAGTTCCAACTAATGTATCAGGATAGGCAACTTCAATCCCTGATTGATCTTTATCCACCCAGACAGTTTGTGATAAATATTCCAAGTTAACCTGATGGCAAATACCTGTTCCAGGAGGTACGACACGGAAATTATTAAAAGCACTTTGACCCCATTTTAAAAATGAATAACGCTCTATATTTCGCTCATATTCTCGATCCACATTTACTTGTAAGGCTCTTGGATTTCCAAATTCATCAATCATGACAGAATGATCGATAACCAAATCTACAGGATTTAATGGGTTTATTTGCTTCGCATCGCCACCAAGCTCAACAATTGCGTCTCGCATAGCCGCAAGATCCACAACTGCCGGTACACCCGTAAAATCCTGTAATAACACTCTTGCCGGTCTGTATGCTATTTCTCTAGGATTTCTACACTTATTTTTCCCCCAGTCAGAGAAAGCTTTAATATCATCTATATGAACAGTTTTGCCATCTTCGAAACGCAACATATTTTCTAAAACAACTTTTAAAACTGCAGGTAAATTTTCAAAATTTCCTAAACCAGCTTTCTCTGCTGCAGCTATTGAATAATAGGCTACCGACAAGTCACCAGATTTTAAAATTCTTCGAGTTTTAGCTTCATCCCTACCGACAATAATCGCCATTTGGTACCTCTATTCTATAATGATAGCTGAGGCTATGCACTAAACTTAAAAATGGATCAAGAGCTGTCAAAAAAATTGCTCACAATTAAGCCATCCAACTTAATTTTAAATCATATTTTTTTCAGCAAACAATCGATATACTCTTAACATATTGGTTTTTAGTTTGTTTTCTTGAGTAGTTAAGATAAAAGTCACGTCATGATACTTTCCGTGGAGAATCTTTATTGCTTTAGAGGGGAATTTCCGATTCTAACGCAGATATCTTTTGACCTGGATTATGGTCAAATTATTTCATTACATGGCCCAAACGGTTCGGGAAAGACAACCTTATTAAAAACTTTAGCCCAGATTATTCCTACTGAAAAAGGTAAGATTATAAATAATTCTTTAGAAACCTGTTTAATGGGTCATGAAAATTGTCTGAAGTTTGATCTAACTGTGTTTGAAAACTTAATGTTCTGGGCAGGTATATATAAAAACCCGTCAATAAATAGTGATATTGCAACTCTTGGCCTAGTCCAAATTTTGAACATCCCAGTACGCCAACTTAGCGCTGGCCAAAAACGTAAAGTCAGCTTGGCTCGATTATTAATTAGCAAAAGCAAACTCTGGTTATTAGATGAACCCGACGCTTCCCTCGATGAAGACAATAAAAAGTTGTTAAACAAAATCATGGTTAATCATTTAATCGAAAATGGGGCAATAGTAATCGCCACACATACCAAGATCGACATAAAAAATGTGTTACCAATCGATATTACCCGGTTCAAGAACGACAAGAACACGAGTATAGATCAATTTGTCGATGGTTTTAACAAATGATTTCTATTTTAAAACGAGATATTTTATTATCAGTGAGGTCGGGTACAGGTTTCAGCTTAAGTTTGAGTTTTTTTCTTTTAATGATCATTTTTGCACCTCTTGCTATCGGACCTGATGATTTACTACTAAAGAAAATTGCTCCTGGTATACTTTGGTTGAGCGCTCTACTTTCTTGCTTGTTATCGATAGATCATATTTTTCAGAGCGATTTTGAAGATGGTTCACTAGAGGCTCTTATTATAGCTCCTATACCTTTGGAAAGCACCATATTAATAAAAACTTTTGCACATTGGGTAACATCTGGCCTCCTTATTGCCCTAATAGCTCCTTTGATAGGCGTCTTATATAATTTTGATTTTAACAGTTTGCTGTGGATATTTCTTAGCCTATTAGTTGGCACCCCAGGTTTAAGTATGATTGGTGTCTTTGGGGCAAGTTTAACAATCGGGTTAAAGAAAGGAGGGTTATTGTTACCAGTTTTGATAATGCCCTTTTATACACCAACTTTAATCTTTGGCTCTCAAACAATTATGCGGGCGGTTGATGGATTAGAGGTAACTTCAACATTTTTGCTAATGGCTGGAATAACGGCACTAGTTATCGCATTGATGCCTTTTGCCGCTACCAAAGCCGTAAAAGCCTCTTTAAAATGAAGATTAGATATTTAATAAGAAGTCAACAATTCAGCAGCGATCGGAATTAGGCTAAATGTCATTCTGGAAATTTTCTAACCCTAATAATTTCATGACTTTAAGTGAAAAAATTTTACCAATAATATCGGTTTCAACCATACTAACCCTAACGACTGGCCTTTATTGGGGATTTTTTTTAACGCCCGAAGATTATCAACAGGGTAACTCTGTAAAGATAATATTTTTACATGTGCCCTCAGCCTTGATTGCCATCAATACATGGTTTGTTATGTTAGTTAGCTCTATTATATGGTTAATTCGACGACATCATGTCAGTGCTTTAATTGCCAAAGCGGCGGCTCCAATTGGAATTACCATGACAATTATTGCTATTATAACAGGTATGATTTGGGGTCAGCAGATGTGGGGCACGTATTGGGCTTGGGATCCACGTCTAACTTCATTTTTCCTCTTATTAATGTTTTATATCGGGTATCAAACTCTTTGGAGCGCTGTTGAAAAACCAGATAGCGCGGCCGAACTCACATCTATATTATGTGTGGTTGGGACAGTTTTTGCAGTTCTGAGTAGATACGCTGTAAATTTTTGGAGCCAAGGTCTTCACCAAGGAGCTTCTTTATCCCTTGATAAAGAAGAACATATTCATAATGCATTTTCGAATCCATTATATATTTGCATGGCCGGTTTTATACTACTATTCCTGACGTTAGTAATTCTCAGGACTAGAACAGAGATATTGAAGCGCAAAATCTTTATTCTTTTGGATCATAAAGGACGTTAGTAATGCCAGAACTAGGTCAATACGCAATTCCGGTTCTTTTTGCTTATAGTATCAGCTTATTGTTAATTGCTGCGATAACGTTAGTTAGTTATATTCAATACAAATCCGTAATGCGGAATCTCCAAAAAATTGAAGAAGATTAAAATCGTGAATAAAAGATTTCTTATAATTGCCTTTTTTCCTATCATAATATTCTTAGTTTTGGGTTCAGTTTTAATGGTTGGATTATCGAGAGATGATGACCTCCCATCAAATCTCGTGGGAAAATTAGCACCACCACTGCCAAAAGAATTCATAACTGGCTTTGATTCAATTCCCCCAAAAGCCCTTCTGGAACCAAAAATAAAAATCATTAATTTTTGGGCAAGCTGGTGTGCTCCCTGCAGAGCAGAACATCCTAACATCGAAAAACTGGCGCAATTAGATTTAAAAATCTATGGAGTAAACTTAAAAGACGATGCTGAGTCCGCAACTAAGTTTTTAACTAATCTCGGTAATCCTTATGATGGAATTGGAATAGATAAGAATGGAAAAATTGCGATTGATTGGGGAGTGTACGGTGTTCCTGAAACATTTATTGTAGGTACAACTGGTAAGATAATTTACCGACACCCTGGACCAATTACCTCACAAATCTTGACTGAAAAAATTATGCCCATGATAACTAAACTAGAATAAACTACTCGACTGGCGTTTCCTTATTAACTCGTGGTATTTAAGATTATGTTAAAAACTCTAAAAATTCGAAAACCTGACGATTGGCACCTTCATCTTAGAGATGGGGAAATGCTAAAACCAGTACTGGCAGAAACAATTAAAGATTTTAGGCGAGCAATAGTTATGCCGAATCTATCACCTCCGATAGTTAAAACCAAAGATGTATTATCTTATAGAACTAGAATTTTGGACGCTTTACCCCAAGGGGTCACATTTGAGCCATTAATGACGATTTATTTAACTGATAATAGTGACCACAAAGATATAATTAAAGGTTATAGATCTGGCTTGATTTCTGCGGTGAAGCTTTATCCGGCTGGTGCGACAACTAATTCTGAAGCAGGCGTTACAGATATCGGAAAAATTTTTCCATTATTAGAAAAAATTTCAAAGGCCGGTGTGCCTATTTGTATTCATGGGGAGACTTCTAAAGACTCTATAGATATTTTTGATAGAGAAGCATTCTTTATTGAAAAAACCCTAGATCCACTAAGGAATAAGATCCCAGGAATTAAAATCATTCTAGAGCATGTAACAACAAAAATTGGTGTTGATTATGTAAAAGCTGCAAATAAAAACCTTGCAGCAACAATAACAACACATCATCTTATTATTAATAGAAATCATATATTCGCCGGTGGAATTAGACCACATTTTTATTGCTTACCAATAGCTAAGCGAGAATCTGACCGTCTTGCGTTAAGAGAAGCTGCGACTTCTGGAAATGAAAAGTTTTTTTTGGGAACAGATAGCGCGCCACACATTGATTCATTAAAAGAAAATCAGTGTGGATGTGCAGGTATCTTTTCCGCAACCAACACCATGTCTTATTTAGCCCATGTCTTTGAAGAAGAAGACGCTTTAAAAAATTTAGAGAAATTTACTTCAATAAATGGGGCGAATTTTTACAACATGCCAATCAATAAAGAATTTTGCGTTCTGAATAAACATGAACACCCTGTTAAATTCCCAGACAAAATTAGAGTTGGAAAGGAATTTGTTACTTTATTTAATCCCGGTTTTTTATCAAATTGGTGTACTGAAGGAACTATCTGATGTTACCTAACTCATATCCTGACGAAAAATTAATGGCTAAATTGACTGCAAAAATGTTTCTTGACATAGGAGCAGTGCACTTCAATCCAAGCAAACCATTCACCCTTGCCTCCGGCTTGTGTTCCCCAACCTACATCGATTGCAGAAAATTAATCTCCTATCCGCAAATTCGCTCAACCATCATGGATTTTATGGCCTGCAAAATCCTCCAAAAGGTTGGATATGATTATTTTGACAATATAGCTGGAGGTGAAACAGCAGGAATTCCATTCGCGGCACTAATTGCTGAGCGCTTATCTTTACCAATGACTTATATTCGAAAGAAGCCCAAGGGTTATGGAAAGGACGCACAAATCGAAGGTGAAATTAAAAAAAATCAGAAGGTACTTCTTGTAGAAGATCTAACGACTGATGGGGGATCAAAATTAAAATTTGTTGACGCTATCCGTAAGTCTGATGGGATTTGCAACCATACTGCCGTAATTTTTTATTATGATATTTTCAAAGATACTTTACAGAGACTATCAAAAAATAAAATTAACCTTTATTATCTCTGTACTTGGAAAGATATACTGGATGCTGCACGACTGGGGAATTATTTTGAAAAAGAAATACTGGATGAAGTAGAACTATTTTTAAATAATCCGCTAGATTGGCAAAATTAATATTTCAAAAGATTTAGCAAAATACTCCAGAAACTACTTAAAGAGTTCTTGGGATTGTTAATTACTCCTATGCTTAAAACTGTCCTTTCTAAAACTGTATAAAGCAGAAGGATCCACGGATACATCGATAACTGAAGGTTTATCCAATTCTAACGCTACCGATAGAGCTTCTGATAAATCTGGCAAACTGTCCACTTTAACACCTGAAGCCCCATAAAGCTCAGCTATCTGGTCAAAAGGTGGGCTACTAATATCTGCCCCAATATATCGTTCGTTAAAGAAATCCCGTTGATATGCTTTTTCTGCGCCCCAGCATTTATTATTCATCACAATAGTAGTCGTATTAATTCCTTGGTCTACAGCTGTGGATAGTTCGGAAAGTGTCATCCCAAAACCTCCATCTCCCATTAAACTAATGACTTTTCGCTCAGGTTGTGCAAGTTTAACTCCCAAGCCACAAGCAAACGAGAAACCTACCAAACCAAAATCTAAGGGCGTAAATAAACTTCTAGGTTCAAAGTAATTTAAAGCGTCTGTAGCTTGTAAGCATAAAGTTCCCGCATCCATCGTTATTGAAGAGTTTTCTGGCAATACCTTTCGCAAAACTTTGAATAAGCCGCTTGGTTGTATAGGTGTTGTCATTATAGCATTTTCATCCCGATGCTGTAGAAAATGTTTACGATTATCTTTAAACTGGGCCGTCCATTGATCAACCTTAGAAAGGTGATTTAATTTATTTAGTGCTTGAAGTAATTGCCCTGAAATTGCTGATGCATCTCCCCAAATACCAATAGAAACCGGAAAGAATCTACCTATCGCGGTAGGCTCTATTTCAATATGAATGATGGAAGCATGAGCATTTATATTTTCGTAACTGTAGAAGGTAGAATTAAAACCTAATCGAGTACCTAGCGCTAAGATTACATCAGCCTCTTTAACCAATTTTGAAGCTACTGGGTTGCCCCTTGGGCCCATCTGACCAGCATTGAGTGGATGAGCAAAAGGAATGGCATCACCGTGGCCCGGAGAAGTTACGATTGGACAATTTAACAACTCTGCTAAGGGGATAGTATGATTTTGCCCCTGGGCATTTTTTATGCCTCCGCCAGCTATGATTACTGGTTTTTTTGAATTCTTGAGCAACTTAGCAGCAGCTTGTATTTTTTCCAGATCACCTAATGGCGCTGAATGGTTTCTGTACTCCAAAGGTTTCAACTCATCATTGTAATCGAATTGGCCTGATAAAACGTCCCGTGGTAAGTTTAAGTGAACTGGGCCCATCCTGGGTGTTAGTGCAGTTCTAAATGCTTCTTTCAGCAATTCAGGCACACGCTCAGATGATGGGGCTGTCCAGGTTTTCTTTGTAATTGGCTTAAAAAGAGCTTCTTGATCTACTTCCTGAAACGCATCTCTATATATGTGCTCTGACGACAAAGAACCTGCTATCGATACTATTGGTGAGAAAGCAGCTTTTGCTTGCGATATACCTGTAACGAGATTAGTGGCTCCAGGACCATTCTGACCAGCTAAAAAAACGCCTGCATTACCTGAAGCCCGAGCATATCCATCAGCGATATGTACGCCGGTACGTTCATCGTGAACACCAATGTAATTTATAGATTTTGAATCATATAAAGCGTCAAAAATTTCCATAGTCGCTGATCCAATAAGCCCAAAAACATATTTTGTTTTTTCAGCTTCCAAAACCTTCACAGTGGCCTGACCTCCTGATACTTTCACCATTATTTTATCCTTTCAAGAAATCTTAAAATTGGATTTGCAAAAGAAACTGGGGCCTCTAATAACCCCAAATGCTTCAGGTTCGGTAATATTACTAAGTCCGAGTACAGATAATCTTTTGCTATTTCAACCGCCATTGAGGGAGTGCTTCCAGAATCATTTTCACAAGTTATCACCAAAGTTGGGGTTCTATCATTGAATTCTTGATTAATTAATTCCTTTACTCCAGTAGCAAGTACCTCAGCTATCTGTGCATAACTCTTCTCATCAACTCTTTTTCGCCACTCTCTTACTAAAGTTAAAACGTCAGTGCGCACTAATCTAAAGTCATTAGTAAACCATCGCTTGAGAGCGTCATCTAATGTAGCTAAAGCTCCTTCCGAAAAAACTAATTTAGCTCGTTTTTCTACAATTTTTTGTAATTCTTTGTCTCTCTTGTGAGGAGAGTTCAATATAATTAAAGATAGAACTTTACTAGGATAGTTAACTGCAAATTTACGATTGATCATACCGCCAATCGAAAATCCAATTAAATGAGCTGTCGTTATATTCAGGTAGAGTAATAGTTCTAAAATTTGACTAGCAAAAAGATCTAAATCAGGGGTGGCATTTAAAGGATCACTTTTTCCATGGCCAAACAAATCAAAAGTTATCACTTTATAACTTTTCAAAAGATTTGGGATAAACTCTTTCCACATATCTTTGCTCAAGCCCAAACCATGGATTAAAATTACCGCTGGAAGGTTATTTTCACCAGAAATCTCAAAAGATGTTCCGTTTGTAGATCTCTGCTGCCTCATTAAAGACATTCCAAATCTTAATATACACTCAAATAGGTACCAATTTTATTACTTGTATTACTATCTTGGTATTTCCTATATTTCTTAGAATAAAGAAGGACAAACTATTCAAGTATTAAAAAACAAATTAGCAAAAGAGAGGTCGCATGACGATTAGAACATGCATTTTTGACGCATATGGTACACTTTTTGATGTCACAGCAGCCGCCCGAGAATGTGCAGAAGAGCCAGGAAGAGACAAACTTAAAGAATGTTGGCAGAAATTAGCAAGTGATTGGCGACTAAAACAACTTCAGTATTCTTGGATTAGAGCGATTACAAAGTCACATACTGATTTTTGGGAGGTTACAAAGGACGGTTTAGATTTCGCTTTAGAGGCTAACAATCTCAGTGATGATCAAGAGTTACGAGAGCGATTATTGTCTCTTTATTGGTCCTTAGAATCTTATCCAGAGGTTCCAGAAGTATTGGAAAATTTAAAAGCTAATAAACTAGAAACTGCAATTTTATCAAATGGCTCAAGAGAAATGTTAGATTCAGCAGTTCAATCAGCTAAGATAAGTGAACTATTGGATAAAATTTTAAGTGTGGACCAAGTTGAAATATTCAAACCAGATTTTCGAGTTTATAACTTAGTATTAGAAAGTTTTCCTAGAAATAAAAATGAAATATTATTTGTTTCATCCAACGGTTGGGATGTCGCTTCAGCAGCTGGATTTGGATTTAAATCAGTTTGGGTTAATCGAAATAGTGAACCAATTGATCGATTGCCATGGAAACCCAAGCATGTTTTAACTAATTTAACAGATATTCCAAAACTTACTAAAACAATATGACCAATATAAAAGCAATAAGATCAGCAGCAAGCCGGCTAAAAGGATATGTGAGAGAAACTCCAATCCTAACTTCACCATTTTTAGATGAGATCGCAGGAAAAAATATTTACGTCAAAGCAGAATCTTTACAGCATACTGGAAGTTTTAAGTTTAGAGGTGGATGGTCAGCTATTTCAGAAATGTCAGAAAAAAAACGAAAAAATGGCGTTTTGGCTATTTCGTCCGGAAATCATGCTCAAGGAATCGCGAATGCAGCGAGAGCTTTCAATACCAAATCTGTTATCATCATGCCAGAAGACGCTCCATCCCTCAAAATAGCCAATACGAGGAAGCTAGGCGCCGAGGTTATTCTTTACGATCGCCTAAACCAAAACAGGGAAGAACTTGGAACACAAATTGCAAAAGATAGGGAGTTAACATTAATCAAACCCTACGATGAACCATTGGTTATAGCAGGACAAGGAACGTGTGGTTTAGAATTAGCCAAGCAATGTAAAAGCTTACATATTTCAAAAGCAGACGTGATTGTATGCTGTGGCGGCGGTGGGTTAACCGCTGGAATTGCATTGGCTTTAGAACAGGAAGCACCCGAATTTACTGTACGAACAGCAGAACCAGAGCAATTTAATGATGTAGCAAAATCTTTGGAAGCTGGAAAAATATGTCGTAATCACTCAATGAGTGGATCAATTTGTGATGCTATTTTGACGCCCGAACCTGGAAAAATAACATTTCCAATAATGAAGAAACTTTGCGGTAAAGGCTTTACCGTTTCTGACGAAGAATGCATGCGAGCAATATATTTAGCATTTATAAGATTAAAGTTGGTATTAGAACCAGGTGGAGCTGCTGCTCTTGCAGCGGCTTTATTTCATAGTAATAAAATTGACTGCGAAAATGTAATCATAGTTGCAACAGGTGGAAATATTGACAAGGAAACTTTTACTAAAGCTTTAACCAATTATAACTAAATATTGAACACTTTTGATTAAAACTATTATTGGGACCGATAATGGATATAATAACACAATTTCCCCACAGTATCATAGATGAACCAGACATGGGAATAACCCTGTCAGATGGTTGTCGTTTGTCAGCAAGGGTATTTATGCCTGAAGAAGCCAAAGAAAGACCATTTCCGGCAATCTTGGAATATATACCTTATAGAAAGAGAGATGGAACCATCGAACGTGATGAAATGATGCATAAATATTTTTCTGGAAGAGGTTATGTTGTACTCCGAGTTGATATGCGTGGCAGTGGAGAGAGCACAGGATTAATGTATGATGAATACACAAAAGAAGAGTTATCAGACTGTGTTGAAGTGATTAATTGGATCGCATCTCAATCTTGGTGCGATGGTAATGTAGGGATGATGGGGAAAAGTTGGGGTGGTTTTAACTGTATTCAGGTTGCTATGCTTCAGCCCAGCCCATTGAAAGCAATAATAAGTGGATACTCTACAGTTGATCGTTATTCTGACGATATTCATTATAAAGGAGGTTGCTTATTAAATGAGAACCTCAGTTGGTCAGGAACAATGCTTTCCTATTCCTCACGACCTCCAGATCCACAATTAGTAGGAAGTAAATGGAAAGATATGTGGATTGAGCGCCTAGAAAATCTTCCTTTTTATGGTGCAAAATGGATGCAACATTCAAATCGAGATAATTACTGGAAACATGGTTCCCTGTGTGAAAATTATGATAGCTTAACTACGCCAACGTTAGCATTTGGAGGTTGGGCTGACAACTATATGAATACAGTGAGTAACTTAATTGAAAATGTGACGAATACCACTGTTAAAGGTATTGTTGGCCCATGGGTACATCAATATCCTCACACGGCGGATCCAATGCCACAAATAGGATTTCTTCAAGAAGCACTTAGATGGTGGGACAGATGGTTAAAAGGTCATAAAACTGGTGTTGAAGAAGATCCAAATTATCGAATTTATCTGCAAGAAAGTGTAAAACCTAGTCGAAAAATTCGTCACAGACCAGGCCACTGGATAGTTGAAAAAGATTGGCCAAAATCTATCATCAAAAGTGAGAATTATAATCTGTCATGTTGTAACATATTAGGTGGTAAGCCTGATAGTTTAAATTATATCATAAAAAGCCCCCAAATATGTGGTTTTGCCGCTGGAAGCTATTTTCCAATGAGTAGCTCAGTTCCCGAACAACCAGGAAACCAAAGTCAAGATGATGCATACTCCCTCAGCTTTGACAGTGATATAACAACCAAAGTCCTCGATATTGTAGGCAGACCTAAAATTAGACTCACTCTTAGATCAAATAAAACACGTGCTCACCTATGTGTGAGGTTGTGCGATGTTTCTCCTGATGGTTTATCTACAAGAATTACATATGGTTTACTTAACCTAGCTCACAAGGACAGTCATGAAAATCCCAGTTCAGTACCAGTAGATGAGGACTTTGATGTTGAATTAGAATTAGATCAAACTGCCTATAAATTATTGGCTGGCAATAGATTAAGAGTAGCAATATCTAATAGCTATTGGCCACTAGTTTGGCCTGTATCAGAGCAGGCGACTTTGACTCTGGTAAAAGGAAACTTAATTCTCCCAGTCCGTCCAGAATCATCAAAGCCAGAATATACATTTTCCGATCCAGAGTGCGCTAAGCCCTGGTCTAGGACAACTATTAGGCCACCAAGTTACTCTAAAAAAGTGATTACCGATCAAACAAATGAAGCTGTAACATTAGAAATTTTTGATGATTATGGAATTGTTGAAGATGATCACCATAAATTACAGATGGGAACTATCGTGAGAGAAAAATTTTCCATACATCCCGATGACCCTCTCTGCGCTTCTGGTGAAGTACATTGGACGCAAACTCTAAAGCGAAACAAATGGAATATCAGAACAGAAATCTACAATTCTTTGACATCTGATAAACAAAATTTTTATATGCTTGCAAAAGTTGAGGCTTATGA
The DNA here is from genome assembly GCA_029246285.1 of Paracoccaceae bacterium. Lineage (GTDB taxonomy): Bacteria > Pseudomonadota > Alphaproteobacteria > Rhodobacterales > Rhodobacteraceae. The sequence continues at coordinate 13,625 of JAQWNW010000042.1, read as the reverse complement.
AGATGAAAAATTGATTTTTGAAAAAGATTTTAACGAAAAGATAAGTAGATCTTACCATTAAATGACTCTATGACAACCTGATACTACGTGATCTTAGGTCTTCCAGAGGCTGTCACAGCAATTTCAGCATCAATAAATATTCTTTGGTTTTCGATATCACTGGATCTGATATCGCAATCAACTTGAAGTTCGATATTATCTGCTCCAGACACCTTTGCCTTATTAACAGCCAATTCTGAAAGTATTTTTTCTAATTCTTTCAAAGCTTTCTCCTCCGACGTAAAATCTAATTGCCTTTCAAGACCATGCAACCGATAGCACCCCTCTGATGGCGATGTTATCGTACCTACACATTTCACCGAAACTCTACCTGCAACAGCACCAATTGCGTTTGCTACCTCAGAATACTTTGGAATTACCATCTTAGTAGAGAGTAATTTACCTACCTGTGGATAGTAACTTTTGGCCGATGCTCCCAGCCCTACAACCGGTAAATTCAAACCAAAATTAATAAAGAAAGTCTTTTTATGATTCTCAAGCCCCTTAGAAATAAGCCACTGATCATTTAAAGGCTCATATTTTAAGTCTTTTTCCTCGGAGTCCTCTATAAGAGCCGCATTGATCAATACATTTGCCGTTTGCGTTCTTATACTTTCAATTATTAATCTAGCCATATCTTCTGCATTACTGGCCAGCATCTCGCCACCACCGTTTCGACGTTTAGAAAAGAGTTCCAATGCAATTCGAGATGCTACCACATCCCATTTCTTGCTCATCCCCAACACATGACTGGCATCTGTTGGAGTAACTCCAACCATCATTAAAACCCCTTTAGAAATTAACCCGTCAAGAGTTGCGAGCTCAATTCTACTTGAAATTAATCCCTCAAGAGCTTTTGCGCTTAAACCAATCTTTTCCAAGACAAGCATTTCTCGAGTATTAAATTTTAGGTTCTTGGTATCAATCATCGTAGGATAGACAAATTTAGTTTCCAGCTCTCCACACTTTTCTGTACTTAAAATTGTTTCCAATTTAGGCACTATGATATCGGGCCAAATTGTAGCTGCTAAAGCTATTGGCATAACGCGATTTGGACCCAAAACTAAGTCACCTTGAAGTCCATTACTATTCATATGGACCTCACTATCTCCTCCGAGCCCAGTGGTTTGCATATCAACTGCTTCCACCATAGTTCTAAATTCACCAACTTTTGCCCCCAGTGGATCAATTTTGGGCCTTCCATTATGCAATATTGCAACATCAGTTGTCGTACCACCTATATCTGAGACTAGCGCCTCACTTTCATTTGTTAACCATTGAGCACCAACAATGGAGGCCGCAGGCCCAGATAAAATTGTTTCGATGGGTTTAGATTGAGCCACCTCAGCAGATATCAACGCCCCATCACCTCTAACAACCATCAAAGGCACATCCAAATTCAATGTTTTTAACTTAAATTGACAAGCACTTATTAATCTATCAATCAAACCTATTAACCGAGCGTTCAATACACTAGTTAATGCTCTTTTAGGACCATTTAATTTAGCTGATAAATCACTTGAACAGGTAACTGGCTTACCTGTCACCTCACGAATAAAATCTCTTGTTGAGAATTCATGAGAAGGATTACGGGTCGCAAAGCTTGATACTACTGCATAAGCTGACAAACTCTGGTCAAATTCTTTAATCAAACCTTTTAGTTTTTTTAGGTCCAAAGGGTATTTTTCCTCACCCGAGTGGGTGTGCCCTCCAGTTAAGAAAAAAACTGGATCATTTTTGATCGCTTTGGATAGGCCCTGCCTTTCTAAATCTTGCTTGGTAAAACCTATAGCTACTAAACCAACATTTTCACCATGCCCTTCAACTAAAGCGTTTGTAGCCAATGTAGTAGATAACGACGCTAATACGATCTCTGACGGATTTGACGCACTTTTTTCCAAAACGTCTTGAATAGCCTTCCCGATGCCAATCGATAAATCAGATTTAGTCGTTAACGATTTGGATGAAGCAATAATTCTTTCATTATCTTCCATCAATACAGCGTCTGTATATGTGCCGCCTGTATCTACCCCTAAAAATATTGCCATTGCCTAGTTCCTAAGAATTCTCATGAGGGTTTAAATCAATATCGAAATAGTATTAAATCAAATTGAACTAAAAAAGATTTAGACACTACAAAAATCGCTAAATCAACATTTAAATTACTACTATTAATCTAAGGACTGATTCAAAAAATACTTTAACCTCATAAACACTTGCACTACTTCATGGCTCGAGAAATAATTAATAGAGAATTGGGATTTAAAAATGAGTGATCTCGTTAAATTAAAGATAGAAAATCACATAGCGACAGTAACACTTAATAGAGCAAATAAAAAAAATGCTTTATCAAGAGAAATGTTTGATACGATATCTCATGTCGGAGAAAAGCTAAAAAAAAATCAATTAGTCCGAGTAATTATCCTAACCGGTGCCGGTAGCGATTTTTGCAGTGGCTTAGATACCTCTACATTTACGCAATGGGCATCTAATTTCGATAAAGTAAGAAATGATCTAACAATGCGTCCAGTTGGGGAAAACGCAAATTGGTTTCAAAAACCTTGCTATGTATGGCAAGAAATTGAAGTACCCGTTATTGCCGCGATAAAGGGCGTTGCATTTGGAGGCGGAATACAACTTGCTTTAGCCGCAGATTTTCGAATTGCAGCACCAGACTCCAAATTTTCCATCATGGAATCAAAATGGGGAATAATTCCAGATTTAGGCATTACGCAAAACCTCCCAAAACTTACTCGAGCAGATATCGCAAAAGAATTGATCATGACAGGAAGAATATTTGATGGCAAAGAAGCTTTTAATCTTGGGCTAGTTACCATGATTGACAAAGATCCATTAGCCTCAGCAGAAAACTTTGCTAATAAGTTAGTTAAAAGATCGCCTGATGTACTCAAAGGTGCTAAAAAATTGATTGAGGACTCCTGGGTTGCACCATTAGGTGAAGGTCTAACGATGGAATCAGACATTCAATCAAGAATAATGGGATATGAAAATAACATAGAAGCTGTGATGGCCACAGTTCAAAAAAGACCTGCCAAATTCAAATAAGTCTTTAATTAATAACCTTGAACACGATCAACTAAATTTAAGAGCTTTAGATTGTTTTCGCATCGGAAAATATTTACCGCTATACTTATCGAAGAAGTTTCAGGCCTCGTTTCCGCAGCAATGTGAGGAGTAACAGTTATCTTTTCATGTTTCCAAAAGATATGGTTACTTGGCAAAGGTTCTGACTTAAAGACATCTAATGTAGCACCAGCAACTTGACCACGATCGATTGCTGATATCAACGCAATATCGTCAATTAAGGCCCCACGTCCAGCGTTGATAATATTAACACCTTGTTTTACTTTTGATAGCGCCTTCCCATTAATAATATTTTTCGTAGCATTTGTTAACGGTAGTAATAATACCAGAATATCAGATGTCGATATAATCTGATTAAATCCCTCTTGTCCGCTAAGACAACAAATGTTCTTAATTTTCTTTTTTCTACGACTCCACCCTTTAACGTTAAAATTAAGTTGGCTCAGTTGTTGAGCGCACGCCATACCCAAAGACCCCAAACCTATAACCCCAATATTACGCTCATTAGCGAGGACGGGTATCATAGTATCGTGACGCCAAATACCATCCTGTTGAGATATTTGCTGATCTAAACCAAGATGGTATCTTAATGTATGTCCAACGATATATTCGACCATCCCATTAGTAAGACCTTCATCAACCATGCGACACAGCGGTTGGGTCAACGTAGAATTCGAGACTATACTTTCCACTCCAGCCCAAAGACTTAAAACAGCCTTAACATTTGGAAAAATCGAAAAATCATTAAAAGGACCAGAGGGCGCGTAAATTATATAATCTACGAGAGAAGGGTCATCAAATTCTTGTTTTAATACGACCTTAAGCTTCTTACTCTTAAATGCAGAATTTAGACAATCTCGGTATTTAGGCCAGGAATTTTTATTTCCAGAAAACAAAACATTTATTGCCATATTTATCTCGCTCTATGTATGTCAGCACTTTGTATTATCCCAAAAGCAACCATTAATACAAACATCGCAGAGCCACCGTAGCTAACCAGCGGCAAAGGCACACCTACTACTGGCGCTAAACCCATGACCATTGCCATATTAACCGCAAAGTACAGAAAAAATGTCATTGTAATACCTGAAACCACTAAGCCAGAATAACGATCTCTACATGCTAATGCCACAAGCCCACAAAAAATAATTAGTAAGAAATATAAACCTAATAGGGAGATTCCACCTATAAATCCAAACTCTTCTGCAAGGGTCGTAAAAATAAAATCCGTATGTTTTTCTGGCAAAAAATTTAAACGGCTCTGAGTGCCTTGCATAAAACCTCTGCCTGAAAACCCTCCTGATCCAAGTGCAATTTTTGATTGTGTAATATGATAGCCAGCCCCCAGCGGATCACTGGCTGGATCTAGGAATGTATCGATACGTCTATATTGATAATCCTTTAAAAATTGAAATTCGGTTCCTCTAAAGTAAAAAATCGAAAATAAGAAAGTAAGTATCCCTAGACCCGAAATTGCAAAGTAAAACCAACTAACACCAGCAATAAACATTATTGAAAGTCCACCCAACAAAATAAGTAAAGCGGTCCCCAGGTCCGGTTGGCGAATAACCAGAAATACTGGCAGCAATATTATTAATAATGGCACAATAATCCAGACTACATTAGAAACCTTATTTCGTGGCAGCCAATCATAATAACTAGCCAAAAACATGATTACCGTAACCTTCACTAATTCTGATGGTTGCAATCTCATAAATCCTAAATCTAACCATCTCACAGCTCCCATTCCGGAAACTCCAAAAAACTCCACCAATAACAATAAAAATAGTGAAATAAAATACGCTAAACCACTTATGTTTCGCCAAAACCATATTGGAATAAACGCGATTATAAGCATCATGGCAAAACCAATAGAAAAGCGAGTCATTTGCACTTTTGCCCAAGGCTCTGTTGATCCTCCAGCAACCGAAAACAACATCATAAAACCAATTGCAGCAATAGTGATTAGAATAACAATAATCGGCAAATTTATATAAGCCAAACGTTGGAACCCAGTCGGGATTCTTCTTACGGAATAATCAAGGTAACTCATGCATTTCCCTTGTTTAGGTTAGGTTTAAGAACTGGGTTTAATTTTAAATTTTTGAATCTTTTCGCTATTTTTGCTCTTTGCTCTTCGGGATAGGCATCAAGCGGTGGAATCTGTTCATATAAAGCTCTTAACATAATATCCCTAGCGATTGGAGCAGCCACTTTGGAACCTCCCCCACCATGCTCAACTACTACAGCAATAGCGTATTTAGGCTGACTATAGGGTGCAAATCCTACAAATAATGCGTGATCACGCCTATTATAGGGCAACTTTTCGTTTGGAATTACACCAGTTTCACGTTCTTTACTTGTTATATTTCTAACTTGTGATGTCCCAGTTTTAGCTGCCATAGAGATTTCATTGATAGCAATTTTGGATTTTCTAGCTGTGCCTTTTACGCCATTTGATACTTCATACATTCCAGATCGAATAATACCTAGTGCGTTGGGATCAATATCTAATTTTAGTTGATTTGAAATTTTCTGTTCTACACCGTTTATTCTTTTAATAATTCTAGGCTCTACGACCTTTCCACTTGCTATTCTTGCAGCCATTACTGCTAATTGCAGTGGTGAAGCCAGTACATAACCTTGACCAATACCCACATTTAAAGTGTCACCCAAAACCCAAGACTCTCCTTGTGTTTTTAATTTCCAATTTTTTGTTGGAGTTAGACCTTTTGCTACCCCAGACAAAGGTAAATTGTACTTAATGCCAATACCCAAACGTTGAGCCATTCGGGTAATTTTTTCTATGCCAACTCTGAGAGCCAGATCATAAAAAAATACATCACACGACTGCTCCAATGCCTCAGTTAATGTAATCTCTTCATGCCCTAACCTTTTCCAACAATGAAACTTTCGATCAGCTAATTCGATGTGACCATCACATCTAATCTTCTCATTTGGTTTTATTAAACCTTCGTCTAGAGCAGCTAATGCAATAACCATTTTGAAAGTTGAGCCAGGAGGATAAATACCTTGAACAGATTTATCAGCTAGAGGTCTAAATTCGTTATCTCGCAGAGCGGCATAATCATTTGTTGAAATTCCTTCTACAAAAAGATTGGTGTCGAAACTTGGCGAAGAAGCCATAGATAATAAATCACCATTATCAACTCTCATTACTACTGCTGATGCGCTCTTTTTTCCCAATCTTGCTAATGCAAAATTTTGCAAGCCAGTATCGATTGTCATTTGAACACTTTGCCCTGGTGAACTCTCTTGTCGACTCAGCTCCCTTATAACCCTTCCTTTAGCATTTACTTCAATACGCTTCGTACCCGCATTTCCACGCAAAGCACTTTCTAACTTCGCCTCCACACCAGTTTTTCCTATTTGAAACCGTGGTATTTTTAACAAAGGATCATGATCATCCCTCCTCTTCAAATCAAAATCGCTCACTGGTCCAACGTAACCTAGCAAGTGAGCATAATCTGCTCCCCTCGGATAATGTCTATTCAACCCCACATCCGCAGTAAGACCATGTAACACCGGAGCATTTGCTGAAATCTTTGCCACATTACTCCAGGATAGATTATTCAGAACAGTAATTGGAACAAATGGACTATGCTTTAAAACTAATTTTCTTATTGCTTGTTTTTTTTCATCTGAAATTTTCAAAAGTGTTTGTAAATTGTTTAACAGAGATTCTAAGTCCTCTACATCTTCTCTTATTATTATAGCCCTATAATTCTGAACATTCGAAGCGATTAACAAACCTTCTCTATCATATACTAGGCCACGCGATGGAGGAACTAACCTAACATTGATTCGATTTTCCTCAGCAAGCAATCTATATTCATCTGCTTGATCAATTTGTAAAAAACGCATTCGAGCAGCTAACCCAGCAACGAAGATTCCTTGTAACCCAAATATTAAAACTCCACGCCTCACCATGCTTCTAGCACTTATAGCTGGGTCAAATTCCTTATCTTTCATTCTCGATTGCCCACAAATTTTCCATAATAATTTTTTCGATCAAAACCTACAATCAAAAAACTGAGACAAAACATAATTGGATAAATTAATATCGTTAATAATGCCCAAATGAGATAATGCCAAAAATCAGATTGAGAAATCACAAATATATTTAAGATTATCATATGAGAAAATGTGGACAAAATAATCAAAAATGAAACAAAAAGCCATGTGGTAATAAAATTAGCATCGTTATAACGCCAAAACTGGGTTCGAGCGAATTCAGTAATTATTAGAACAATTGCTGTCCAGAGACCAATAGGTCTATTAAAAAGAATATCTGTACTGAGAAACACTAACCCAATTAATGCAATAGGCAGCACATTTGGTCGCCTAAAAATAATAGCTAAAGTCAAACAAAATAAAAAATCAGGCGTTGGAATAGTCTGTTTAAAAGGATTTTGTGGAACAATTAACCAAACAACCAATAGAAAACTAAAAATCAAGTAAGTTAATCTTTGGATCCAGAAACTACTAGTCATCAGATGTTTCCTTATCATCAGTTGTATCTTGTCCAATTATAGCATCGCTTTCGATGACAGACTCAATTGGGGTCATACGCATCACTTTTAAGAATGTTAGTCTTTTGTAATCAGCAGCTAAATTGACACGTTCTCTACCATTGGAGTCCCTTACTACCCTTCCAATAAGCAAGCCTTTAGGGAAAACCTCACCATCACCAGTGGTAAATATTCTATCTCCAGCATTAACTAAATCTCCCTTCTCTATAAGTTCTAATGTGGGAAATCTCGTATTATCTCCTTGCACAATTGCCTTTTCTCCCGACGGCTGAATTGCTACCGCTATCTTACTAGAAGTATCCGTTAACAACATCACCAATGACGTTTGCTCGCCCACTCCCGTTACACGGCCTACAAGTCCTAAACCATCTGTTGTTGCCCAACCATTTTTAATACCATCTTTTGAACCAACATTTATCAATATGTTTTGTCGAAATCCTGAGCCACTATCAGCTAATACCATTGCAGTAAAATAATTTAATTTAGGATCTAACTTAACATTATTTAAATCCATTAATTTTGCATATTTGGCTTCCCATTGTATCGCTTGCTCTTTCCAGTATTTTAGCTTTTGGATTTCCTTAGTTAAGTCTTGATTGATCTGAAATATTTCAGAATAAGAGCTAAAATCTAAGAATATATTTTGTAATACTGTAAATGGTGAGATTAAAAAGCTCACGTTGGGAACAAATTTATCCAATATTGCTAAGCGAATATTTTCCGCTCTGGAATTATCAATCCGCCAAAGTAAAAATAAGATTAAACAAAATACAACCAATATGCCCAACAATACTCGTCTTATACGACTTGCATTATTAACGTCTTCGTTGTTGTTACGAGCCAAAACGTCCCCTAAAAAATTTAGCTTTCGTAGTCAATTACATGGCGCAATTGCTTTTCATATTCTAAAGACCTACCGGTACCAATAGCAACACAATTTAGAGACTCATCTGCAATTGTGATTGGCAAACCGATTTGCTCTCTTAGAGTAAGATCAAGATCACCAAGCAATGCACCTCCTCCCGTTAACATAACTCCTCGATCTACTATATCGGCTGCTAAATCTGGCGGCGTAGCTTCTAAAGCGCTCATAACACTTTCACAAATTTGCTGGACTGGTTCAGCTAACGCCTCGGCCACTTGTGCTTGCGTGATTTCTGCTTCTTTGGGTACACCATTTAATAAGTCTCGACCTCGAATAGTCATCACTGCCCCTCGCCCATTATCAGGCATTCTCGCTGTTCCAATTGAGGTTTTAATTCGCTCTGCAGTACTTTCCCCAATCAATAAGTTAGATTTGCGACGCAAGTAAGAAATCACAGCTTCATCCATTCGATCACCGCCAACTCTGACTGATCGGGCATAAACGATGTCACCAAGCGATAGCACTGCTACCTCTGTTGTCCCACCACCAATATCAACCACCATGGAACCTGTAGGGTCAGTAATAGGCATTCCCGCACCAATTGCAGCTGCAATTGGTTCAGCAATTAATCCTGCTTTTCTTGCGCCCGCCGACAATACGGACTGTCTAATCGCTCGTTTTTCAACTGGAGTAGCCCCATGTGGAACACAAACGATTATTTTAGGTTTAGTAAAGGTTGTCCGTTTGTGCACTTTCCTTATGAAATGTTTGATCATTTCTTCCGCGGTATCGAAGTCGGCAATGACACCATCTCTCATTGGGCGTATTGCCTCAATGGAACCAGGTGTTCTGCCTAACATAAGTTTAGCATCTTCACCAACCGCCAAAACTTTCTTTTTGCCATCCTTCGTATGATACGCAACAACTGAGGGTTCATTAAGGATGATACCTCTGCCCTTAACATAAACTAGTGTATTAGCGGTGCCTAAATCTATCGCCATGTCTGACGAAAAAAGACTAGATAGTCCAACCATAAAAAAACCTTTTTGTATGAATTAATTTATCATAGAGTCGATTTGGATATTATAGTCATTCAATGCGTAAAACGTAAAGGCTTAGCTTGGTTGTATAGGCATTAAATCGCTTAACTAATTTGCTGTTCGAAAATGCTCTCAATCAAGGTCGCACTATTAACGAGAATTACTACCTACATGGCTTCTGGTACTTTTTTTTGTCTTCTAACTAACAACTTATTTAAAGCCGTAACATAGGCTTTGGCTGATGCAACAACAGTATCAGTATCAGAAGATTGTCCAACCACTATCTTACCTTTTTCTTCCATTCTTACGGTAACGGTAGCTTGGGCATCCGTCCCTTCTGTGACCGCATGCACTTGATACAACTGTAAACTAGCATCATGTGGAAAAAGATTTTTTACAGCGTTAAAAACAGAATCCACTGGCCCATCACCACTTGCCTCTACTCGACTTTCAACTCCATCTATTAACATTGTCAAATCAGCGGTTTGTGGTCCATCTGTACCACATACAACTCTAAGCTTTTTGATTTGAAGACTATCATGCTCTGCATCTGAAGAACTATTATGCATCAATGCGAGTAAATCATCATCATAAATTTCTTTTTTGCGGTCAGCCAATTCTTTAAACCGAACAAAGATATCTTTAAGTTGATTATCACCCAGCTCAAATCCTAAATCCTCTAGTTTTGCACGCAAAGCTGCCCGTCCCGAATGTTTTCCAAGAACCAAACTAGTTTCAGCCAGACCAATATCCTCAGGGCGCATTATTTCAAAAGTCTCAGCATTTTTTAGCATACCATCCTGATGAATACCGCTTTCATGAGCGAACGCATTTTTTCCAACAATAGCTTTATTGTATTGGACCTGAAATCCACTGACTGTTGCAACCATGCGGCTTAAATTCATTAATTTTGTACTATCTATTTTAGTCTGATAAGGCATTATGTCATTTCTTACCCTCAAAGCCATAACCACTTCCTCAAGTGCGGTATTTCCAGCCCGCTCACCTAATCCATTGATCGTACACTCAATTTGCCTAGCTCCTGCCTCAACAGCTGCCAAAGCATTTGCTGTCGCCATGCCTAAATCATTGTGGCAGTGAGTAGCAAAAACAACATTATCTGCACCTGGCACATTATCCCTCAAAGAAGAAATGAGGTTCGCACACTCTCTTGGCGCAGTGTAACCAACAGTATCAGGAATATTAATCGTCGTTGCTCCCGCCTTAATGGCTATCTCAACAACTCTGTATAAATATTCTATCTCAGTTCGCGTTGCATCCATTGGTGACCATTGAACGTTTTCACAAAGGTTTCGCGCATGCGTTACAGTTTCATGTATCACATCTGCCATTTCATCCATGGTCAAGTTAGGTATTTGTCGATGAAGCGGGGACGTACCTATAAACGTATGAATTCGCGGTTTAGTCGCATGTTGAACCGCCTCCCAACACCGATCAATATCTCTAAAGTTTGCCCGGCTTAATCCGCAAATTACTGAATTTTTAGAGCGTTTTGCTATTTCTGAAACTGCCTGAAAATCTCCTTCGGATGCTATTGGAAAACCTGCTTCAATTATATCAACGCCCATTTCATCTAGGAGCTCAGCTATTTCTAACTTTTCGGTGTGGCTCATTGTGGCCCCGGGACTCTGCTCACCGTCACGTAACGTGGTATCAAATATTAAAACATTCTCTTGTTCTTTTAAGTATTTCATTTTTTTCTCTTAGCTAAATTAAAATTCTAGTGAAGGCGCTTTTCGCGTAACCTCTGAGCGCACGCGCCCGGACAAGGCACGCTCAGAGGCTGCTAAGGAGTAGGTCAATTGATAGCGGCTTACTACTATATCGCTGCAAATTTGATCCATTTGTTTTCATCATGGACTTATACTAGGAGTTTTTTAAACAAAACAAAAGAGAATGTTTGATTAGTCATCAAAAAAATCTAAATCTGTACATAATATAACAAAAGAAAAAATATGAAAAACGTGTTAATTATCGGAGCATCAGGTGGTATCGGATCAGCTCTACAGGACTATTATCTGACCCAAAAAAATTATGAGCTTGTTAAATCATTATCTCGATCAAATGATGGCTTTGATATTACTGACGAACAGAATATAAAATCTCATATTGATAGTGAAACAAGTATATACGACCTAGTCATTATCGCCACAGGTGGAGTTCAAATAGATAATGATGAGCCTGAGAAGTCAATAAAACGCTTAAATGCAAACGCAATGTTAAATCAATTTTCCTTAAATGCACTAGGTCCGGCTCTAATTCTCAGTCGCATACACAAATTGATCCCCAAAGATCGCCCATCACACGTAATTGTATTGTCTGCGAGAGTGGGGTCAATTGAAGATAACAACTTAGGTGGTTGGATAAGTTACCGCACAGCCAAAGCAGCGCTCAATCAAGTCTTACGAACTAGTGCGATTGAATTAAAGCGAACGCATCCTAATTCCTGCCTTTTAGCAATTCACCCAGGAACTGTTGAGACAAAAATGACAAAAAAATACACCTCCCATTCAAAAGTTTCAACCAATACAGCCGCCAAAAATATTGCTAATCTGATAAGTAACAATACCCCAACCGACACTGGTAAATTTTATGATTGGGCTGGAAAAATAATTCCGTGGTGATCCTTATTCAAATTACCTCAAAACAGGTGGTTTTTTCGGGTCCATACCTGGTGCCTCTGGCTTAGGAGCTTTTTGAATTGAGGGCAAATCAAACCTAAGACCAATTTTCAACGCTTTCTTAACTAGCTGTTCATCAGGTTTTGCAAAAATAATGTCGAGTGTCACGCCTTGAAGATTGGACAACTTAAATGCCTCAGAAATCTGTTGGGTAAGAATATCCTGAAAACTTTCACCTGCTTCAACAAATATTAGTAATAAGTTGTTAGTATCTTTTTCTGAAATGTCTTGTACTAAAATCGCATAATTCGCCGAACCCGGCGACAATGCTAATGTCTCATCTAATAACTTTATAAATGTTTCACTTGCAATTAATGGCGATACAATTTTCTTCGGGTGTCTAATAATGTTACCTTGTTTAGCTTGAGTATTTTTTTCCAACCATCTTAAAATCTCATTAGTAAGAATATAACCCCCACCAATATTCGTCAGATTCAATGCAATTCCAACAGAGATATTTTGAGCAAGCAGGTTACGACCTGTCATTGATATAAAAACCGCGTTGTCACCTGCAAATTCCATTAACTTTTCTTCGGTATCAAATCCAAGTAAAATTTCGCCCTCTCTTAAATTCACTAATTTAGGTTTTGGATCTTGAGGATCATCTATTAAAATGAACAATTCAGCATCCAAAAATCTTTTAAAAAGAATTAAGCGGTTTTCTGCTATATCATTAATTTGAACTTGCTTAATGATTTCATCTAACGGGCTATCAGGCATATTTTATCAAAAACTTCCTATAAAAGTTAGAACAGTAACTAAAGCTAATTTGACCTAACTCAACTAACAAAAATGACTATTAATGCGATAGCAAACAAGACCGTAATATTTACAACCATTGCACCACTTGGATAACCTATTACTCGTAAACTTTTAGGACCATGCGTCTCATTCAACTTTCTTAGTATATTTTCCAAAAACTTAAACAAAGCAGCAATTAATCTAACATATACCTTCTGACACGTTAAAACCAACATACCCAATAATGAAGGTGCCCACTTTCTGTAAACTATGTCAGTGTCAAGATTTGTTGCATCAAGTTCCGCTGGATGAAATCCATATCGATACAAAATTGCGAAAGCTAACAAGGCGAAAAACAATAATTGTAACTGACTAAAAACGTGATCAAAGGTATAGGGCACATAGTTTGTTTCATATGGTAAGATCTGATAAAACGTAGCTGGAAAAATACCAATTAATATACAAAGTGCAGATGTAATTCCCATTGCTATAAGCATGTGTTTAGGTGCTTCTGCGGGTCTTTTACCCGAGTCATGAGCAAAGAAAGTAAAAAATGGAATTTTGATTCCTGAATGGGATA